>DRLC01000082.1 GCA_011053145.1 Planctomycetota bacterium | reverse complement strand
GCTCGGTCGGGTGGAGCGCTTCCTCGGGAGAGATCGGATCGGGCGACGGAACCGTGGAGGGGCCGCGTGCCAGACGATCCTCCCGGGCGCCTTCGTCGGGAACGCCGACGCGCCCGCCCCGTCCGCCGAGGTACAGAACGAACGCCACGACCGCCGCGGTGGCGAGGAGGACGGGCACGGCGGCGCGTCGGAGCGCGAGGAGACGCCCGCGCGGCGCGGAATGCGCGGAGCGCTCAGGCTCGAGGCCGGCGAGGATGCGCTCGGACAGGCCCTTCGGCGCGACCGGTTCGGGGACGGCGCCCAGGAGACCATCGAGGGACACGGCGCCAGCGCGGGAGACGGCACGGTCGGATGAAAGGCCGGCGAGGATGCGCTCGGCGAGCCCGTCGGGCACCTGCGGCGGCGCGTCGAGGTCGAGCAGCGGATCGAGCGGGTCGGAGCCGCCCGACGCGGTCCTGTACGGGGCCAGCCGCTCGAGCACGCGCCTCGCGAGTTCGGCGGGCAGGCTCGGCTCGGGGAGGGAAGCCAGCACGGTGTCGAGCGCTTCCTCCGCGGCGAGGAGCCCGCGGCAGTCCTCGCAGGCGAACAGATGCTCGTGCCACCCCAGCTCGAGCAGGGGCGCGCGCTCCTCGAGCACCTCCGCCAGAAGGCTCCTGAATCGTCGGCAGTCGCTCTTCATGCCGTCTCCTCCGCGAGATAGGGGGCGAGGCTCACGCGCAGGTTTTCACGGGCGCGGTGGACGAGCGACTTGATCGCGGGCTCGCTCGAATCGAGCACCTCGGCGATCTCCGCGAAACTCATCTCCTCATAGCGCGCGAGCACGAGGGCCATGCGTTGGCGGTCGGGGAGCGCGGCGATCGCGGCCCGAACGGCCTCGATCAGGTCCCGCTGCTCCATCTCCTCGAACGGAGCGCGGACCGAGTCGTCTGCGCGATCGAACCCGCCGTGCCCCTCCTCCTCGGCGCTCGCTTCGAGAGACACCTCACTCCCACTGCGACGTTCCCGCTCGTGGACGCAGAGGTTGAACACGATGCGATAGAGCCAGGTCGAAAAGCGCGCCGTCGGGCGATAGCGCTCCCGCGAGCGCAGGACCCGCAGGAACACCTCCTGCACGAGGTCCTCCCGGACCGCGACAGGACCCAGAAACCGCGTGATCAACGCCCAGACCTGGCCGGAGTAACGCTCGACGAGCGCGTCGAACGCTCCCTCGTCCCCCCGCTGGAACGCGAGCATCCCCTCCACACCCGGATCCCGGGCCCCTATTCGGCTTCGATCGGCCATGGCACCCGAAACCGGCGATTCTCGCCGAGGTTTCGGGAACTCTTTTCCTAACCGCGGCAATGGCAGAAAACCACACCGCCAGGGACTCAGGATGTGAAAGTGTCACCCATGTCCCCGGACAGAAGTGTTACCCATGTCCCGGGTTGCACAGGGGCGGCGGGGGACTCGCGAAGGCTGCCAGAGCCCGCTCACGCATCGCCGATCCTGGCCCCTACGGGCAGTTCCCGTACACAAAGCAGTCCAGCGCACGGATCAGTAGGTCGCTGAGGACGCTGTAGCCCTGCCGGGAGGGGCGCAGGCCGCGCGAGGCTTGGACCGAGCCGATCGTGAGGACCTTGCCGCCGCCGCGGTGCTCGTAGTAGATGATCTGGCCGCGGCCCTCGGAGCTTGGGGCGGGCACGCTGATGCCGTTGCACTGGATCCAGGTCGTGGTGGGCGGGAGGTTCGGCACCGGGGGAATCACGCGCAGGCAGGGGTCGCAGTTCGTGCCGGTCGGCCGCTGGAGGGGGGTGAGGGATTCGGGGTCGAGGCCGCACTCGGGGTCGACGAGGTAGGCCCAGGAACGTCGGTCCGGACCGCGCGGTTGGACCGGATCCATGCGCGGGGGGATGACGAGGGAACCCCGCGAGAAGCGTGTGCCGGACGCGAGGATCGTGAACTCGCCACCGGGTGCCACGAAGGGGAGCTGCGGGATGTTTCCCGGAGGAGAGGGCGGCGCGAACAGGGGGTCGTTCGGATCCAGGAAGCCGTCCGCCTTCTTGCCGACGATCTTGCCGAGCGAGGAGAGCAGACCGTTGTTTCCGGTGGGGTCCGAGCCTCCCCACAACCAGTGGGTGTACGCGGCCGGGGGAATCTGGAAGGTCCCGTAATCGTCGAGCGATTCGAACGTGATCGATTCCCCCATCCCGCTCAGGTGCGTGCGCGTCCCGAGGATGTAGTCCGCCGCTTCGATCGTTCCCCCGCCGATCCACGCGGGTGGATAGAACCACGAAGGAGGCGTGAAGCGCCCGTTGTAGTCCGCGGTCGCTGCCACCAGTCGCCACAGCCCGAGCTGGGGAAAGCTCGGGTCCTGCGCGATGAAGCTGTAGCCGTCGCGCAGGCCCAGCATCGGCTTGATGTTCGGCCACTTGCGCGTCTCGACGAGGATGTTGCGCGAGCTCGCCTGCACGCCGGAGGACGTGGTGCGGATGCTCCCCACTTCACAGCGTTGCCCGATCGCGTTTCCTGCCACGCAGAGCAGATTGCCGCCGGGACTCGTCGCCGTGCCGTCCATGTAGGCGAGGAGCTGGCGCAGCATCTCGGCGGAGTAGTACTCGGGCTGCCCCATCAGGAGCACCGCGTCGTAGCCCGTGAGCGTGACGCGCCCGAGCGCGAGGTCCGCGTCGCAGTACGCGTCGAAGGTGATGCCGCTTCCCCCGTTGAAGCTCGTGGAGAGTGCGCCGGAGCGAGCGGCCTCCAACCAATCGAACATGCAGACCTCGAGGGAAGCGAACTCATAGCCGACCTGGGGGAAGGCCTCTCCGCTCGGCAACATCGCGGAATCGTCGAAGCGCGGCACCGGGCTCGCCTGCAGGTTCACGCGCTGCCAGGAGATGAAATGGCCACGCGATTCCCCATCGCCCTTGTGCTCGTAGGTGCCGTTGCTCCCCTGGGGCTGGTAGATCCCGTCCTTCGTCCGCTGGGTCAACCCGCGCGCCGTGACCTCGATCGGGTCGGGCTCGCGGCTCGGCCAGACGTTGTAGGCCGCCCAGGTGTTCGTCGGCACGATCACCGCGATCTGCGCCTTCTGGGTCGGCTCGGGCCGGACCACGAAGGCCGCCCAGTGGTTGCGTTCCTGGTTCTCCTGGTTGAACTCGGTGTCCGGCGCGGGCTGGCCGCTCCCATCATCCTGGAAGGAGACGGCCTGGACCGCATAGAGCCCCGAGGGCCACGGCGTCCCCCCGGTCGCGGTCGAGGGCACCTGGAAAGAGGCGACCTTCGGGAAGCGCGCATCGAGCAGCAGGTCATGGTTGAGCCGCAGCGACTGCCCCGTCTCCGGCCGACCCCCCATCCCCGGGGTCCCGTAGTTGAACACCGAGCCGTGTCGGCCGTTCCCCGAGGAATCGAGCACGACCCCGTCCGCGTAGTCGTCGTAGCTCTCCTCGAACTCGAGATCGAGCTCGAGGTCGTTGCGCGGTGCGCCCAGCCCACCGAGCTCGGTGCCCCTGTCCTGCTCGAGATCGAGTTCCGCCAGGGAGAGCGGGCGCGACCACAGGCACCACCCATCGATGTACCCGTCGAAGCAACCGGTCTGATCCCCGGGAGCCTCGGCGCGCCCGCCGAGACGAAACGGCAGGTCCGCCCCCTCGATCCTGCCGAGGATCGTCCGCTTCGATGCCACCTTGGCGACCGTGTCCCCCGGCAGACGCCCGGACCGACAGAGGGAAAGTTCGACCCCGTCGTAGACGAGCGCGACGTATTGCCAGCGATCGAGCGGGTCGGGTCCGTTCGCGGTCTCGTCGGGCAGCACATTCGGATCGGTCACGCGGAAGCGCGTGATCGTGCCGCTCGCGTCGGCCAGGGTGATCAAGCCGAAGAGATGCCCGGTCTCGTCGATTCCCAACGCCAGCGGCCCCTGGGGTTCTCCGTCGACGAGCTGCATCTGTCCGGCGATGCAGACGACGTCGGCCCCGACATCCCCCGGACTCGGGATGTAGGTCGGGAAGATCCAGCCGCCGAGCGTGACCTCGCTGGTCGCGTTCACCACGAAGCGGCGGGCATCCAGACCCGGGATCTCGACGTACGACCCGAACGCAAGCTCGGGCGCGCCGGACGGCGGGATGACGTTCGTCGAGCGCGCGACCTCCGGCCACTTCTGCAGGTTGAACCGGAACCCGTTCCAGAAGGGCTTGTTCGTGAGACGGACGACTCGATAGATGGTCGACTTGCCCGGTCCGCCCCCGGGAGCTGGGAACGATCCAAAGACGTTGATCCACTCGCCCGGCGCGTACGAAGGCGCATCGGTGTAGAGGCCGAAGGTCTCGTTCTCGGGCAGGAGGGGCAGGGGCTGGGTGGAGCCCTGGCCCCGGGCCGGAGAAGAGAAGCCGATGTGGATCAGGACCGACCACGCACAGAGTGCGAGGGTGGGCGCGATTCGCCCGCGGCGGGGGTGCATGTCAGGGGTGTCCGTGCGGAGAGGGCCGCATCACGGGCGAGAGGGCCGGGCACCGACTCCAATGGAGAGGAGAATCGTGGGGCTATGCCCGGCGGCATCCAGGGGGGGGATCCGGAGCGACGGTCAATGCCGATCCTAAGGCCCGCATCCGAAACCCGAAACCATCTGGTCGGGAGACAAGCGTCGGTTCGTCCGGTTCGGATGCGGAAGGGACTTCCGACCGCCCTCACTCCCCCGCCGTGGACACGACGGCGCGCAGCCGGCGCATCCTCGCGAACGGCCACACCACCGCCACCGGTCTCCCGATCAGGTCCGAGATCCGCACCGGGCCGAAGTGGCGGGAGTCGTTGCTCACCCGAGAATTGTCCCCCAGGACGAAGACCTCATCCGGGCCGAGGCGCAGGGGGGCCTTGACCGCATTCCGAGGATCGCCCGCCGCGGTGTAATGCAGGTCACGCAGGACCCGAATGTGGCGGAACCTGGCCCGCAGCCCCTCACCGCCGAAGCCGACCCGGGGACCGATGCTCTGGTCGCCCGCTTCGGGCGCGAGCGGGTGGGGCTCGTTCCGCTCGTAGCTCGCCCGCAGGACGAGCGCTCCGTCCAACGTGACCGAAAGGGTGTTGTCGATGTTCGCGAAGCGAATCGCGCTCCAGCGCAGGGGCTCGATCTGCACCTTCGTCTCCGCGAGCACCTTCTCCCGCCCCTTCAAGCTCGGGCTGCGACGCACGATCCGGAGGACATGTGCCGAGGCTCCTTCGCTCTTCGACTCCTCGATCCGCGCCTCGAAGGTGTCCCCCTTTTCGACGAGCTCGAACCGAAGTCGGCCCCCTCGCGCACGGGTCGAGAACTCGCACTCGAGGATTCCATCGTTCACGGTGCGTCTTCCGACGACCCGGCGTCCCTCGGGATCGATGTAGTCATCGCGGAGTTCGCGATGGTAGAGCATCATCCCCGCGTTGCTTCCCTGTGGAACGTCCTTCGCGTCGAGCGTCCACACGAGCCCGTCATGCCTCCAGCGCGGCGGGTCGTGCTCTCCCTGCCAGTCGAAGTAGTCCTCGACGGTCTGGAGCTCGTCGTCGAACACGACGATCGGAGCCGGACGCGGCGCGGTCGGAGGGAGCCTCTCCCCGTCGATCAAGAGGTCGCCGTCGAGGATGCGGACCGTCTCGCCGGGCAACGCAACGACGCGCTTGACGACCGGGTGCGCGCCCTCGCGATCGACGACCACGAGATCGAAGCGGTTCGGCACGACACCGCTCCGGTAGCGCACGAGGACCCATTCATCGAAGGGTTGCTCACCCGGGCGAATCGCTCCGCCGAAGAGCGTCGGACGCATCGAACCACTCGTGATGCGGTACGCGTCCGCGACGAAGAACTTGAGGACGAGGACGGCGCAGACGAGCGCGAACAGAGCCCAGAGCAGGCGCGAAATCCGCTCGCTTCTCACGGAATCGGAGCCTGGAGGAGCAGGGAGGAGATCAGCAGGAAAATGCACGAGCCCGAGAGGTCGCTCAGGGTCATGAAGAACGGCCCGGCGGCGATGGCGGGGTCGATCCCGATCCGGTCGAAGCCGATCGGGACGACGCAGCCGAGCACGGTCGACCAGGTCACCGCGACGCAGATCGCGAACGAGATCGCGGCCGCGAACTCGAACGGGTTCGGGATGCTGGCTTCGCTGAAAGGGGCGACGGCCAGCGTGACGAGCCCGCAGACGACGCCGATCAGGAAGCCGACGAGCACTTCCGTGCGCAGCACCGAGCCGATGCGATCGCGGGTGACCTCGCCGGTCGCGAATCCTCGCACGAGGATCGTCGACGACTGCATCCCCACGTTCCCCGACAGCCCGAGCACGATCGGAAGGTAGCGCAGGATGTCGGAGCTCGTGCCCTGCTTGCTCTCGGGAAACGCCTCTCCGAGCAGCCACGCGATCAGCAGCCCGCCGCCCACGGTCACGCCCATGACCGGCAGACGGTGGCGCGCGCGTTCGATCACCGGCCGGTGGGTCTGCAGACCCTCCGGGGACGTGCCGACGAGCATGCCGATGTCTTCCTCGGCCTCCTCCTGGATCACGTCCTGGGCGTCCTCGGCGGAGATCACACCGATCAGCGCGCCGCGCGCGTCGACGACCGGCAGCGCCGAGAACGAATACTTCATGAAGATCCGCCCGACTTCCTCCTGGTCCGCGCCGACGCCCACCGTGATGAGGTCGGTCTCCATCACGTCCTTGATCGGCGTATGGATCGGGGTCGTCAGGAGCTCGCGGTCGGAGATGTAGCCCACGGGACGGCCCGCCGCATCGAGGACGAAGACACCTCCTTCTTCGTCGGCGGCGGGTCCTTCCTCGCTGCGGATCAACTTGATCGCGTCGCCGACGTTCGCATCCTCGTCGATCGAGACGTACTCGACGGTCATCAGGCCGCCGGCCGTCTCCTCGTCGTAGCGCGCGAGCTTGCGCAGCCCCTGGGCACGCTCGAAGTCGACCGAGCGCAGGATCCGATCGGCTCGGTCGTCGTCGGTCAGCGCGAGGAGGTCGACGACCTCGTCCGCCGGCAGCATCTCGATCACCTCGACGATGCGATCGAGCGACAGCTCTTCGAGAAACTGCGCCGCGAGGTCGTCCTCGGCGAACTTGAAGAGCTCGGCGCACTCCTCCGGGCCGAGGTTGTCGAGGATGCGCGCGATCTCCGAGCGGTGCAGGTCACCGGCCCAGTCGACGAGATCCGCGGGGTGGGCCTCGGCCAGGAAGGCCCGCAGTTCTTCGTCGCTCTTCGCGAGCGCATCGCGAAGGTCATCGAGTTCCGGTCGCTTGTCGGTTTCCGCGTGCATGGTCTCGGCCCTACATCGGATCCGTCGGGCAGCGCGGGAGCATACCCCGGACGGACAGCGAGACCACGGATTCCGCGGCGCGAACCCTCAATCTTCGACGAGCGACGCTCCCGCACCCAGCCACGGGCGCGAGGCGAGGACGAACTTCGACGAACGGTCCACGGGGACAGGGAGGGCGTTTGCGATCGCGCGCGCCTCATCCAGGTCTTCGGGTGCGCACTTCAGCTCGACGACGAGGATCCTTGGGATCACGGTCGGCGCGCGATCGATCAGCCGAGCCCGACCGCGCTGGTCGAAGGCCTCGAGATCCCGATCAAGAGTGATACGCACCCGCCGACCGGCGGTGGCGAGGTATTCGCGCTCGTAGCGAATCCACTGCACCGGCTCGAGGTCCGGCTCGAGCCCGATCCGCACCGCATCGGGGAGCGCGGCACGAAGCTTCCGGAGAAAGGCGCGACGCGAGACTCCCCCGACATCGATCGGCGTCCCGAGTGGGGCGAGCTCCTTCCATCCGAGGGTGTTCTCGCGCACCTTGCGTTCGAGGGTCGCGCGCACACCGCGGGTCTCGTGGCCGTACCAGCGAAGCCTCACCTTCTCGCGGTGACTCACGCCCGCCAGGTTCTCCTCGACCGCGCGACCGGCGAGGGTGTCGAGGTAGACCGATTGGACGCGCCGCGGTGGGAAGAGGCGTCGCGGCGCGAGCGGGTGGAGCGAGAGCGCCATCCGAATGCGTGGAAGTGACGACGCCGAGCAGCAGAGCTTCAGCTCGTGGCGCACCGGATCGCGCCGCACCGCTTCCGCAAGGGTCATTCGAAGCTCGAGCCGTCGACCACGCTGACCGTCCCCCCCGGGAGCGCTTCGCCGGCCCGCTCCACGAGCCGCGACACCTCCTCGGGGCGATCGAGGTCCAGCACGAGGGTCGCCTCGAGGCGCGTGCCGTCGCGATCGACCCGCCGAAGGTCCACCCGGGGCGCGATCTCCCGCACCGCATCGAGCACGCGATCGAGCGCCCGCGCGTCGCCCTCCTCGACCTCGCCGGCCACGTGCAGGAGGACCCGCGGCGGAAGCGTCCCTGCGCCCTTGCTCCCGATCAGCGCGAGGTAGATCAGGATGCCGGCCAGGACCACGGTCGTGATCACGCGCAGGTCTTCCGCGCCCCACGCGGTGTCCGGATTCGCGGCTCCGAACCCAAGCCCGAGCCCGATCGCGAGGAAGAGGTAGACGAGCTCCTCGGGCTCCTTGATCGGCGTGCGGAAGCGAATGATCGAGAGGGCCCCGACGAGTCCCAGCGACAATGCGAGCGAGGTCTTCACGACCGTGATCACGAGCATCGTCGTCGCCGCGAGGGTCACGAACACGCGCGCGAACTTGCGCTTGTTCGAGAGCACCGGCGCGAAGCGAAGGTAGTGCCAGGAAAGGATCTGGCCGAGCAGCAGCACCCCGCCGAGGTTCACGAGCACGCCGGTGAGGTCGGCGTGCAGGTCTTGGAAGGATTGGAACACGAGGGCGGCGGCCATCGCGGAAGACTACCCGACGGCGCCGCGGAAGGGCAAAGGAGGCGCGCCCCGCGGGGCCCGGTCAGCTCGCGAAGAGTCGCTCGTGGAGCGTCCGCACGAGCGTTGCCGCGAGGGAGCGTGACGCGACCAGGACGCGGCTTTGGCCCTCGTCGCCGCGCCAGCGTGTCGCGCCGAGGGCTTCCGCCTCCGCGACGGCGGCGTCCGCGCGCGGGTCCGTGTCGAGATCACGGCCCACCAGGGTCACGCTCGCGAGATCCGGGGTCAGCGTCGCCCGGGGAAACTCGGCCGCGAGCGCCGGGGCGAGCCAGCGGTTCTCGGTCACGAGGAGGCGCGCTTCGTGCGCGTCGATCGTCCCGAGATAGGGATCGATCCCCGCACGGGTCAGGGTGCCGAAGAGCTCGGAGAGCCGCCTCGCCCGGCCGCCCTCCCCGCTCAACGGAATCGTCAGCAGCGCGATGTCGGTGCGGTGGGCGACGGCGCGTACCGGAGGGCCGTCCTCTCCCCCGTCCGCGTCGATGAGGCTTCCCGGCGCGTCCTCGTCCTCGAGGTTTCGGATCGAGAGCCGCGCGACCGCGCGCCGGGCCGGCTCGATCGAAGCTGGGTGCAGCACGCTCGATCCGTGTCGGGCAAGCTCGCTCGCCTCGTCCCATGTGAGGTGCTCCAGGTGTCTTGCGGTGGGCACGAGCGCCGGGTCCGCGCTCATGAGACCGGGTACGCGCTTCCAGAGCTGCACCTCGCTCGCGCCGAGCACCGCGCCGAGCCAGGTCGCCGTGAGGTCCGACCCGTTCGGTCCGAGCGTCGCGAGCTTCCCCTCCCCATCGAGCGCCACGAAGCCCGTCACGACGGCGACGCCCGGTACGCTCTCGAGACTCCGCGCGAGCTTCGGCGGGACCTTCTCCGGCAGGCTCCGGCTCTCCTCGCATCGCACCAGGTCGAGGTCGCTCGTATCCACCGGCAACGCCTCGAGACCGTTTGCGCGCGCCGCCGCCGCGAAGACCCTGGCACTCATGCGCTCTCCGAACGAGAGCACCGCGTCCCTGCGCGCGCGATCGATTCGGGCGCTGCGTGCGAGCGCGGCCAGGAGCGCTCCGAGTTCGGCCAGGTGCCGATCCAAGAGATCGGGAGCCAGCTCGAGCTGACGCAGGAGCGTGCGGTGGCGAATCCGCACCGGATCGAACGCGCGCCTGCCGGCCGCCGCCTCCTCGACCGCGTGCTCCAGCATCGCCGTCACGCCCGCGTGGGCGCTCACGACGACCACCGGGCGCTCCCCCCCGAAGGCCCGGACCAGGGATACCGCTCGCCGCACCGCCTGGCCGTCCCGCAGGGCGGCACCACCGAACTTCAAGACGCGGCGGCCGGGAAGACGGCTTGGAAGCGGATCGTTGAGACGCATGGGAAGGGGCGGGCTCGACAGTATCGGTCCCTGCACGGCTTTCGCAATCGACTCCAGGGCGCGAGGACGCGGGCCTTGCTCGCGCTGGTCGGTGAGATCCCCCCCGGATAGACTCTTCGATGCCTGTCCCCACCCGGCCGGAGGGCCTCCACCAGACCCCCAAACCTCCGATGAGCGACCTCGACCGCGACAACTTGATCTTCGACTGGAACCGGGAAGGCGGCGACTCGCTGGAGGGCCGACCCTTGATTCAGTTCGACGAGGAAACGCTGCGGGATGGGCTACAGAGCCCGTCGGCGCGGGATCCCGACTTGGACGAGAAGCTGCGGCTGATCCACTTGATGGACGAACTCGGGATCCAGACCGCGGACATCGGGTTGCCGGGAGCGGGGAACCGCGCGCGCGAATACATCACCGCGCTCTGCCGCGAGATGAAGGACCTCGCGATCACGCCGAACGTCGCGTGCCGGACCGTGCTCGCGGACATCGAGCCGGTGGTGGACCTCGTGCAGGAGGTCGGCGCTCCCGTCGAGGTGTGCGCGTTCATCGGCTCGAGTCCGATTCGCCAGTACGCCGAGGGTTGGGAGATGGATCGGATGATCCAGCTCTCGCGGGACGCGGTCGAGTTCTGCGCGAAGCACGACCTGCCCTGCATGTTCGTGACCGAGGACACGACGCGGGCGCGACCGGAGGACGTGCGCGCGCTCTACACCGCGGCGATCGAGGCCGGAGCACGGCGGATCTGCGTCTGCGACACCTGCGGGCATGCGACGCCGGACGGGACGCGTGCGCTGATCCGCTTCGTCGCGGGCATCGTCAAGGAACTCGGGGTCGATGTCGGGATCGATTGGCACGGCCACCGGGACCGCGGGCTCGGCCTCGCGAACGCGCTCGCGGCGATCGAGGCCGGCGCGACCCGGATCCACGCCACCGCCCTCGGGGTCGGCGAGCGCGCCGGCAACACCGAGATGGACCTCTTGCTCGTGAACCTGAAGCTCCTCGGCTGGATCGACAACGACCTCTCGAAGCTCGCCGAGTACTGCCGTGTCGCCAGCGAGGCCGTGGGGGTGCCGATCCCGGCGAACTACCCGGTCGTCGGGACCGATGCCTTCGAGACCGGGACGGGCGTGCACGCCGCCGCGGTCATCAAGGCCTACAAGAAGGGCGATGCCTGGCTCGCCGACCGCGTCTACTCGGGCGTGCCGGCTGGAATGTTCGGCCTCGAGCAGGTCATCCGCGTCGGTCCGATGAGCGGCAAGTCGAACGTCTCCTGGGTGCTCGAGAAGGCGGGCATCGAGCCCACCGAGGAGCGCGTGGCCCGGGTGCTCGACCTCGCCAAGCGCACGACGCGCCTCTTGACGGACGAGGAAGTGCTGG
Organism: Planctomycetota bacterium; assembly: GCA_011053145.1. Taxonomy (GTDB): domain Bacteria; phylum Planctomycetota; class UBA1135; order UBA1135; genus DRLC01. Next base: position 2,255 of record DRLC01000082.1, on the reverse strand, counting down.
AGGCGGCGAGGGGCTGAGGGCGAGGTCCAAAGGCCGGCTGCACGGCATCGCGTTCCTCCTGGCGCTCGCCGGCTGCCGCGCAGCTCGGCCCGCCGCCGAGTCCGCCCCGGTCCGCTTCGAAGGCCCGGTCACCCCCGCGCTCCGCTCGCGCGCCGACGCGTGCGCGCGCGCCTACAGCGCCTGGTTCGGGATCGAGCAACACGACCTCGTCGTCGAACTCGTGGACGACCCGGCCGAGGCCTTCCCCTACGACTTCTTCGACCAGACGACAGGCCGCGTCGGCATCACGCTCAGCGGAGACGAGGCACTCGACACCTGGACGCTCGCCCACGAGCTCGCCCACGCCTACCAGTGGGCCTTCGACCCGCTCGCCTACGAAGCCGAGCCCTCCTGGATCCATGAGGGGCTCGCCGAGTACCTCGTCTACGTGGAACTCGGATCCCGCGACCCCACCGCGGCACGAGCCTTCCTCGAACATGCCGCCCGCGAAACCCTCGCCCGGGGTCTCCCGTTCGAGCGTGTCTTCAGCGACGTCTACGCGGCCTCCTGGGAACGGACCTACCCGGTCGCGATGCTCGCCATCGCCCTGCTCGCCCGCGAGCCGGAGGGCCCCGCGAAGCTGCGCGCCTACTTCCGCGCCCACGGCCCCACGCACCCAGCCCGCGCCCTGCGCCGCGTCTTCGGCTTCGGCCCGCGCGAGCTCTCGCAACGCGTGGAGCGCCTCGCGCACGAGCTCGGCGGCCCGGGGAGCCGCTCCCGATCAGGGGTCTTCGACCGCACGGAATGAGAGGGTCGCTCCCGCCTTCCACGCAACGATCTCGGGCTCGAAGTGCCAGGAGCGCCCTCGAACCCGCACCCGGCCGATGGACAGGAACACCTCATCCCGTGTTGGGACCGACAATTCGCAAGAGCCGTCGCCCCTGGGCCGCAGCCTCACCTGGGTCAGTTCGGTGAAGCCACCGTCGGGAAGCCTCACCATCAGATGGGCCACCAGGTCCGCACCGTGGTCGTCCTCCAGCCCCTCGATTCGAACCAGGGCCGGGTCATCCGGCTGCAGGTCGATGCGGGCATGGAAGGGCTCGGAGCCGCGGGGTAGATCGATCCACATCGCCCCCACCCCCGGAGAGACGACCTGGAGCCGCCTGTCCTCGGAGGACAAGACCCCCTGCCAGAGGTTCCCCCTGCGAGGAAGGGTCGCGGAACCGTCCTGCGAAACGAGGAGCAACTCTGAGACCGGCAGGCCGCTGCTCGCCTCGAAGACCTCGACCGAGACCCTGCGCATCCGGGATACGTGGAAGGTCATCTCGGTGTCCGCGGCGACGTAGATCTTCTTCCGCTGCGTCCGATACAGCGCGACCCCCAGCCCCTCGTGCCCGAGCAGTGCAGGAGGCCGAACGTCCACCGCGTAGGACCCCATCGCGACGACGAAGGCCGCGCCGCCATCCGCTCCCGTCAGCACGCTCGATGCCCCTGGCGGGGCCAGCTCCCAGCCCGGCGGGTCTGCCCCGAGGCGCCCGGGCAGGGCATCCCGCGGGTCGAGGTTCGACACCGAGACCTGGAATCCGGAGATGGGCACGCCTCCTTCATCCAGAACGTGCACCTCCAAATGGGTGAGAGGGTCCAGGAACACTTCGAGGGGTGGACCCGGAACCTGGTGCGGCGTGGCCCCGGAGGCCCGGAGGGTCACGGGCGCATGCCCCGCGGCGCCGACCACGAGCAAACGAATGTCTTCGGCACGCGGCACCACGACTCTTCCCCCCTCCGAGGTTCGAAACGAGGCCCCACGGGCTCCCCCGTAGAACACCTGAACCCGTGCCCCGGTCAGGGGCGCACCTCCCGCCCCCGCGCGTACGACCAGCTCCAATCCCTCCGATGCGACTTCGGGGACCAGCTCGACCCTCTGTTCCCGCTCCCGTGCGAGGAACTGCTCTTGCGCCTCCAGCCCGTTCTCATCGAATGCCTGAACCCTCATGGTCTGCCCCATCGGAACCACAAAGGACACGGGCCCAGAACCGGGAACTTCGAGGACCGGCGGAATGCACTCCGTCCCCGCATCGGGATCCCCTGGCCCCACGGGGGAAACGAAGAGCGAGAGCGTCGTTCCCCAGGAGAGCCCCCGAACACCGTTTGACACGAAGGACACTTCGACGTTGCAGGCGGGACGCAGGGCCACGGGTTCCGTCCTATTCGAATCCAGCTCCAGGATCCGCGGCGCATACCCTTGGCAGGACACCCGCAGCCACGTTCCATCGTCG
>DRLC01000081.1 GCA_011053145.1 Planctomycetota bacterium | reverse complement strand
GTTCGAAGGGGCGCGGAACTTCCCGAGTGCTCTCGACGACCTTCCCTCGCTTCCGCTCGAGCGCCGCGGAGGCTTTCTCTTCACTTCCCTCGAACCGCGTTCCGCGTTCGACGATGCGCTCCGCGCCGCGCCCGGCGAAGGGGAGCTCGGCTTCGATCCGAACCTTTTCGACGCGATCCCGTCCGATCTCCACCACGACCCGCGCCGAGATCGCGACTTCCTCGTGGAGGCGCACTGGGTGCTCTACGTCGAGAACTACCTCGAGGGGTTTCACGTGCCCTACGTCCATCCGGGGCTGGCCAAGGCGCTCGACCTCGACGGGTACCGGACCTTTCTGCTCGAGGGGGGCAACATCCAGCTCGGTGTTGCGCGGCCCGGGGAACTCGCCTTCGAGGGCACCGATCACGCCGCCTACTACCTTTGGCTCTATCCGAACCTGATGTTCAACGTTTACCCCTGGGGCGTGTCGGTGAACATCGTCGAGCCGCTCGGCCTCGAACGCACGCGCGTGCGCTTCCGCTCCTTCGTCTCTCGGCCCGAACTCCTCGGAAGGGGCGCGGGAGGCTCGCTCGACGAGGTCGAGTTCGAGGATGAGACGGTCGTGGAGTCCGAACAGCGCGGCATCCGCTCACGGCTCTACCGCCGGGGGCGTTACTCCCCGAAGCGAGAGCGTGGGGTGCACCAGTTCCACCGGCTCCTGCAGGCGGCGTTGGCCTGATGCTCAGCGCTGGAACTCGATCACCGTCCGCCCGTTCGACTCGTTCTCGGTCGTGATGCGCATCGGCAGGCGCAGTCCCTCGATGTCGCGGTAGTCCTCGAAGACGCTCCTCTGGGGCAGCGTTCCTGCGTTGCGGACGAGCACCTGACTCTCCACGCGGATGATGTCGCCGGTCTCCGAGTCGACCCAGACCATCCAGGGCGGCAGGTCGCCCTTCACGAGCCGAACGACCCAGCGGACACGGTCTCCGGACTCGCTGCGGCGCACGACGTCGATCGAGTCGAAGGCCTGCGACCAATCGCAGAAAAGCGTTGCCGGGCTCGAGAGTGCTTGTTGCGTGAGGTAGTTCCCGGAGAGCTCCTCCCGCTCGTCGAACGCCGATTCGGTCCAGCCGACCTTCCCGTCGTAACCGCTCCTCGACCACCCGAAGGGCTCGAACCGGTTCTCTTCCTCGAACGTTCCGTCCGCGGAGAATCGGATCCGGTGCGTGCCCTCGATGCCGGCGCTCACGAACCGCACCCTCGCGGTGAGCTCCAGGGATCCGAGTTCTCCGAGCCGAGCGCTCTGCTCGCGGCCCCGTCTCAGCGCGATGATTTCGTCTGCGCTCGGGAGCAGCGGCTCACCTCCCTCGACCCGCGGACAGATCCGCGTCGTGCCGCGCTCGTGGAACGTGATCGACTCCACCTCCTCTCCATCGCGGTTGAAGGAGATCGCGAGGGCATCGCTGACCCGGAACACCCAACGCCCGTCTTCGTCCGGTAGGCGGAGGTCGTAGACCATCTGTCCGGGATAGTCGCAGGCGAGACGCCCATGGTCGTTCACGATCGTGAAGACGTCGCCGATCGCCGGGTCGCGATAGCTCCCGAGGTAGGGAGCGAAGTCCTCCTCCGTTCCGTCGGGGGGGAGCACGATCCCTTCCCGTGGAAGTTCGAACGTCAGTCCCGCCTGGAACATCTTCATCATGAAGACTTCGCCCGCTTCGTCACGCTCGAAGGCAACCTGGATCTGGTCGGGGACGAGCGCGAAGGGGTGCTTCCCCTCGGCGGTCTCGGGTAGGAGTTCGTAGACCGTCTGTCCCGGGACATCCACGGCCAGGCGACCGTTCTGCATTTTCACGACGAACGGGGCGTCGTGGAATGCGGCGAAGTTGGCGATGTAGGTGCCGACCACTTCCTCCGGTTCATCTCGAAGGGGCGGGGAGTCGATCGCCTCGGTCTCGGCGGCTTCGCCTCCGAGGAGCGCATCCCAGATGATCTCTCGGCTCGTTCGCTGGAGGGGAGTCCCGGAAACGTTGGTCAGCAGCACGAAACCGAGGTTGGCTTCGGGGAGCAGGGCGACTTCGGCCGCGAATCCGTCGATGTTGCCGCCGTGCTCGATCTCCCGATAGCCGTTCCACTCGGAGAGGAACCAGCCCATCCCGTAGGAGGCCGAGGGCGTCACCGCGATCGCGGGGCGCCAGGTCTCCTGGAGTTGGGCTTCGCTCACGACGCGTCGACCCTCGAAGCGCCCCCGGCCGATCAACAGGCGCAGCCACTTGGCCATGTCCCGCACGTTCGAGTTGATCGCTCCGGCGGGGGCGATCGAGGTGAGATCGCGCATCGTCTGGCGCTCGAGTTCGCCGCTCTCCTCGTCGTAGTCGTAGCCGGTGGCGAGCAGGCCGCTGCGCTTCGCCGCGTCGAGCGACACGTTCGTGTCTTCCATTCCCAAGGGGCCTAGGATTCGCTCGCGAAGCAGTTCTCGCCAGCTCATCCCCGCTGCGCGCGCGGTCGCTTCGCCTGCAGCCATGACCATCACATTGTTGTAGTGGAAGCCGGATCGGAAGGGTGCCCAGGGCTCCGCGCGCGTCGCGGCAGCGAGGATTTCGTCTCGGCTCGCGGTCCCGGCGGCCCAGAGGATTCCCATGCGTGTGAACCCGCTGCGGTGCGAGAAGAGGTCGCGCAGGGTCGCTCGTGGGTTCGGGAGGTCGCTCTCCAGCCGGAGGTGGAATCCGGGCAGGATCTCTTCGACGGGTTCGTCCCATTCCAACTTGCCCTCGTCCACGAGGGTCCCGGCCAGCGCAGCGCTGAAGGCCTTCGTGGTCGATCCGATCGCGAAGAGGGTCTCGGGGGTGGCGGCGCGTTTGGAGGCGACGTCCGCGAGCCCGAACCCCCGCGCCCAGATCAATCGATCATCCTTCACGATCCCAGCGGCCATCCCCGGGATGTGCAGGGCGACGCGCTCCTGCTCGAGCCGGTTGCCGAGTTCCGCGAGGCGTGTGTCGAGGTCGGGGATCTCGACGGAGGCCGGCGGCCGGACCGGGGGCGGAGCGCTCGAGGTGGCGCAGGCTCCCGCCAAGGCGAGGAGCAGTGCCGGGAGGATCAGGTGGGTCGATCGGGGGCTTCGCGGGGAGCGGGCGATCAGGGAGCGGAAGCGCTGGGTGTCGGGCACGGTGGAAGGCGTTTCGGGGGATGGGCGCGTCGCGGAGGGACGCGAATCGAGCCCGGATCCTAGGGGGCCGTTGCCGTGCCCGGCGTCCGGTTCCACGGTCTTTTCCGGAAGTTTGCAGGGCTTCCGAAGTTCGGGACGCGCGCTGGGAACGCGGGGCGCCTTTCTCGCGCTTTGCCGTGTCTTCGCGGGGAAGCCGTGGGCACCCCGTGGCGGTGGACCGTATTCTGGGCGTGCCATGATCGAAACAGCAACGAAGAAGGAAGAGCCGACGCCCGTCTATCGCAAGGACTATCAGCCCCCGAACCACTGGATCGAGCGCGTCGACCTCACCTTCCAGGTCAACGATGGGGAGTGCCTCGTCGGCGCTCGCATGGAGATCCGCCGCAACGGGGACGTGAATCCAGGCGATGCTCCGTTGGAGCTCGTGGGCGAGGAACTGGACCTGCGCGGGGTCTCGCTCGACGGAAGGCCCCTGGATGCGGGCGCCTACCGATCCTCTCCAGACGCCCTGGTGATCCCGAGTCCGCCGGATTCGTTCGTCCTCGAAACCCAGGTCGCGATCCACCCCGAGAGCAACACCCAGCTCTCCGGCCTCTACGCTTCTTCGGGCAACCTCTGCACCCAGTGCGAAGCCGAAGGCTTTCGGCGCATCACGTACTTCCTCGATCGCCCGGATGTGATGGCCCGTTACACCGTGCGCATCGAAGCGGACAAGGAACGCTATCCGGTACTGCTCTCGAACGGCAACCGCACCGGAGCGGGCGAACTCGAGGGGGGCCGACACTTCGTGAGCTGGGAGGACCCGTTCCCCAAGCCCAGCTACCTGTTCGCGCTCGTCGCAGGGAAGCTCGAGTGCTACCGCGACAGCTTCACGACGATGTCCGGTCGCGAGATCCCGCTCGAGATCTGGGTCGAGCCCCAGAACATCGATCGTTGCGAGCATGCGATGGTGTCGCTCAAGAAGGCGATGAAGTGGGACGAGGACGTCTTCGGGCTCGAAATCGACCTCGACCTCTACATGATCTTCGTCGCCGACGACTTCAACATGGGGG
>DRLC01000080.1 GCA_011053145.1 Planctomycetota bacterium | reverse complement strand
TCATCCCAGGAACTCGTTCGCGAGCGCGAAGAACCGCTCGGGGACTTCGAGCCACGGCATGTGTCCGACGCCGTCCCAGAGCTCGAGGCGCGAGTCGGCGAGGAGTTCGTGCCAGAGCTTCGTGCCCTCCGGCTCGACCGGGTCCTCGAGGCCGTGCAGGAGGAGGGTCGGAACCGGGAAGCCCCGGAACTCCTCGCGCCAATCGTACGGGCCGAGCTTTTCGAGCAGCCTGCGGCCCTGATCGTTCACGCGGTCGGCGTCGAGGTTGGGCTCGACGCAGGGCGAGGATCGCATCGTGTCGAGGACCGCGGGGTCGGTGACGTAGGCGAGGAAGAAGACGCGGTGGACGGCTTCGGCGTAGCGGTGCGGGTCGCTCTCTTTCACGCCGGCGCGTTTGAGATCCTCGACCTCGCGCAGTGCGCTGACCTTGCAGCGGCGGCCGAAGCGCTCGAGGAAGTCCATCCAATAGGGAGACTCGGCGGGAGCGGTCGGGCCGACGAGGAGCATGCGTTCGACGCGCTCGGGGTGGGCGAGGGCGTAGCGCGCGGCGAGGGCGCCGTGGTAGGACCAACCGAGGAGAGCCATACGCTCGATCCCGAGTCCGGCGCGCAGGAGCTCGAGGTCTTCGACGTCCTTCTCGAGGCCGAGGTGATCGTCCTCGAGGATCGCGGAGGAGCGACCGCGGCCGCGGATGTCGTAGAAGACGACGGCTCGCTCGGGCACGAGCGCATCCATGTCCTTCGCGAGCCAGCTCAGCGAGGGGACGACGACGACCGTTTCCGCACCGTCGAGCACGCCGCGCGATTCGTAGTAGAGCTCGAGACCGTCGCCGACTGCGATCCGGCCGCTCTTCGTGGGAAGCTCCGCCATCGAACTCAGTCTCTCCGGCCGCGGCCGCGGAATCCACCCTGGTGCTGTCGCCTCGGCCCCCCGCCCCGGCGCGGTTTGAAGTGGCCGCGCGGACGCACGCGCTCCGAGCTCGTCTCCCCCTCGTAGCGCTCGATGCCCATCGGCTTGCCCTGGATCCGCACCGTGCGCAGCTTCTCGAACGTGTCCTCGGGCATGCCCTCGGGAAGCTCGACGAAGGTGTGCCCGTCGTGGATGTCGATGTTGCCGATCAGGCGTCCGTCGAGCATCCCTTCGCGCGAGATGATCGCGACGACGTGGGCGGGCTTGAGGCGATCGCGGTAGCCGACCTCGATACGGAAGAGCTCGTTGCCGGAAGCCGGAGTGCGCGGGAGGGCGCCCTCCTTCGAGCGCGGTCCGCGCTCGGGGCGCTCGCGCTGTGCTTCTCGGTCCCGGCGTTCGCGCGGCTCACGTTCCTCGCGCCGACGCTCCTCGCTCATCCGGAAGGGCTCGCCTTCGTGGAGGAGCGCGCCGAGGGCCGCGGCGAGGTCGAGGGGGGCGATGGAGGGCTCGGCGTCCTCCGAGGTCCACTTCTCGAAGAGTCCGCGGAACGACTCGATGGACTCCTGATCGCCGAGGGCGGCGAGGACGCGCTTGCGCAAACGCTCCTCACGGCTCTGGTTGATCTCGTGGACCGTGGGAAGGTCCATCGTCTCGATGCGAGCCCCGGTGGCGCGTTCGAGCGCATAGAGCATGCGCCGCTCGCGCGGCGTCAGGAGCGTGATCGCGATCCCTTCTCGACCCGCACGCCCGGTGCGTCCGATGCGGTGGACGTAGGAGCCGGGATCGATCGGAGCATCGAAGTTCAGGACGTGCGTGATGCGATCGACGTCGAGACCGCGTGCCGCGACGTCGGTTGCGACGACCACGTCGAGTTCCGCACGCTTCAACTTTTCGACCGTGCGCTCGCGCAGGTGTTGGGGGACGTCTCCGCTGAGCGGCGCAGCGGCGATCCCGCGCGCGGAGAGCTTGTCGACGAGTTCGACCGTTTGACCGCGCGTGCGCACGAAGATGAGCATCGCGTCGAAGGGCTCGACCTCGAGGATGCGCGTGAGGGCCTCCAGCTTCCGACGTGCTGGACCGATCCAGGCGCGCTGGCGGATCTGCGAGGCCTCGTGTGCCTCCACCTCGACGGTGACGCGCTCGGGATCGGAGAGGTACTTGCGTGCGATCTCCTGCACCGCGGGAGGGAGCGTCGCGGAGAAGAGCGCCACCTGCCGGCCGTCGGGGGTGCGGTCGAGGATCCAGGTCACGTCCTCGAAGAACCCCATGCGCAGCATCTCGTCCGCCTCGTCGAGCACACAGGTCTGGACGGCATCGAGGGAGAGCGAGCCGCGCCGCAGGTGGTCCATGATGCGACCGGGCGTGCCGACGACGACGTGGACCCCACGGTCGAGCGCGCGCATTTGGATCGGGAGGGCCTGGCCTCCGTAGACCGGCAACTCCCGGAACCCGTCGAGGTGCTTCGCGTATTTCTGGAACGCCTCCGCGACCTGCAGCGCGAGCTCGCGCGTCGGCGTCAAGACGAGCGCCTGGGGCTCGCGCCGGGAGAGGTCGATGCGCTGGAGGATCGGCAGGGCGAACGACGCCGTCTTCCCCGTCCCGGTCTGCGCCTGGCCGAGCACGTCTCGCCCCTCGACGAGCAGCGGAATCGTGCGCGCCTGGATCGGAGACGGGGCTTCGTAGCCGACCTCCTCGAGCGCTTCGAGCAGAGGCGTCCCAAGGCCGAGGTCCGCGAAGCGCGGGGACGGCGCGGTGTCCGGGGACTCCGGGGACGGCGCGGTTTCGAGGGGCGGGGAGGCTTGGGGGTCTTCGGGCACGGTCGGATCC
>DRLC01000079.1 GCA_011053145.1 Planctomycetota bacterium | reverse complement strand
TGGGGGGATCGGAGGGGGAGAAGGTACCGGGTGGGGAGGAGGAGCTCGCCGAGGGACCGAAGGGACCCGGGTCGAGGGCGGGATCGCCGGGGGCGGAGAGGGCCTGGCCGGTGAGGGAACTGCCGGGGACGAGACGGTAGCTGCTCGCGACCTCGCTCGCGGCCGGGGGCCAGAGGGCGAGGGGTGTGGGGAGCGTGAGGGCGGTGGGAGCCTCGGTGAGCTCGACGTTGGAGGATGAGGCGCTCTTCACGAGGCGAGCGGCGTCGTCGTCGGAGAGCTCGACCGTGTCACCGGGGGCGACGAGGCCGGGATCGGAGACCCCGAGGGTCGATCCTGTGAGTAGCGTCGCGACCGTGAACGCGCGCGGGGCGCGGACGAAGGCCGGGGTCTTCTCGTCGTCGATGCGGGCGAGGGCCACCGCCTCGGCCCCCGAGGCCCCGAGGGCCTGCAGGTAGGCGACCGAGTTCACGATCGAAGAACGCCCGCCGGCGTCGATTACGCCTCCGAGCACGTTGCCGGCGAGGATCGAATGGCTGACCGCGACGCTCTTTTGACCGATGCTCGCGCGCACGCCGGCGCCGAGGTTCGCCTCGCAGATGGAAGCCGCGATCCACGCGAAGCCCTCGGTCGTCTCCGAGGTAATCGAAATCCCGTCGCCGCGGTTGGCGCTGGCGAGTACGCGGTGCAGGAGGATCGAATCGGTGCCGTCGGCGTCCACGTGGAAGCCCGCGCCGCCGTTCGCGCGCGCGCGCGATCCGAGGACCTCGATCGACGCAGTCCACCCAGCGGCGAGCTCGTAGTCCTCGTCCACGAGCAGCCCGTCCGCGCCGTTTTCCTCGAACAGACACCCTCGGAAGGAGACACGGAAGGAACCCGATTGGAATCCGGGGAAGAGGGGGGCCGCGAGGTCCGCATCGAGCCCTTCCGTGCCATTCGCGCGAAACGTGCACTCTTCGACGTCGAGCGTGGCGGTCGTGCCCGCGAGCGCGACGAGATCGTCGAGCTCCACGCCCTCCTGAACGTTGCCCGCGAATGTCGAGCCCTGCAGGAAGACATCGAACGGACCGATGATCGAGAGTCCGTCCGCACCGTTCCCGAGGACCTGGCAGTCCACGAGGAAGATGTCGAAGCATTCGAGCTGCTGGTTGCGCAGGCGGATCCCTCGGTCGGAGAACCCCTCGACGCGCACGTCGCGCAGCGCCGCATCCGAGTCCACGAGGTCGATGCCGACCACACCGCCGGCGGATCCATCGACGACGAGCCCGTCGAGGATCGCACCGTCGCCGGCCGCCTGGATGCTGAAGCCGATCCCGCTCGCGTCCACCCGCACCAGCGTTTCGATCACCTCCGGATCGCGGGTCTGGAGCGAGAAGTCCGCGTCGAAGCCGCCGGAGACGTGCACGAAGGGACCGATCGGAAGGAACGATTCGGTGTAGGTGCCGCCACGCACCCAGACGTTGCCACCGCCATTCGAGAAGGCGGTCAAGACGCCCAGGAAGATGCGGGGGAAGGCGCTTCCCGGGGTCGTCCCGTCGGGCTGAGCGGACGTCGAGGCCGCGTCGACGTAGATCGGAGGCGCGGGCAGGAGCTCGAGCACACGCCCGGCCGGCCGCCAAGCCGTCTCGCCCTGGAGACGACTCGCGATTCCGAAGAAGACCGGCGTACCGTTCGGGAAGCCGGTGCGCACGGTGCTCGTGCCGGCGAGCGGCGCATCCACCGGAGAACCGTCGTATACCGTGGCCCGCGTCGCACCCTGGAAGAGTGCGAGTTCGACGCCCGTTTCCGCGGCGCGCCAGTCGAGCCGTACCGTGCCGTCCCCGGCGACCGCGCGCACGAGCCCCGGGAGCGTGGCGGACTCGCCTTGGCCCGATGGCGGGTTGACGCCGCCTGGGCCGCCGGGGTTCGCTCCGTTGCCTCCACCCGTGCAGGCAGTGAGGGTGAGGAGCAGTGCGAAGAGCGATCTGCGGGCGAGCGGGGGAGCGTGGGGAATCATGGTGGGACGTGTCCAGGAAGCGGGGTGGGGTCCCTCACGGTCCCGCGGTCCGCCCCGGGAGCACGCGAACGCGTGCTCCCGGGCGGTTTCCGGGATCCGTGCGGGTCACGCCGGGTCAGTTGCAGAACGTCGTTTGGAGCCCGTTGCTGAGCGCAACGTTTCCGAACGGAGAGGAGTCGAGCACGGCGAACTGCGCGTAGAACGGCACGCCGGCGAAGGACGGGGCGAGGGGAGCGGGTAGCGGGAAGGTCGCGCTGCCGGCTCCGGCGACGCCAGGCGCACCCGAGAGGATGAGCGTGCGCATCAGGCGCGGCGGGGTGGGGTCCACGAGCATCGTGTGACCGAAGAGCGGCAGCGAGGCCTTGCGCAGCGAGACGAGCAGGATCGCCGTGCCACCACCGACACCGCCGTCGAGTTGCCAGGCCCAACCGCCATTGCTGAGTCGCGGTGCGCCGCCCACGTCGGAGAGGACGGGCACGACGCCTCCGGTTCCGGGCGCACCGACACCGTAGGACGACGAGAACGGGCACTCGGGCAGTGTGCCGTTGAGGACGGTCCCTCCGCCGAGTGCGACGGCGGGGTGCTTGTCCTCCCCGAGCGGTTGGCTGAAGCCCTGCGGCTTGAAGGTGACGTCGTAGGTTCCCGGGGCGACGAGCACGGAGTAGTGGCCGTTCTTGTCCGCCCTCGGCGTGCAGAGCAGCGGGTGGATGTTCGTCAGGGGGACTTCGAGGTCCACGCTCGCGCCTGGCTGCGGGACACCGGTCCAGTCGCGGATCGTGCCGGAGAGCTGAACGCCGTTCTGGACCGTGACGACCCCGAGCGAGAGGTTCGAGTTCACGAGTTGGCTGGAGATGCGCGTCGGCGCGAGGAACGTTGCAGGCGGCGGGCAGAACTCGATGTCGTAGGTACCGGCCCCGACGACCACGGAGAAGTTGCCGAGCGGATCCGTATTGTCACCTGGAGTGAAGATCTTGGTTCCGGTGGCGGGATCGCGGAAGTCGAGGTCCGCGTCGGGCACGCCGACACCGCCGGTGCTGCGTAGCACCCCCGAGACGACGAAGCCGGGAGCGAGCATCGTGTCGCCGAGGTTGGTGTTCGCGGTCGTCGTGAGCTGGGTCGCCGTGGGGGCGAGCACTTGCCCGATCACCCCGGCGGTCTTCAGCCGGAACTCGAGGTTCCCGGTCGGCACCGCGACGCTCAGGTTCCCGAACGCATCGCTCGTGTCGTTCGCGAGGTTCAGGTTGTCGCCCGTGGCGAGATCGATCACGTCGGCGTTCACGCCGGCCACCGGGAAGCCGAGCGGATCGACGACGCGCGTCGTGAGCGACACGCCGGGCGGAAGCGTGATCACGCCCATGTTCGTCGTTCCGAGGATCGTCACGTCGCAGACCTCGACGATCAGGTGCGTCGTCGTGGGCGGGGGCGGTGGTGTGAAGGTCACGCGGTAGAGCCCGGCCGGCACGGTCGTCGAGAAGAACCCGTTCGCGTCCGTGCCGTCATTGAAGATCGGAGGTGTGCCTCCCGAACCGAGGTTCTTGACGTCGATGTCGACGCCGGGGACGCCGACACCGTTGGAATCGACGACCTGACCGACGATCAGGTCGGCGCGCGCGAGGGAGGGGGTCAGAAGCAGGAGTAGGGGGGAGAGAAGTGCAGTGAGACGCACGGGAGGACCTCCTTGTGGGGTGGGGCGGGACATCGGGTAAACGGAGACGGCGGGCTCTAGCGCAAAGCCAGTGCCAACCCCCTCGGCGGCACCCCGAGGGGGTTGGACCGGGCTCTGTCCACATGCTGGACCCGTCCGTCCGAGACCTGGACGTCCGGGACGGGGTTCGCCGTCTCGGGCCTGAGGGACGCGATTCCTGTCCCGGCACGGCCCTTGCGCAAGGACGCCCATCATGAGCCCCTCCACTCCGCATTCCGCCCGCATCGGCCGCTCGCACCGCATCCTGATCTACGGCCACGACTCCTTCGGCCTGGGCCATCTGCGTCGCAACCTGACACTGGCCGAGGCCCTCGTGCATTCGATGCCGGGCGCGTCGGTGCTGCTCGTGACCGGTTCCCCCTGCGCGACGATGTTTCCGCTCCCCGAGCGTGTCGAGATCGTCAAGCTGCCCTCGGTCACGAAGAACGAGGCCGGCGGCTACACACCGCGTTCGCTGCCCGGCCCCCTCGCCGACGTCCTGCACCTGCGGCGTCGGATCCTTTTCGAGTCCTATCGCGTCTTCCAGCCGGACGTCGTGCTCGTCGATCACAAGGTGGTCGGGCTGCATGGCGAGGCCCTCGACGTGCTCGAGGATGCGCGCCGCCGCGGCGTGCGCACGATCCTCGGGATCCGCGACATCATCGACACACCCAGCGCGGTGGAGGTCGAATGGGGCACACCCGAGTGCCGCTGGGGGTTGAGCGAAGGCTACGACCGCGTCTGTGTCTACGGCGACCCGGCCGTTTTCGATTCGCGCCGCGAGTACCCGATCCCCGAGGAACTCGGCGAGCGCCTCGAGTTCGTCGGCTACGTCGTGCGGGAGTTCAAACGTCGCTCCCTGAGCCCGATCCCGGCGACGAAGCCGCAGGTCCTGGTCTCGATGGGGGGCGGTGAGGACGGGGCCGAGCGCATTGGACTCTTCCTCGACGCGCTCGAACTCAGCCGTGAGAGCACGGGCGGGGAAGCGGCTTTCGCTGCAACCATCGTCTCGGGCCCGCTGCTCGACGCCGCCACCCACCGAACGCTCAAGCGCCGGGCGCGCGTGCTCGGCGACGTCGACTTCCACCGCGTCCACAACGACCTTCCGCGCCTCCTCGTTGAATCCAACGCGGTGGTCTCGATGGCCGGCTACAACACCTGTGCGGAGATCCTGAAGAGCCGTCGTCCGGCCGTGCTCCTGCCGCGTGTCTTTCCACGCAAGGAGCAGTGGCTGCGCGCCGACCGTTTCGAGCGCGCAGGAATCGCCGAGAACGCCGCCGCGTACGGTCCCGAGGAGCTCGTCGACGCAATCGAACGCGCCCTCGATCCTGCGCGCCCGCTCGGCGCCGCGCCGGACCTCCGCGGCGCCCAAAACATGGTCGCGGTCGTCGCCGAGCTGCTCGAGCACGGCCGCGTCGTGCCCTTCGCCCTCCGCAAACAGGACGCAGCCCTATGAGCCCTCCCCGCACCGCCTACCTCCTGAAGAAGTTCCCGCGCCTCTCCGAGACGTTCGTCCTGGGCGAGCTGCTCGCCCAGGAGGAGCTCGGGCGCGATCTGCACATCTTCTCGCGGCGTCCGACGGACGACGAGCCGCGCCATCCCGCACTCTCCGAGCTGCGCGCGTGCGTCGAGCAGCTGCCGTCCCGCAGCGAACTCGACCCGTGGAAGGCACTCTTCACCGACCTTGCGAACCCGAGCGCGACCTTCGCACGGCTCGGCGCGCTCGTCGAGGAGGCGCGAGCCTGGGAGCTTCCGCGCTTCTCCTCCCTCGTGAATGAAGCGCTCTTCGTGCTCGGCCGCTGCACCGAGCTCGGAATCGGGCACATCCACGCGCACTTCGCGACCGATTCCGCCCTGGTTGCGATGCTCGTGCACGACCTCGGCGGCCCGAGCTACTCGATCACCGCCCATGCGAAGGACATCTATCGAAGCACCGTGCGACCCGAGATGCTGAGCCGCCTCTTCGCGCGCTCGGCCTTCACGGTGACCGTTTGCGACGCGAACCACGCATACCTCGCCGAGCGGCTCACGCCCGAGGCCATTGCGAAGGTGCGTCGCCTCTACAACGGCATCGACCTCGATGACTTTGCGAGCCTTCCCCGCGAGCGTGAGCGGAACCACGTCCTCGCCGTAGGTCGCCTCGTCGAGAAGAAGGGATTCGACGTGCTGCTCGACGCGGCTTCGCTCCTCGTCGAGCGCGGCGTCGACTTTCGCATGACGATCGTCGGTACGGGCGACGAAGAAGCCGCGCTCCACGCCCAGGCCGAGCGACTCGGCCTGACCGATCGCGTCAGGCTGACGGGGTCGCTCGACCAGTCCAAGGTCCGTGACCTGATGCAGCGCGCGACGCTGCTCTGTCAGCCCTGCGTGGTCGGCGAGGACGGCAACCGCGATGCGCTGCCCACGGTGCTGCTCGAGGCGCTCGCCTGCGGGCTGCCGGCGATCTCGACCCCGGTCACGGGGATCCCCGAGATCCTCGACCACGGCCGGTGCGGCCGCATCGTGCCGGAGCGCGATGCGCAATCCACGGCCGATGCGATCGCCGAGATGCTCGCCGATGAGGACGGGCGTACGCGCCTCGCCGAGGCCGGGCGCGCACGCGCCGCCGAACTCTTCGACCGTGGGCAGAACGCCCGCATCCTGTACTCCTGGTTCGAAGAGGCGCTCTCACGACGCCCGGATCCATGCGCATTGCCTGCATAAACCAGGATCCGGGGATCTCCCCGAAGCGCGAGAAAGGCGCCGCGATCCATCTGACCGCGATGCGAGACGCGTTTACCGCGCTCGGCGCGGAGGTTTGCGCGTTCGACGAGCCGGACGGCGCAGTCCTCGGAGAGGCCCTTGACGCAGAGCATGGCAGCGCGCCGTTCGAGATCGTCTACGAGCGCTATGCGCTCGGTGCGGAGGCAGCGACGCGCTTCGCCGAAAGGCACGGAGTGTTCCGCGTGCTCGAAGTGAACGCGCCGCTCGAAGAAGAAGCGCGTCGCTGGCGTGCGGGAATTGCTCCCTGCGACGAGGCCGGCAATGCGGTGTTCTCCGGCGCGGATCTCGTCGTGTGCGTCTCCGAGGCCGTTGCACGTTATGCCGCTGAGAGGGGTGCGCAAAGGCGTGCCATTCAGGTCTTCCCGAATGGAGTCGATCTGGAGCGCTTTCGGCCCTGGAGCCAGGCGGACGGAGTCGAACGTGCCGTTCCCGAGGGCCGCTTCGTTCTCGGAATGCATGGCAGATTGCGCCCCTGGCACGGCTTCGAACGCTTTGCGCGGGCAGCTCGCGATCTGCTCGGGCGGGGCGTGGACCTGCACCTCCTGCTCGTCGGCAGCGGGGACTATAGAGCCCATCTCGAGAACCATGTGCCGCGCTCACGGGTGACCCTCGTTCCCTGGGTGCCTCACCATCGCGTCGGCGAGTTCGTCGCGCAGTTCGACTGCCTGCCGCTCACCTATCCGCCCGATTTGCCCTGCTACTTCTCGCCACTCAAGCTCGCCGAGGCGATGGCCTGCGGCGTGGTGCCGGTCGTGCCTCGGCTGGGAGATCTCTCGACCGTCGTCGAGGAAGGGGTGGCGGGACTCTTCTACGAAGCCGAGCGCCTCGAGAGCCTTGTGGACCGGCTCGAGGAGCTGGCGTGCGACCGCGAGCTTCGCGCTCGCCTCGCGAGGGGTGCGCGCGAAGCCGCCGCACGGCTCGGCTGGACCCGGATCGCGGGCTCCGTGCTCGATGCCGCGAGTGGGGGGGTCGTGCGATGAAGGGTACAGGCGAGATCGCCCACACGCTGCACGTTGCGCGGGAGTTCCGCGAAGACCTCGTGCCGCACCGTTCCCGCCTCGCGCTGGTCGGCGGACTTTCACTCCTCGTCACGCTGCTCGACCTCCTCAAGCCCTGGCCTTTGCGCTGGATCGTCGACGGCGCCCTCGCGCCCGGCGGCGCGGCGTCCGCGCACCCGACCCGAACGATCGTGCTCGGCGCGCTCGCAGCGGTTGCCATCGTGTCGCTGCGCGCCGGTCTCGGCTACGTGCGCGAAATCGAGCTCGCCCAGGTGGGCCACCGCTTCACGCGCGCACTGCGTCATCGCATCTTCGCGCACCTCTCCAAGCTCAGCCCGCGCTTCCACGCACGGCACAAGTCCGGGGACCTGTTGGTGCGGCTCACCGGCGATGTGCCGATGGTGTCGACGATGATGGTCGACTCGGCGATCGAACTAGCGACGCGTGGCGTGCTCGTGCTCGGGACGGTTGCAGTGATGTTCGCGGTGGATCCGCTGCTCACCACTGCGATCCTCGCGACGCTGCCGGTCGTGTTACTCGTCGTGCGCTGGATCTCCGGCAAGATCCGTATCGCGGTGAGAAAGCAGCGGCGCAAAGCCGGCGACTTGGCGGACTACTTGCACGAGGCGATCGCGGCCAGCGAGACGATCCAATCGCTCGGCAGTTCCGACCATGTGGTGCGCCGCTTCGCACGCAACAACCGTCGCACGGAACGCGCGGGCCTGAAGGCCAAGCGTCTCACCGTGCGCATGGGGGCGACGGTGGAGTCGCTCCTCGGCGTGGCGATGGCCGGCGTCCTGCTGCTGGGCAGTCTGCGGGTGCAGTCGGGGGACCTACAGCTCGGCGAGCTGCTCGTGTTCCTCTCCTACGTCCGCAGCGTCCTGAAGCCGTTGCGCTCGTTCTCCAAGCACGCCGACCGCATCGCAAAGGGAACCGCGTGCGGGGAACGTATCCAGACGATCCTGCACGAACAGCCGGAGATCGCCTCCGAGCCAGGTGCTCCGCCTGCGCCCGCCCATCCCCGCGCCCTCGAGTTCAGGCACGTCAGCTTTGCCTACGAGCGGGGATCGCGCGCGCTCGTGCGCTTCGACGCGACCTTCCGACGCGGCGAACTGGCCGCGCTCGTCGGCCGCAGCGGCGCCGGCAAGTCCACTGCGGTCGCACTCGCCGCGCGCCTCTTCGACCCAGACGAAGGCCGCGTCCTCCTCGACGGTGAACCGCTGCCTTCCTTCGACCTCGATTCACTGCGCTCCCGTGTCGGACTGTGCCTGCAGCGCACCGTCCTGTTCGGCGAGTCGATCCGCGAGAATCTCTTGCTGGCCCGTCCCGATGCGAGCGAGGCCGAACTCCATGCCTCCCTCGCGGAAGCTGGAGCGAGTGAGTTCATTGCCGAGCTCACGGACGGGATCGATACCGAACTCGGTTCCCTCGGCGCGGGCCTTTCGGGGGGCCAGGTGGCGCGCATTGCTCTCGCACGCACGCTCCTGCGCGGCGCGCCGATCCTGCTCGTCGACGAGCCCTTCGCTGGGCTCGATCGCGAGGCGGCGGGGCACGTCGCCGACACGCTCCGGCGCCTCGCCCGTGAGCGCATCGTGGTCGTGATCGCACACGATCTCGAGCGCCTCGACGAGTACGACCGCATCGTCTTCTTGGACGCCGGACGCAAGGTAGCCGAGGGTCGCCACGAACACCTGCTCGACGTTGAGCCGCTCTATCGGCGCGTCGTTCGGACCACCGCGGGGGCGAGCCTATGACCGCGTTGCGCAGCTACGTGCGCGATCTCGCGCTGCCCGCAACCCTGGGCGAAGCCCGGCTTGCCCCGCCCTCGGCCGATCAAGCGTGCTGGCTCTTCGACCATGTGCTCTTCGGGGACGGCCGACGCGGAGGTGTCCGCAGGGTCGAACTGGAGACCGCGCGATGGAAGCCCCGCGTTTCCTGCTCGGCGACGTATCGCGTGCTTTTCGAGGATGGGTCGTCGGAGGTCTGTGCGCTCAAGACGTACGCGAACGGCAAGGCCGCCGAGCTAGCGGCACGCCGTTTCGCACATGAGCACGCCGCCAACTTCGCGGTCCTCCCCGAGCGCAGTCTAGCGATGTGGACCGTGATGGGAGATCGCGAGCTCCCAGGGCTCGAACGAATCCTCGACCGGCGCCAGATCGCACGCTGGGTCGAGGAGAGCGGGTGCGTGCCGGCGCGCAGCGTGCGAAGACGCCGGACGCAGGTCGAATTCCTGCGCTACAAACCAGAGCGGCGAGCCATCGCCTGCGTAGATCTCTCCCTGCGTGGGACGGAGCCGGGACTGCTCCGGTTCGCCGCTCGCTTCCACCCTCCCGCGCGCGCTGCGCGCATCGTCGCCGCACGGCGGGCGTTCGAGTCGGTGCGACCGAACGCTGCGCTGCGACTCGCGTTCGACGTTCCCCATGCAGGCGCTCTGTTCGAACCCTGGCTCGATATCGAGGACCAGGCCCCGACGGACTTCTCCCACGCGGGGGAGGCGGGCGAGCTGCTCGGGAGCCTGCACGCACTCGAACTCCCGGAGGGGCTCGAGCCGCGCCGTCCAAACGACCCGGCGGATGCCCGGATGCTCTTCTCCGTGGATACGGAGCTCCTGAAGCGCTTCGATGCGTGGCTCGCGACCCGGCCGGCGTTCGCCCCGACCCGCACGACCTGGAGCCACGGCGACGTCCATCCCGATCAGCTTGCGCGTCTCCGCACCGGCGAGGGGAAAGGGGCGTGGACGTTGATGGATCTCGATGAACTGGCTCCGGGGGATCCGACCGCCGACCTGGCGAGTTGGATCGCGGACCGGCTCTGGGAGGAACCGTGGACCACGTTCGATGAGGCCGGGCGGACGCTCCTCGAAGGGTACGGCGTTCTACCCTGCGAGCGAACACGGCTCGAAGTCACCAGCGCGGACGCGCTCGTCGCGCGCGCCGCGGCCGCGATCCGGCGTCTGCAATCCGGCGCGATCGAGGCCGCGCACCTCGCCTTCGACAGCATCGAGCGCGAGTTCCAGACCGGGAGGCGACGATGAAGCGCGACCTCGAGACGATCTGGACCGAGCTCGAACGCATCGCGAGCGAGGATGTGCGTCCCTTCGTGGAGCGCGTCGACCTCGACGGCAGGGGCCGCGTCACGGTATGTGCGACCATGGACGCGGGGTCGCGCTGGTTTCAGGCGGACGAGCGCGGCGTGCACGAACTGTGGCCGTCGGATGAGACGCGCGTCCCCTTGGCGCGGCGCATCGCCGACGGACAAACAGTGCTCTCCTACCGCCCCCGCCGCCGCATCGTCCTGTTCGAGGGAGAAGGGGGCCGCCTGGCCGTGCGAAAGGGCTTTCGTTCCAAGGCATTCGCTGCGGCCGCTGCGTCGAATGCGCTGGGGGCGAGGCTGTGTGCGGGTACGGGTTTCGACGCCCCGGCCATCGAAGAGTTCCGAGAAGAGGACGCGAGCCTGCGGATGAGTCTACTTCCAGGAAGCGAGCCGGAGCTCACCGCCGATGCGCGCGAGACCTGGTTCCGGATCGGCGCAGGCCTGCGCGCGTTCCAGGAGCGGCCTGCTCCGGTCGCGCGCGGCCCTTTCGGACCGGCGGAGGAGATGACCGTTCTCGCGGTGCGCCGTGAGCGCACGGAGCGGGTCATCGCGCTCCCCGAAGGCTGTGAGGACCTCGCTTCGCGCCTCTTCTGGATCGCCAGGCGCCTGCCCGAGCCGGTGCTTGGCAACGCGCACCGGGACCTGCACGACCACCAACTGCGCGTCGGCGAGGGCCGCATCGGGCTCCTCGACTTCGACCTGCTCACACGGGCGGATGTCGCGCTCGACGCCGCGAACCTGCTCGCGCACCTGACCCTGCGCGCTCTCCAAGGGGTGCGCGGCGCGACGCGCGCGAGCGTGAATCGGATCGGCGAGGCGTTTCTCGAGGGACTGCATCGATCCGATGAGGAGTCCTTCTGGCAGCGCCTTCGCTTTTACCAGGCGACCACCTTCGCTCGCATCGCTCTCGTCTACCTCGTGCGTCCCCGCTGGTCGCACCTCGCGGGTGAGCTCCTCGAACTCGCTCGTCGCTGTGCGGAAGAAGCCGAGCGCGAGGGGAGGGTGGTCCATTGAGCCGAACGTACATGCTCCTCGCCCTGGTCGGGGCGGTCCTTTCCCTTGGAACGAGCCCGTCCGCCCAGACGACGAAGGACCTGCGCGTCGGGCACTGGATCGAAGCGCGGGGACACCTGGACGATGCGGGCCGATTCGTCGCGGCAAAGATCGAGGTGACCGAGCCGCAGCGCTACGAGGTCCTGATCGGGACGGCGCGGGCGCACGCCGCGCAGGATCGGTTCGTCCTCCTCGGGCAGCCGGTCTCGTTCTCCGACCGGACGGACTGGTCGCGCGTCGAGGCGGATGCGGTGGAGGGAACGCGGGTCAAGGTGGAGGGGCGCTGGCGCGGCCCGTTCAAGTTCTCAGCGCGCAAGGTCTCGCCGCGGGGCGCGGGGCGCGATCGCATCGGCGGGCGCATCGATGCGCTCTCCCGCAAGGGCGGCGAACTCGTCGCGCGCGTCATGTGCTTCGAGGTGGTGCTGCCCGAGGATGTGGAGGTGGAGGCCGAGGGGCCGTTGGCCTCCCTCGCGCTCGCCCCGGCTCGGATCGTGCGACCGGAGACCGACCTCGACGCGGACGAGGACGACCTCTTCGGACGTGGGATCGCGCTCGGGTCGAACCTGGTCTTGTCCGGGCAGTTCGAGCTCAAGTCGCGCTACGAGGCCGAGTACGACCTCGCTCCGGCGCGCAAACGCGACCGCACGGACGTCGAGGGGTCGGCGCGTCTGCGACTCGACTGGCGGCCATCCGACGAGGTTCTTGCACGCGTCGAAGTGCGTTCGCGCTACCGCTGGCGTGACGAACAGGACAAGGGCCAGGAGCGTGTGGACGACACGCGGCTCGGGGAGACGTTCCTCTATCTGGAGGACGGCCTCACCGAGGGCTGGGACCTCTACATCGGGCGCCAGGACTTCGACGAGGCGCGCGAGTGGATCTACGACCAAAACCTCGATGCGTTGCGCGTGGTCCGAGAGAGGCCGGGGTCGCGCCTCGAACTCTCGCTCAGCACGACGCTATCGGACGGATCACCGCGGGACGAGGATTCGCTCAACGTGACCGGATATCTCTCGAACGGAGACGATCGCCGGCACCTGGCCGTCTGGTCGATGGTGCGCGACATCGATTCGGCCCAGGAGGAAGACCTCTTCTGGCTCGGAGCACGCGCGCTCGGGGAGTGGTTGCCGGAGAATGACGTTTGGCTCGAACTGGCCGCGATCGACGGCGATCGTGACGGAACGGACGTGAACGGCGTGGCGCTCGATGCGGGCACCACCTGGAGCCCGGAGTGGTCGGGGCCGCTGTCGTTCACGGTCGGGTATGCGTACGGCAGCGGCGACAGTCACCCGGACCGTGGCGGCGACGGTACGTTCCGCCAGACGGGCTTTCAGGACAACAACGCCAAGTTCGCGGGCGTCACCTCATTCCGCTACTACGGGGAGCTCGCCCGTCCGGAGCTCTCGAACATCGGGATCGCGACACTGGGTGTCGGAATCCGACTCGCGGGGCGCACCTCCCTCGACCTGGTCGCGCACGATTATGTCCAGGACGAGGCGCTGGACGAATTCCTCGGTGCCGACCTCAAGGCCAAGCCGACCGGGTTCCGGCGGCACCTGGGCTTCGAGGTCGACGCGATCCTCGGTATCCGCCGCTCCGAGCGCTTCGACGTGGAACTCGTCGGGGCGTGGTTCCAACCCGGCAACGCCTTCGACAAGGACCAAGATGCGTTCCTCGCGACGATCCAGCTTCGCTATCGCCTGTAGCCTCCTCGCCGCGACTGCCTGCGCCGCCTGCTCGGGCGACGTGGGAGCAGGTGCACGACCGAACGTGGTGCTGGTGTGCCTCGACACGGTCCGCGCCGACCACCTGACGCCCTACGGCTACACCCGCCACGAGACCTCGCCGTTCCTCGACGAACTCGGGCGGGAGGGGCTCCTGTTCGAACGCGCCTACGCCACTGCCGGCTGGACGAAGCCCTCGGTGCCGTCGTTCCTGACGGGCACCTTCCCGATCCAACACGGTGTCTACGAGGGCAGCGCGCGCGGGAAGGCGGGCGCGGTGACCGATGTGCTGCCGGAGAGCGCGACCACGCTGGCGGAGGTGTTCTCCGAGCACGGCTATCGCACCGCCGCTTTCATCAAGAATGCGCAGCTCAAGCGCGGCAATGGCTTCGAGCAGGGCTTCGACCTCTACCACGACGATGCCGGGGACGCGCGCTCGATCCGTTGGAGCGCGCTCGACTGGCTCGACGAGAACGCGGGGGAAGAGCCCTTTTTCCTGTACCTGCACTTCCTGGACGCACACTGGCCTTACCCCGTGGCCGACGCGGACGCGACCCGATTCGTTTCGGCCGAGGCGATCGCTCCCTTCCGCGGCGGGGATTCGCGTGCGCTGCGGGATGCCATCAACGCGGGCGCGCGGGCATTCGGGGATGCGGAGCGGGCCGCGCTCGAGGGACTCTACGACGGCTCGATCCGTGCGCTGGACGAAGAGCTGAGGCGCCTCGACGCGGGTCTCGCTGCGCGCGGGCTCGCTTCGGACACGATCGTCTGCGTGCTGGCCGACCACGGCGAGGAGTTCGGCGAGCACGGTCGCATCGGGCACGGCCACGGGCTCTACGAGACGCTCCTGCACGTCCCGTGGATCCTGCGCGGTCCCGGGATCGATCCGCGCCGCGCGGCCGAACCGGTCTCGCTCGTGGACCTCGGGCCGACGCTGCTCGCGGCCGCGGGACTGCCCGTGCCCGTCGCGATGGAAGGCGTGAACCGATTGCGCAGCCAGGAGGCTCGGCCGATTCTCGCGGAGCACAAGGCGCCGGACCGCTACCAGCAAACGCTGCTCATCGGCCCCGCCAAGCTACTGCGGGTGTTCGAGCCGTCCGGGGATGCCGGTGGTGCGCCCCCCCCGATCGCACGGGGCGAGCGCTGGGAGGTGGAGTTCGAGCGTGACGGCGACCGCCTCGTCGCGACGGAGCTGAAGCCGCGCTTCGAGGACGCGGGCGACCCGGCCGAGTTGAAGGGCGAGCTCGGAAACCTGCGCGCCGACGGGTTCGACCTGGGGCCGTTCGAAGTGGGCCTCACGGCCGGCACGAAGCGTCAGTTCGTCGACGGCGTGCTCGAGCGGCCGCTCGCGGAAGGCGATCTCGTCAAGGTGAAGGGGGAGGTCGAAAGGAGCCGCTGGCTCGCCGAACGCCTCAAGGTGTACGAGGAGGGAGCTAGCGCTCCCCTCGAGGTGCGCGCACCGGTCGAAGACGTGGACTGGGAGGCCCGGCGCGTTCGACTCGTCGGCCGCTGGTTCGAGTTGACCGCGAGCACGCGCATCAAGGGCACAGGCGAGGATCGGAAGCGTCGACTCGATCGCCGCGCGATCCTCGCGTACTTCCGGGACGGCGGCGACCAGGACCTGGCTCTTGTCCGCAGCGAGCTCTTCGACCTCGCCGCCGATCCCGGTGAACTCTCCCCCCGCGCCCCCTCCGAACAGGAGGACCACCTCCTCGACGCCCGCCTCGAGCGCTTCACCCGCGACCTCGCGAGCCGGGCGTACTTCGCCGGCGACGAACAGCGCGTCCTCTCCGGCGACACCCTCGACTCTCTGCGCGACCTCGGCTACGTCCGCTGAGCCGGGGCGCCCTTGACGCGCCTCGCGGATCCCGCCGACCCCGCCCTCGCCGCGGGGTGTCCGCCCCGAGGGTGCGCTGCTTCCAGGTCGGCATCATCCCCGAACCGGCCGCCGCAGGATCGTCTCGAGCCTTTCGGCGGGCACGCGACGGGGATCGCTGAGGTAGATCTCGTGGTGCCGACCGTGGAGGGAAAGGCCCTCCGCGTGCGCGACCTCCGTCATCGCCGCCAGGGTGCGCCCTTCCTCCTCGTAGGGACCGGTGTGGAGCATCTGGACGCACCGACCCTCCTCCAGGGTCACCAACTCCACGGCGTCGAAGTCCCCCTGCTTGCCCTTCTCGCGGAGCTTCGCGCGCGCCGCCGTGAGTTCGGCCTCGGTCACGAAGTCGGGAACGCGAATCACCATCGTCCAGGGCCATGCCGCGCGATCGAGGGTGGCGAGGGAGCTCTGCTCCCCGTCCTCCTCGCTTCCCCACAGGGCCTCGAGCTTGCAGACGACGAAGTCCCGCCCGGCGAACTTGCTCTCGAACTTGGCCGTGTAGGCGACGGCGTATAGCGCGGCGATCCTGTCCTGGAAGAGCGCGTCCCCTGGCGCACCCTTCCCCGCAACGGCCAGGTACGTTCCCGGCCCGACATCGACGAAGACCGGTTTCTTCGGCTTGGCGTACTCCGCGCGGTGGAGCTTGATGAGGTCGATCTTTTCCGGTGTTCCTGCCTTTTCGGCCATCGGAGTCACTCCTGGATACGGACGCAGACCTCGGTCAGGAGGTCTTCGGGGTCGGTGGAATCGGGATCGTTGAGGTAGAACTCGAGCGTAGGGCCCGGTTCAGGGTCGAAGGGCTGGGCCGCGAACCATCTTCCGAAGAGTGCGGCGTAGGTTTCGCCCAGGGTGGAGTAGGGGCCTTCGTGCAGGGCGACCACGTAGCGACCGCCGGGCAGTGTACGCACTCCGATGTCGCCTTCCGCGCGAACGGACGCGTCGACGGTCATGCAGGCGTCGTAGCGCAATCGGCGCGCCTCGGTAATCTCCGGATCGTCGAAGGCAGCGCCGAAGAAGCGCGTGTCGCTCCCGAACAGGCACTGTGCCCCGGCCCAATCGGTGAGCCGCTCCCAGGTCGAGCCGACCTCGTCGTAGGGGCCTACGTGGCGCAGGAAAGCCACGCGCATCGGTTCCAGCCGTCGTAACTTCGCTTCCATCGGGAATGCCTCCGCGGCGAGGGGGTGGAACCCGGCTCCGGGTCGGCCGGGCGAGAAGTGCACACGGGAAGGAGCCGGGAGCTCAGGCGATGCGCGCTCCGCGCTGCGGAAGGCCGAGGGGCTGCGTCCGAAGTGGCTCCCGAAGGCTCGGGTGAACGCCTCGTGGGACTCGTAGCCGGCCTCGAACGCGATCTCCGTGACCGGATCGGAGCTGGTCTTGAGCCGCACGGCGGCCCGCTCGAGCCGCAGTCTGCGCACATGCGCCCCCACGGACTCCCCGACCATTCCGCGGAAGACGCGGTGGAAGTGGAACGGAGAGAAGTGCGCGAGCGCCGCGAGCCGCTCGAGCGCGGGGGCCTCCTCCAGGTGTTCCTGGATGTAGACCAGGACCCTGAGGATCCGGCTCGCATAGTCTTCGCGTGTCGAGGCCTTGGTTTCCTTCACGCCCTCGATCCTAGGTACCCGCTCGCATGCGCGCTTGACGGTTCTTGCTGGTTCCGTTCCGGGGCGGGCCTTCCGGGGCTGCCCCGGAGGGGCTCGAAGGAGCGTGACTGTGGGGGGGCGTTCCGCGACGGCTTGCGCCCCGGCCGGAACTTTGGGCTCCACGGACGGACCGGCACGATGCGATACTCACGGGGATGCCTGGGACGGCGGGGGCCTGCGCCGGTCGCGTGGGGGAGCCCCACCGGGGCGGTCCCCGGCGGGTGGCGGGAAACGGAACGCATGCTTCCCCGCGCCTGGGGTCTACCGATGGATGGGTCGCAACTGGAACAGAAGATCGCCGTGCTGGATGCGCGTCTCGCCGAGCTCGCTCCGCTCGCCGTGGCGTTCTCCGGCGGTGTGGATTCCAGTGTGCTCCTGCACGCTGCCGCGCGCGTCCTGGGTCCGAAGGTGCGCGCGCTGATCGCGGACTCCCCATCGCTCCCGCGGGCGGAACTCGCCGAGGCGCGGGAGTTGGCCCGGGCCCTCGGCGTCGAGCTCGTGGAGTTGTCGACCTCCGAGCTTTCCCTCGACGCCTATGCGGCGAACGCGGGCGATCGCTGCTATTGGTGTCGGCGAACCCTGTTCGACGCGATGACGGACTTCGCCTGCGAGCACGGCTTTGCGCACCTCGCGTACGGGGAGATCGTGGACGACCTCACCGACGACCGGCCGGGTCGTCGCGCCGCCCGTGAGTTCGCGGTCTCCTCCCCCCTGGTCACCGCCGGGTTGACGAAGGAGGACGTCCGAGCGTATGCGCGCCGCTACGGGCTTGGGGTCGCGGACAAGCCGGCGCAGGCCTGTTTGGCTTCGCGCATTCCGGTCGGCACGCGCGTGACTCCCGAACGGCTGGCGCGCGTCGAGCACGCGGAGGAGGCACTCCGCGAGTTCGCCTTCCAGGTGCTGCGCGTGCGCGACCACGGCGCTCGCGCCCGGGTGGAGGTGGCGGAGGGTGAGCTCGGGCGAGCTCGAGAACGACGCGACGAGATCGCGGCGCGCCTGCGCCGGATGGACTTCCTCGAGGTGGAGTTCGCGGTGTATGGAACGGCGCGGCCGGCCTTCTCAGCCCATCCCGCTAGCGCTGGAAGATCGGCAGCAGACCTCCGGGGATCGCGAGCACCAGGCAATTGATCGCGGTCGCGTAGCAGTCTCCATAGGCGGAGCTGTGCCAGGATCCGTCGCGCTCCTGCGTGCCGAGGAT
Organism: Planctomycetota bacterium; assembly: GCA_011053145.1. Taxonomy (GTDB): domain Bacteria; phylum Planctomycetota; class UBA1135; order UBA1135; genus DRLC01. The sequence continues at coordinate 3,264 of DRLC01000079.1, read as the reverse complement.
GCGCGCGCGCTCGTCGTGGAACCAATCCCGGAAGATCGATGTGTCGTCGAGCTGCCAGAAGGCTTGGGCCAGGTAGAGGCGGCGGTAGTAGGGGAAACGAGACTCCGTGGTCCCGAGGTCGCGCTCGCGGGCGAGTCCCGTCGTGATCGCGTCGAGCGCCGCGTTCAGGATCGCATCGTCGTAGCGGCCGGCCATGTTCAGGGTCGTGATCCCCGCGGCGGTCAGGCCCAGGGTCGAGTCCTCGCTGTCGAGCTTGTAGCGGAAGGTTCCATCGGGCTTCTGGAGCCGAACGACGTAGTCCTCGGCCCGCGCGATCACCTTCGGATCCACTTCGATTCCCGCGTTGCGCGCCGCCCGCAGGGCCTGGACGAGCGCGATCGTGACCGAGCCTTCGTGGGACGCGACGGCGCGCGGCTCGTACTCCCAGCCACCCTCGGTGCCCTGGGAGACCTCGATGCGATGCACCGCGGCCGCGAGCGCCGTCGCGAGTCGTCGCGGCCGGCCCGGGGACATGCCGTAGGCCTCGGCCAGCGCGAGGGTTGCAAACCCGTGGCCGTGGGTGCGTGAGACATCGTTCCCGGTGGAGATGTAGCCGAAGGTGGGGGAGGCCGGCGCGAGGTCGCACTTCTCGATCAGGTAGTCGATCGCGAGTCGTGCTTCCTTGCCGAACGGGCCCCGTCCCGGGGAACTGCCCGAAGCGAGGAAGGCCAGCGCGCTGAGCGCCGTCACCCCGATCGTCGCGCGTTCCCGCTGGCGGGGGTCCGGGGGGAAGGCGCCCGTGCCGGTCTCGCGCTGGCGCTTGGCGAGATACTCGAGGCCCCGCATGAGGGCGCGGCGGGCGGCGTGGTCCTCGGGCCCAGGCGTCGGGCCGCTCTCCTCCTGGATTCGCCCCTCGCCCGGCCCCGCGCCCGAGGCGTCCGAGGGGCGCGCACCGTCCTCCCCGGAAGCGAACGCCACCGGTGCCAGAAAGAGCGCGGCGAAGAACCAGAAACGGCGTCCCATCAAGAGCCGGAACCGGAGCGGTTCAAGCGCCGGTAGTAGGTGTCGATCCAGTCGCGGTACTGCACGGGGAGATCACGGCTGCCGGGGTTCCGGAAGACCTCGCGCACGCGGGCCGGTAGGAAGCCCCACTGCTCGGCATCGTCGCCGGCCCGCCCCCCCTGGCCGCGGGGGGCGCGTGGGTCCTGGCCGCGGCGATTCGACGGATCGGAGGAATCGGGGTTGTCCTGGTCCGCGCCCGGCTCCTCCCCCTGACCGGGCTCCGTCCCCTGGGGGCTATCCTGCTTCTCGGTTCCGTCCTTCTCTCGATCGTCCGAACCGGGGGCTTCCGGGGTGTTCTCCCGTCCCTGGGGCCCGTTGTCGGGCGATGTGTCGAGGGGGCTCTCCCCGTCCTGGGGGGGAGGGGGGCTGGAGCCGCCGCCACCTCCGCCCTGGCTCATTTCCTGGGCGAGCTCGAGGATGCGTTCGATGTCCTGCTGGACCTCGGTGCTCTTCGCGAGGGTCTGCTTCAGGAACTCTTCGAGGCCCGCGCCCTCGAGTTCCCCCGGGGGCAGGTCGCCCGCGCCCGCATCCGCGAGGTCGAGGTCGATCTCGCCGAGCCTGCGCTCCACGCGGTGGAAGAGGTCGATCATCTCCTGCTGCGGATCGCTTTCGAGGTCGAGTACCGGCGCGCTCTCGCCCGTCCCTTCGACCGAGGGGGGAAGCTCCTCGCCTCCCGATTCCTCGGGTGCGGTTTCTTGGGATCCACGGCCTTCGGGAGCGGTGGGGGTGGGGCCTTGGGCTGACGCGCTGGATTGGCCGGCGAGAGCCAGTCCCAGGAGTGCGACGACGGCGCGGAATCGGTCTTTGCTGTGGATCCTCATGGGCGGTCCTGATCTTCGGAGTTCGACGGCGGCGGGTCCGGCACGCCGATGCGCTGGCGCATCGTGCGGAAGATCTCCGTGATCCGCTCGTGGCGCAGGCCCAGCCGCGAGATCTCGCGGAGGACGTGCGGGTCCACCTCGGCCGGGTCGCCCGCGAGGGCTTCCGGATCGCGCAGGAGTTCGGCGACGGAGACCTGCAGGTCCTGCTCCATGCTGCGCAGGAGCTTCAGCTCGGCCGCGTCCGGGACGAGGGGCTGTTCCCCTTGCTGCTGGTCCTGCTTCTGCTGCGGTTGGTTCTTGGACTCCTTCGCGCGCCGCGCCTGCTCCTGCTTGAGCACGTCCAGCAGCCGCTGGATCGAAGCGGCGATCGAACGCTGCAGGCTCTGGGTGCGGTCCCCGGTCTGGTAGTCGCCCTTCTCGCCGAGGTCCTCGGCGACGCGGTCGAGGTCGTCGGCGATGTTGCGCAGGAGCAGGCCCGTGGCGAGCGACCCCTCCTCGGCGACGGCCTCGCTCATCCCGCGGGCGCGTTCGGCAAGGCCTGATTCGCTGCGGGCGACGCGGCGCAGGCGCAGGCGCTGGGCACGGCTCGGCGGTGATCCCGCGCTGCGCTGCGCGTCGATCTCAGCCACCGCCTCGATCTGTGCCAGGTGCTCTTCGAGGAGCGCACGGCCTTCCTCCGCGATCCGAAAGAGCTGTTCTTCCGCGCGCAGGCGCTGGTAGCGCTCCTCCTCTTCGCCGAGCTCCTTTTTCACCTGGCGCAGTTCGGCCTGCACCTCGTCCTCCTGCTTCTCGGCCTGGGAGAGGTCGCCTTCCCCCAGGCTGCGGGCCGCATCCTCCGCGGCTTGGTCCGCACGGTCGAGCGCGGGCATCGGTTTGGCGTTCTCGCGCTCTTCGATGCGTCGGGCCAGGTCCAGGAGCTCCTGTCGCAGCTCCTCCTGCCGGCGCGCGAGCTCCTCCGCTCGCTCCCTGCCCTCGTCGGTCGACGGAATGACTCCCTCCCGGGCGGCCTCCGAGGCATCCCGCAGTGCCCCCACGGCTTCACGCTCCTCGGACGCGGCCGACGCGGATCGTCCGCTCTCGAGGCTCGCCTGGGCGCGCTCCATCGCCTCTCCCGCGCGCTTCATCGCCGCGCGCACTTCGTCGCGGGCTTCCTCGGAGAGCGATCCCTCGCGGACAGCCTCTTCGAGGGCGCGCGTTCGTTCGTTGAGCTCGGCCTGGGTGCGCGCGAGTTCGCCGCTCGCTTCGGCCTGCCCCGCTGCCGCTTCTTCGAGGTTTGCGTCGAGGGAACGGGAGGCTTCCTGGAGCGCGGCTTCGGCGCGCCGCGCCGCATCGGCCGCCGCCTCGGCATCCCCTCGGCGGGCCGCGTCCGAGGCCTCCTTCATCGCCTGGGCACCGGCCTCGA
>DRLC01000078.1 GCA_011053145.1 Planctomycetota bacterium | reverse complement strand
GATCCGCGGCGAAAGCTTTTCCCCCGCATCCAAGGTCTTCTTCGGGTCGATCCCTGCGGCTTCGGTCCAGTACGTGGATTCGAGGACGCTGATCGCGGTCACCCCCGCCTTGCCGACCCTTCCGCCGTCCCCGAAGGTCGGAGGCCGCTGGGTCGATGTCACGGTCACCGATCTGGGCACGAGCGCAACCCTTCCCCACGCGTTCCTCTACCGCCGCTGAGGGCTGGATCGCCGATTCGGCCGACCGGGCCCCGGATCGGGGCGAGGACGTGCTAGGATGCGCGCGGCCTCGGGCATTCGCCCGGGGCAAACGACCTCCATAGGCGAATGAAGAACAAACGAACTCCGGCCGGGAGGCCCGAGTCGTTGCGCGAACGGGGTAGCGAGGGCGGTCTGATCCGCCTGAACCGCTACCTCGCCCTGAACGGGATCGCGTCACGGCGTCGGGCCGATGAGATGATCCAAGAGGGCGAAGTCATGGTGGACGACGAGATCGTCACCGAACTCGGGACGAAGATCGATCCCACGCTTCACCGCGTCGAGGTGGACGGCGTCGTGCTCAAGCCCGAGGGCGAGCGCAAGCGGTACTACCTCCTGAACAAACCCTCGGGCGTCGTCTGCACGAACGATCGCCGCGAGAACCGTCCGCGCGCAGTGGATCTGATCGCAGACCGCAAGAAGGGCCGCATCTACACGGTGGGTCGCCTCGACGAGGACACGGTTGGGATCGTGATCCTGACGAACGACGGGGACTTCGCCTATCGGTTGAGTCATCCGCGCTACGGGATCCGCAAGGTCTACCGTGTGACCGTGCACGGCGAGATCACCGAAGAGGACCTCGCGAAGCTGCGGGCCGGCGTGAGGCTCTCGGACTTTCGATCGCACTTCGAGAAGGTGTGGTTGAAGAAGAAGAGCAAGATGCGCTCGACGCTGCTCCTCACCCTGACCGAGGGGCGCAATCGAGAGATCCGTAGGGTGTTCGCGCACCTCGGGTATCCGGTGCGCGATCTGCGGCGGTGCGAATACGGGAGCTTGAGCGATCGAGGACTCAAGGTCGGGCACTGGCGGCCTCTCACCCGCGAGGAGGTGGCGGAGCTGGCGGACCTCGCGTGCGAGGAGAACGCCGGACCCCCGCCGAAGAAGGTGCGGCGCGCCGCGCGGGCGCCCCACCGCGGCGAGCGGTACGGGGAACAGGCGCGCGGTCGCTCGCGCCCGCGGCGGGCGAGGCACAGCCGTTGAGGCGAGGGGCGCGCCCCTCGCTCGAGGACGGGCCCGGCCTCCAGCCCGGGATCCAGACGATCCGACACCTCGATCCACGGTCCTCGTCTTCGCCGACGAATAGGAGGCGTTCGCGCGGCCCCGGCGGGTACCATGCCGCGCCTCCGGGTCTGCCCGGGGCGCGATGGACCCGATGAAGCGGAACGAAACCAAAAGGAGCGGTGCGAGGAAAAGGCCTGCCGCACTCCAGATGGCGGGAGCGAAGGTCAGCGAGCACCGGCTCGCGAACGGCATGCGCTTGATCGTTGCCGAGCGACGCGGGGATCCCGTCGTCGCGTCGGTGCTCTTCTTTCCCGTCGGCTCGCGCAACGAGACCGAGCGTGAGGCGGGTGTCGCGCACTTCCTCGAGCACATGATGTTCAAGGGGACGAAGCGCCACGGGAAGGGCGAGGTGGATCGGATCACGACCCAGCTCGGCGGATCGAACAACGCGTTCACCGGGCACGATCACACCGCCTACTGGTTCGAGTTTGCGTCCGACCGCTGGGAGAAGGCCCTCGAGCTCGAAGCCGACCGCATGGGCGGACTGCTCCTGGACCCGGCGGAGTTCGACTCGGAGCGCGAGGTCGTGCTCGAGGAGCTCGCGATGGGGGAGGACGATCCCTGGCGCGTCCTGGCGCGCAACGCCGAACGCGCGCTCTTCCCGAACCATCCATATGGCCGGCCGATCATCGGCTTCGTGGACTCCCTGCGCGCGATGACGCCGGAGACGATGCGCGCGTTCTACGAGCGCTTCTACCATGTAGGCAACGCGACCCTCGTGCTCGCGGGGGACGTGTCCGCCTCGAAGGCTTTGCGCGAGGTTCGCAAGCGGTTCGGGAAGAAGCGAGCCGGCCCGTCCCTCGCCGAAGTCGATGCCTTCCGGCCGCGCCTCGGTGAACCCGCTGGCGAGGTGCGCATCACGACGCACTGGGATGACGAGGGGCGTCGGCTCCTGATGGGTTGGCCGACCGTTTCCGTTGCGACCGGCGAGGACTACGCCCTCGACATCGCCCTGGTGGCGTTGACGAGCGGGCGGCTCTCGCGCCTCCAGCGCCGTCTCGTCTTCGAAACGGGGCTCGCGACCACGGTGTCCGCGAGCAACGACACCCGCGTGGAGGGCGGTGCCTTCTGGATCTACGCGGAATGCTCCCAGGGCGCCGAGCGCACAGAGCTCGAACGGGTGATCGACGAGGAGATCGATCGGATGTCCCGGGAGAAGTTGAGGGCCGCGGAGATGCGCCGCGCCATGGCGATCCTGCGCTCGTCGGAAGCGTTCGATGCGGAGACCGTTTCCGACCTCGCCGAGGAACTCGGGGAATGGGCCGTGGACGCGGACTGGCGCTGGGCGTTCGACGGTTGCGAGCGCCATGCCCGTCAGAGTGCAGCCGATGTACGCGACACGGTGGCGCGTCTCCTGCGACCGGAGCGACGCGTCCTCGCGTGGTGCGTGCCGAAGGGCGAGCGCGTCGCAACCGAGGGGCCGAAGCCCGCCCGTCGCGCGGCGCGGAAGGCCGCGCGCAAGAAGGCCGCGGCCAAGGGAGCGAAGCGCCGATGAAGGCACTCGCCGTCCCCGACCTCGCGGTGAAACGCTTCGAGCTGCGCTGCGGTGCGACGCTGCTGGTCTCCCCACGCCCAGACGCCCCCGTGGCCGCGGTCCAGGCACACCTGCGCGGTGGGCACTCCCTCGATCCGCCGGGCCTCGGTGGGACCGCCTACCTCGCCGGCCGCTTCGTCGACCAGGGCACGCGCGACTTCAGCGAGGAGGAGATCGCCGAGGCCCTGGAGCCCGCGGGCGGGAGCCTTTCGGGTGGTTCGACAGGCATCTCCGGCCAGATCGCCGGGACGGAGTGGAAGACCCTGCTCGATCTGGTCTCTTCGTGCCTCCTGCATCCCACCTATCCGAAGGCGAAGATCGAACTCCAGCGTCGTCGCGTGCTCGATCGCCTGCTCGTCGAGCGCGACGATCCGCGGCTGCAAGGCGCCTGGCTCTTCCGTCGCCTGGTCTACGGCGACCACTGGCTCGCGCGCCCGAACTACGGGACCCTCGAGAGCGTCCCTCGCATCGGCCGAGCGGATCTCACCCGTTTTCACCGCAGGAACGTCGCCGCCTCGCGCCTCGTCCTCGCCGTCTGCGCGGACGCTGACCCCCAGAAGGTGCGACGCTTCCTCGACCGCCGCCTCGCCGCGCTCCCGAAGGGCAAGCCTCTCCCTCCGGTCGACCGCAGCTTCCCCGAGCCCGCGCCCCGAACGGGCGTCTTCACCGCGAAGCGCCAGCAGGTCCACGTCTTCTTCGGCCACCTCGGCATCGAACGTCGCGATCCGGACTATGGGAAGCTCGCGGTCATGGACCACATCCTCGGCACCGGGCCCGGCTTCTCGAATCGGATCTCGCGCATCCTGCGGGACGAACTCGGCCTCGCCTACACGGTTCAGGCGGCGATCCATTCCTCCGCGGGCGTCCTCCCGGGGACCTTCAGCGCCTACATCGGGACCTCGCCCCAACACCTCACCACCGCGGTCGAAGGCTTCCGCCGCGAGATCCGCCGCATCCAGACCGAGTTGGTTACGAAGGCGGAGCTCGACCTCGCCAAGGACTACCTGACCGGCTCTCTCCCCCTCGGCTACGAACGCGCCTCCCGCCGGGTTCAGTCGATGGTCTTCGCCCATCGGACCGGCCTGCCGGAGGACCACCTGCGACGGGAGCTCGAGTCCTACGCCGCGGTGACCAGGGAGGACGTTCGCGCTGCCGCCCGCGGCCACCTCTTCCCGGACCGTGCCGTCCTCGTCGCAGCGGGGCCCGTGGATGAGGAAGATATCCTCTAGGAGCGCGGGACTTTGGACTCATTCGGAACGATCCGGCTCCGCTCGCCACTACCTCGGCAGACAGCCCGCCGGGGTCCTGCGCCGGATGATCTGCGCCGACGCCACACCCTGACCTGCCGGGTGATGTCCACCGCCCCATGCCCCGCCTCGGTTTCTTCGGGTTTCCAAACTGCGAGTCCAGCATCGAGGGAAGTGTGTTCGAAGAGCTGATCGAGAAGGCGAAGCAGGGGAGGCGCGACGCTCTCGAAGCGTTGCTCGTTCCACACCTGCCTTCCCTCAGCGCATTCGCGCGCCTTCGGCTCAGCGGCCGGCTCGCGCGACGGGAGTCTGCCGCGGACATCGTGCAGTCGGTATGTGGGGATGTTATTGCCGGGATCGGGGGAGTGCGGGCAAAGGATGAGGAGGGCTTCCGCTCCTGGTTGTTCTCGATCCTCTATACGAAGTTGCGGAACAAGGAGCGCTTCCACGGAGCTGCCAAGCGCGACGTCGGGAAGGAGCTCATCGGATCGCTAGCGGAGGCGTCACGTGATGAGAGCATCCTCGATGCATATGCATGCACCGCCACACCGAGCCGCGACGTTGCGACGGCTGAGGCGGTCGCCCGGATCGAGGCAGCGTTTCAGAGCCTGCCCGAGCACTACCGCGACGCGCTCCTGCACGTCGCGATCGGCGGTTTGAGCTACGCGGACACGGCGAGAGTTCTGGGACGCAGCGAGGATTCGGTGCGCCAGCTGGTGTTCCGAGCCCGGGCGCGGCTGGCGACCCTGCTGGACGTGCCGGACCCCTGATTTCGGGACGATTCAGTCGTCTGGGACGAGTTCCAGTCGAAACCCCACGAACTCGAAGGCGTCCGTCTCCTTTGCACCCCACTGGCTGTTCGACTGAAACCGGCGCGGATCGCCGTTCACCCAGCTTCCACCGCAGACGGGGCGCTGAGCACGCTCCTCCCAAAACCAGCCCCGGCAGAACTCGGACACGCTTCCCGCCGTGTCGTGAATCCCGAGCATGGTTTCGTCCACCGGGAAACGGAGCATGGGCTCGAGGCGCGGCCTGGCGCGCGTGAAGCAGCCCTTGGCGTACTGCGTGCGAAACTCGTTTCCCCATACGAAGGGACGGGGGTCGGCGCCGGAGTGCGTCACCGTGAGCCAGTCGTCGACATGTGGCAGGCGCAGTGTCCATGGATGTCCCTGGGCCTGGGCGTTCGCGTTTCTCCAGTCAGCGTACGCGAGGGCATCCCGGTATGTGATGGAATGGACCGGGAAGGCCTCCGGAGAATCGCTGGGCGGACGCAGAGTCCCGTTCGCTTTCCGAGACCAGCCGGGTGGTAGCGCGCGGTCCGGATTCGACTCGAGGTAACTGGCGTACTCGGCTTGGCTCACCTCGCGATCCATGACGATGATCTCGGTGCCATGGGGTGCAATCCTCCTGAACGGATGTGGGAACGTCCCTTCGGGAACGAGCTTCGCCTCGAACTCATCGAGCCCTCGGTCCACCGTGACACGCAGCGGCTCGTGTCCCGGCGCGCTTATGAGGAGCAGGCAGTCCCCGCCGGGTAGAACCAATTCGCCGGTGGATCCGTGCTCGGGTCGAGATTCAGGTGAGCACAGGAGCGGCGTGGCGGTTTCGCGCAAACGCAGGCCAGGGGGGAGGCGGAGTAGGATCCGTTCTCCCTCGCGCCAGATCTCCGCTTCATGCCCGCCTTCGAGTGCCAGGTCGAGAGGGGAGAGGAGGGTGACATCGGTCCTGCGCTCCAGGAGTTCGTGCCGTTCCCCGTCGCGGACGAGTGAGAGCGTCCAGGGGGGGGCCTCCACGGAGAGTGCGTCTTCGGCGGAGCCCACGTCCCACACCGCACGCCCGTTGATCGCCTGGATGCGCACGAGCTCTCCGTCCCCGAGCCGCGCGAAGACTGTGCCGGCGATGGGAGCCCCCGCCACCTGAAGCACCAGATCTGTCGGGACGAGAGGTGGGACTGCGCCAACCACCGAGAGCGCATGCTTTCCGACGGGTGCTCCTTGCGGTATCCCGCCGAGGGGGACGGGAACGAGGCGGGGGTCTGGTGTTTCCCCCATCTCGCAGAGCCGCCGATACAGGAAGACGTCAACCCGCGCGTCCCTCGGTCTGGTCGTCAATCGGAATCGTCGGATGGGTTGGAGGGCGTCGGCGAGCTCCCCCGTGGGATCCGTCTCGCGCACCCGTCCCGCATAGAAGAGGGCGGCGGAGTGGTCCCCGTTCTCGGAAGCGAAGCGCCAACGTTCCAGGTAGAGCCGAGCGCGTCCACGGGCGACCTCGATCGCGAGGTCAGGGTCGAGGTCTTCGGCGCGTCTGACCTTGTCCAGGTAGATCGCAAAGACGAGTTCGCGCTGATTTGCGATCTCTTCGATCTCTCGCTGCAATTCGTCGAGTCTCCGTGTGACCTCGGGGCGGAAGGGCTGGGACTCGAGGGAGACCTTCAATCGTTGATAGCGCGCGACTCGGCCAGGGAGCCCGGCTTCCCGGCCGAGTAGGTCGTTGAGGAGCCTTCCAGCATCGTCGAGTTCCGCCCGCGCAAGTGCCACTCGGGTGCGCTGCTCATGAACATGGCCCCAGAGTTCCCAGGACAACGACAGGGTGAGAGCGATGGCGAGGGAGAGGACCGCTGTGGCACGTGCCCTATGACGTCGTGCCCAGCGTGAGATGCGGCGAGCGAGGTTCGGGCGTCTTGCCTGGATCGGGCGGAGTTCCGCGATGGCCCGCAGGTCGGCCGCGAAGGCGGCAGCGCTCGTGTATCGGCGAGAGGGATTCTTCTCGAGCGCACAGAAAACCACCGTCTCTAGGTCCTCGGGGAGTCCTGCGCGGCGAGTGCGCAGTGGGGCTGGCGTGGTTGTCAGAATGCGATGGAAGAGCTGCTCCGAGGATGAGCCTTCGAAGGGCGGCGCGCCCGCGAGGGCCTCGTACATCGTCACGCCGAGGGAATAGACGTCCGTGCGGGGGCCAACGTCGCGTGCCCTTCCCAGGATCTGCTCGGGGGCTGCATAGTGTGGGGAGCCGACGAAGCGGCCTGTGACCGAGAGTGATGAGGGATCGATGCCTCGCGTGAGGCCGAAGTCCACGAGGACGGCGCGGCCCTCCCGGGTGATCTGGACATTGGACGGTTTGACATCGCGGTGCACCACGCCCACGGAGTGCGCGGCGTCGAGTGCGAGGGCGAGCTCGTGTCCCCAGTTCACGACCTGGGCCACGCTGGGCCGTGGCCCTTTCTGGAGTAGGGCAGTGAGGTTGACACCGTCCAGCAGTTCCATCGCGATGAAGAGGCGACCGTCCGCTTCGCCGGCCTCGACGAGCTGAACGATTCCCGGGTGCCGGATCCGAGAGAGGGCCTGCGCTTCACGCTCGAACCGGACACCGTGAGTGGGATCGAGGGGTCCCGTGCGAAGCAGTTTGAGCGCAATCTCCTGTCCCGTTTCCAGGCTCGTCGCTCTCCAGACCTCGCCCATGCCGCCGCGTCCGAGAAGTTCATTCAGGTGCCAGCCGCCGACGGAGTCGTGTACGCGCGGGTTCCCGGGGGTGATCAGATTGATGTTGCCGAGAAGTCGCAGGCGGCGCCTGACCGTCTCGCCGAGTTCGGGCGGCATTCCACCGAGGGCTTCCTGGAGGGACCCACCTCGCTCGAGCGTGGAGAGAACCTCGACGAGAAGCTCTTCGGCCTCGTCCAAGGACCGTCCGTCTGTGGGTTCGGAGGACATCATTCCATCCTACGAGGCGGCGGAGAATCTGGATGCGATGAGCGGCCTGGGGGGAGCGCGGGGGCTCGGATCTTCCAGAAACACCTGGCCCGACATCCTCACTACGTCATCCCTTACCAGGGGCGACCGGCGGGCTGTGTCGGCCTTTCGCGTGCACCGCCGCCCTCGACGGCCCGCGAATGGGGGTCTCCCATCCAGGGGGTCCACTGGATCCCCGAGATTTGATTCGCGGAGCGAGGTTCTCCGCGGAGTCCGATTCCGCGCAGCACCACCAGGTACCGGGTAGGGCACTCCCGGCGCGAAGCGGGGAGAGGAGAACCAACGAGAGACGGTGGGAGGAGAATTCTCGGAAAGGGCCGGAACGATCCGCTGGAGTGCACATCTGCTAGCTGGGGATCTGGATCCTGATTCCTCCCGCTCCCTACCTCTTGCCTCCGTCCCGCACCCGAGAAGCACAATCATGATCCGGCAGCCCATCTCCATCTTCCTCCTTCGGTTCGTTGCCCCGCTCCTTGCTTCCTTAGCCTTCGCAGCCCATCCCGCAGCTCAGATCTCGTTGTCGGGAAGCGTGTTCGACGGCAGCGGCGGTCCCCTGTTGACCGGCCAGATCTATCACCTCACGGGCAATGTGACGGTTCCCACGGGGCAGACCCTCACCGTCCAAGCGGGGGCGATCGTGAAGTCTCCCAGCTTCCAGATCAGTGTGGCCGGATCGATGATCGTGCAGGGCACGGCTCTGGATCCGGCGATCTTTACATCGCTCGAGGACGATTCGGCCGGTGGAGACTCAAACGGAAACGGGCCTTCGAGCGGATCTCCAGGGGACTGGGTGGGGATCTCGGTCAACTCCTCGGGAACGCTCATGGCCGACCACATGGTGGTCCGCTATGCGGGGATGGGGTCAGCGGGAGGTCTCAACAATCAAGGAGTGCTGAGCCTGTCGAACTCGACAGTCCAGGACTCCCTATTCACTGGCCTGAGGCTGAACATGTCGCAGAGCATCCTGGGCGTCACGGGCTGTACGTTTCAAGACAACGGAAGCTATGCGGTGGAGGGCGTGCGCCTGGACGTGGTGCCCGCGTTCTCGAACAATACGGCTTCCGGGAATGGGCTGGGGGATTACATGCGGATACAGCATGCCATGCCCGCCATGGACACGACGATTACGACGGCCAACCTGATCGGTGGAGTGGCCGTAATTACAGCGAATTCCACGATCCCCAGCGGGGTGACGCTGCGCATGGAAGCGGGTGTCGTCGTGAAATGGGCGGGAAACCTGAGGCAGACTGTGGATGGGACTCTCGAGCTGGCAGGGACCGTGGCGAATCCTGTTGTCTACACGGTCTTGGAAGACGACGACTACGGAGGAGACACCAACAAGGACGGCCCCTCCAGTGGTGTGCCCGGCGCATGGCAGGGAATCCTGAACAACAACGGAGGGGCCGTGAACGCGAACGAGTCGATTCTGCGTTATGCGGGGAGCGGCTTCTTGGGTGCGATCCAAAGCACGGGGGTCTTGACCCTGACGAATTCCACCCTCAGCGATTCCTTCACCACGCCTCTGAAGCTCGCTCTCTCCGCGCAGGTGCCG
>DRLC01000077.1 GCA_011053145.1 Planctomycetota bacterium | reverse complement strand
CGATGGAGCCGCGAGTGCCGGATGGATCCTACTGCCTGTTTACCAGGCGCGTGTCCGGCTCGAGGCAGGGCAGGATCCTGCTCATCCGGTTGCGGGATGCGGTTGATCCGGAGACCGAGGAGCGTTTCACGGTCAAGCGGTACACGAGTGAGAAAACGGACAACGAGGATGGCTGGCGCCACGTGCGGATTACCCTGGAGCCCAGCAACCCGGCATTCGAGCCGATCGTCATGACAGGCGACGAGGAGGGCGATGTGGACGTGATCGCGGAATTGCTGGAGGTCCTCGGCTGCGCTGCCCCTGAATCGGGGACAACCTGATCCAGGCAATCGTTCCCGTGGGTGAGGAGATCCCGGGACCGACGCGCCCAAACTTCGTCGGGTCGCGCTACCCTTCCCCTCACCATGGGTGGCGAAGAGCGGGTTTGGAACATCGAGCTGCGGGAGGCGGAGCCGGTCGAGGAGGAGCTGCGGGCGTTCGTGAACGAGGCGCGCGCGGGGGAGGGGCTCGAGGAGCGGTCGGCCGAGGTGTGGAGGTGGCGCGCGGAGGCGCCGGGGGGGGCGATCGTGGGGAGCGCACGCGACGATGCGGGGGAGCTCCGGGCGGCGGTCTGTGTGGTGCGCCACCCGGCGATCCTCGAGGGGGAGGTGGCGCGGTTCGGGGAGGTCGTCGAGGTGGCGAACGCGTTTGCGAAGGGGCGTGGGCTCGTGCGGGCGGCGCCGCTGGCGGCTCTCCTCGAGGCCTTCGGGAGGGTGTACTGCGGCGCGGCGCCGGAGGGGATGCCGTTCCTGTACGGCGTGCCGACGCGGCGGGCGCATCGCTTTCTGCGGGGGAGAGCGAAGGCCGAGGTGCTGCGCGCGGAGAACGTGCTCTGGGCCCAGCCGTCGGGACTCGAGTGGCTCGAGACCGGGGTGGAGGTTACCGAGAGCGAGGGCGCGCCCGAGGAGCTCGACGCCTTCTTCATGGAGTGGCGCAGGTCGAAGCCGGCCGTGCTCGTGCGCGGGCGGGACGAATACGCCTGGCGTTTTCGGGATCACCCGACGCGGAGCTACCGCTGTGCGCTCGCCCGACGGATGGGCGAGGTCGTCGGCTGCGCCGTCTTGCGGATGGGTGAAGTGGACGGGGAAGCGGGCGGTATCCTGGCCGACTGGATGACGATGCCGGGGGACCGCGAGTGCGGAATGGAGCTCTTGCGCTGGGCGCGCGAGGCGGTGGGCGGGACCGATCGACTCTTCGTGAACGTCTCGGATCGCTCGGGGGAGTTCGCGCTCTTCCAGTCCCTCGGCTTCCGGGTGCGGGGCACGGACGAGTACCTGGCCTTCCGCGGCTTCCGGCGGCCGACCGTGATGAGCTGGCTGTTCGCGAACTGGACCTACACCCTGTTCGATTCGGAGCGCGGCTGACGATGGCGAGCTACGAGATTCGGCCCTATCGGCCCGGCGACGAACACGCGATCCTCGAGACGTTCAACGCGGTCTTCGGGGAGGGCAAGGAGGACTTTGAGCCGCGCACGCTCGAAGAGTGGCGTTGGGGTTTCGAGCGCAACCCGGCGGGCAATCGCATCTTCGTCGCGATGCAAGGGGACGTGTGCGCGGCGCAGTGCGCGGCGCTCCCGTTCCGCGTCACGTTCCGCGGGAAGCCAGCGACGATCACCCAGGGCGTCGATGCGATGGTGCACCCCGAACACCGCCGCGGCTTGCGCCGGCCCGGGCTCTACGTGGCGACCGCCAGGCCCTTCTTCGCGACATTCCGGGGTCCGGGCAGGGACGTGTTGCATTACGGGTGGCCCGTCGAGCCCGCCTGGCGCATCGGCAAGACCTTCCTGAACTACGAGATCGTCCGCACCCAGACCGTGCTCTTCGCCAAGCCGCCCGAGGCAGACCAGCGGATGCCCGATCGGGTTGAGGAGATCGCGCGCTTCGACGACGACGTCACCGCGCTCTACGGGCGCTGTGCGAAGGACTGGGGCCTCTCCGTGGTCCGCGACCCGGCCTACCTGAACTGGAGGTTCTTCGACCACCCGCGCTTCTGCTACCGGGTCCTCGGGCTTCGCCACCCGTCGGGCGAGCTGCGGGCCTACGCGATCTTCCGGTGCGCCGACTTCCCGCATCCGAACTGCGGGCTCGTGATCGACTGGCTCGTCGAGCCGAACGACATCGAAGCGGGTGAACTGCTCCACGAAGCGCTGCGCGTGCAAGCCCGCCGCGACGGCGCCGAGTCGATGCTCGCCGTCTTCCCCGATTGGTCCCCGTGGTTCGACCGCTTCCAGATTTGGAGCTGGGACGTCTTCGGATCCGACTACCTCCTGATCGGGATCATCCAGGATCCGCACTACGACACCTGGTGGCTGCGCAAGCACTGGTGGTATCAGCTCGCCGAACTGGACACCGTCTGATCGCGGCCTCACCCCACCCCGAGGGCTTCGAGGAGTGCCGCGGATTCCTCGGTCGACTCCGCGATCATCGTGCGGAGTTCGTCCAGGGACAGATCGAGGAACGGAGGTAGAGCGGCCCAGACCTTCTCGCGCAACGTCTCGTCATCCGCCTCCTCGGTTCCGGGAGCACCTGGAAGCACGGAAGGGAACATGGCCAGATCCGCGCAGTGCACGATGGCCGTGAGGGTCGGGTGGCGAGCGTCCTCGGGCGTGTGGTGATCGTTGACCACGTCGACGATTGTCTCCGGCAAGCCCCACTGGCGGCAGACCATCGCGCCGACCTGCGCGTGGGTGAAACCACACACCGCTCGCTCCGTGCGGAGGAGGCCCGTCGGGGATTCCCAGTCGGATTCGTCGATGCGCTTGAGCTTCCTCGGGGCTTCGCGGAACAGGACGAAGCGGCCGATGTCGTGGACGAGGCCGCAGGTGTAGGCCTCCTCGGGGTTGCACAGGGCCAGCCCCGCCTTGCGCCCCATCCTACGTGCGACGACTCCGACCCGGACCGCATGGCGCCAGAGTCCCTTTTCGTAGTCGTCGCGCGGAACGAAGACCTGCGTCATCGCCGCGGCGAGGAGCATGTTCGAGGCTGCCTGGCTTCCGACACGGCCCAGGGCGGGGCGCAGCATCGTGGTCGGGACCGCGCTTCCGACCGCCGCGGAATTCGCGATGGCGAGGACCCGCACCGCGAGGTTGGGCTCGGCTTCCAGGAGTTCCAGGATCTTGTCGAAGTACCTGTCGTCCTCGCGGTCGAGGGCGATGAGTTTGGCGACGACAGCGGGGAGAGTCGGGAGGTTCGCGATTCCGTCCCGCATGCGCTCGCTCGCGAGGCCGCGTCTGTCGGTCTCCATCGGATCCTCCGGGGTGGGTGGTCGGCGGCCCGGGGACTGTCCGGGCGTGATAGCGGTCTTGCGACTCCATCGCCCCCCGAGGTCGCACTTCTTGAGCGCTGCCGAACGCGGACGGAGCGAGTCCCATTTCGGGGAATCGCACCCGAGCGTCAGAAGCGAAGCGTCGTCGACACCTTGAACGCGATCCCCTGTTGAACGGGCTCGAATCCGGAGGCGGACTTGTCGAATGTCTGGTTGACGACGAAGAAAACCTCGCGGCCGGGCTTGGGGATGTAGCGCAGGCGCGAGTTGATACCGACCGTGTCGGACTCGTTGTCCCACTGGAGGAACGTGTTCCAGGAGAGGTCCGGCGTGAACGAGAACTTCGTGCGCAGCCCGACGATCTGCGTCGTGAAGTCTCCGCCCGGCAGGGTGATGCGGTTGCGCTCGTATTCGAGGTGTGCCTTGAAGAACGGCCCGGTGCGAAAGCGCAGGGCCGTGGACAAGGCGGTGCGGTGCCCGTCGAAGAACTCGCCGCCCGAGAGCGAGAAGTCGGCGGAGACGGGTCGAAGCTCGGCGGTTTCCGCGTCGAAGCGGACGCGGTCGTAGTCATAGGACCCGGTCGGGATGACGACCCCATCGGAGATTTCGAAGTCCTCGCGGAGTTCGTCGTGGACGTGGTCGTAGCTGAATCCGAATTCGTCGCCCGAGTTCCACCGGATTCCGAACGGGTCGACACCCACTTGCCAGGTTTCGAGCACGTCGTTCGTGTCGGTCACGAGCTGTGCGTCGATGCCGAAGAGCAGGGAGCGGATCGACTCGTTGACGCGGGGTCGGTAGCCGATGTCGCCCCAATATTGGCGCACCCCGGTCCGCGAGACGAAGCCGAGGGCCGGGTCGAAGTTCTCGCCGACCTCGCGCACGTTGATGCGCCAGTTGACGACGTCGTTGGGGTACTGGAGGGAACCGCCGACGGCCGTGTCGCTCGCATCGAGAGCGCCGGAGTCGGAGCGTAGCGCCCATGCGGAAGCGGACAGGGTCTTGTCGCCCCGGAAGCTCGTCGTGGAATAGCGGGCGTCGACTCCGAGCACGGTGTTTCCATCCGGGTCGGTCGGATCGCCATGGGTCACGATGCCGCCGATGCGTGACTGGTCCCCGACGTTCTTCGAAACCCGCGCGACGAGGAGGTTCTTCGCGTCGATGGGTCCCGACGCGTCGGTGTCCGCGCTGTCGGTCTGCACGTCGAGCACACCGACGTTGTAGTCGCCCACGCGGCCGGTCAGCTTCGCGCCAGCGAGAATGCCGACCTCCTCCCCGTCCACGAGACCGATCCGGCGGCTGAAGAAGGGGCGGAAGCGGTCGCCGCGGCCCTGGTCGCCGAACGCGAAGTTCCCCGCGTCCTGCAGGAAGAAGTCGCGCCGCTCGGGGAAGAAGAGCGGAAAGCGCGTCAGGTTGATCTGACGCCCGTCGACTTCGGTCTCCGCGAAGTCGGTGTTCAACGTCAGGCTGAGGGTCAGGTTCGGCGTGAGCTTCTGGAAGGCGTCGACGCCCGCGCTCCCGAAGATGTGGGTCTCTTCGCCGTCGATCCGCGTGCGTTCGCTGTTGGCGACGAAGAAGGGCACGACATCGAGGCCGATCCCTTGCCGCAATCCTGTGAGTCCCGTCAGCTCGCCCGCGGCCGCGATCGTGAACAGGTGGACGTTGCGGTTGTCTCCGTTCCAGCGGTCGGTCTCGTTTCGGCGTCCGATCGTGCGCTCGAAGTTGAGGCCCCAGGTCTCGAGTCCTTCCCGGAAGTTCAGGGTCTTGAACGGGATCGCGATCTCGATCGTCCAGCCGAGTTCGTCGATGCGGCTCTTGCCCTCCCAGATCCCGTCCCAGGGCTTGTTGAAGTCCGCGCCGTTGTCGGTGATCAGAGCATCGCCCTTCGACCCGGCGGCGTTCATCTGGAAGAAGAACGCATTGCGGCGATCGTGGAAGGTGTCGAGGATGAACTCGACGCGATCATCCGCTTCGAGGCGAGCGTCGCGCTCTTTCGAGGTCGAGAGGATGAGCTCGGGGTGGGAATCGAAGAGGCGGATCCCGATGTAGAGGTTCCGCTCGTCGAAGAGGATCCTCACCTCGGTCCGCTCCGTTGGCGGACCGAGGACGGGATCGATCTGGTGGAAGGAGCCGAAGGGGAGAGCCTCTTTCCACGCGGGGTCGCTGAGGTCGCCGTCGATCCGAGGCGGAGTCTGCGTACGCACCGCTCTCGCCGTCTCCTGGGCGTGGAGGATCGACGGGGGAGCGAGGGGAATCGCCGCGAGGAGTGGCAGGAAGAGTTTCGACACGGCGGCGCATCCTCGACTCGCCGGAGGCCGAGCGGAAGGGGATCGGTCCGCGTTTTTCCTCTCTTGAACGCCGGAGTTCGAGGTGATCAGGGGATGCGGCCGCTGACGATGGGCAGGTGCCAGACCGCGTAACCGTCTTCCTGCTCGCAGCATGAGACCATCTCGTCGAAGGCGAGCGTCACCTCGTCCCGGGAGAAGGGAGTGTTCTCGGTGAGGAGTTCCGTGTAGCCGTCCTGCCAGGCACGGAAGATTCTCGCGAGGACCGACCTGGGAACGCGCTCGGTGTCGAGCGTCGCGTAGTCGATCCGCACGTCTTCGAAGCCGAGTCGGCGGAGGAGCGCGGGGCTGCGGCGGCCTCCGAGGAGATCCGTCCCGGTCTTGCGGCCGAAGGCGACCGGGCCGTCCAGGAAGAAGCGGTCGAGGTCCATCGTCGTCGGATGGAAGTGGAGCATCGCGTAGTCCTCCGCGACGAGGTGGACCCGACCTCCCGGGCGGGTCACGCGCCGAAGCTCTTCGAGCACGCGTTCCGCGTCGGGGATCGCCTGCAGCACGTGGCGGCAGAGGACGAGGTCGAAGGAGTCATCCGGGAGGGAGAGGCTATAGGCGTCATCGGTCCGGAACGTCACGCGGTGCGCGAGCTTTGCGGCGGCCGAGCGTGCGTGTTCGATGTGGGGCGCGTGGACATCGACGCCGAGGACATCGGCATCTGGGAACGCGGCGGCGATGCGTCGGGTCGCTTCCCCGGAGCCGCAGCCCACGTCGAGGATGCGCGGCGCGGCGGGGAGGTCGTAGGAGCGCAGGATCGGGAGTTCCTGGGGCCAAAGGGCTTCCGCCTGGGCGGCGAGGGTGCGGAGCATGGACTCGTGGGCCATCTGCTCCGCCTGGGGGTTGCGGTCCTGCGTCATGCTAGCGCGATGCGAATCCGTCCGGCGCGGCGCACCCCGCGAGGGGGAGGGAGCCCATCGTGTAGAGGCCCGGGGGAGCGGCGAGCAGGGAGCGGATCGAATTGAGGACGACTGCGGAGGTTGCCGTGTCGCCGTGGACGCCACCGGGGATCTCGAGGCGCAGGGGCGGGTCGCCTTCGATTTCGATGCGTTCGGCGGGATCGGGTTGTCCGACCGCGGCGACGAAGACGAGCTCGAGGCGGACTTCTCCGCCGACCCAACCGCGCGCGACCTGGCGGACGCCGGCCGCGTGTCCGCTGGGGATGGGGCCGAGGCCGCTCTCGAGGGGTTTGTTCGCGAGGACGGGCTCGATCGTCTCCTCCCATCGCTCGATCTTCATCCCGAGGTGGCTCGCCAGGGCGTGGAGCGACTCACCGAGGCCGACGTGCCGCAGGGTGCCTTCGGCCACGCGTTCCTCGAACTGGGCGGGCGTAAGGGTCGCACCGATCTTGCGTTGGAAGGGCACGCGGCGTGGTGCGGCGTCCTGGATGCGCTCGACGCGGACGCGCTCGACCCGATTGCAGAGGGTCGTCGTAGCGATCGGGAGCGTCTCCATCAGGAAACCCGGGTTGACGCCGGTGCCCAGGATCCTCCCGCCGTGGCGGACCGCGAGCTCGTGCAGTTCGGCCGCGAGGACGGGGTGGCGAAGCCAGGGCCAGGAGAGCTCCTCACAGGTGCTGACGACCGCGAGCCCTCGGGCCAGGAGCTCGCGGAAGGTGTCCATGCAGGCCTCGAGGTCCGAGGAGGTGGCGACGATCGCACAGCGGACCCGGCTCCAGTCCGGGATCTCGCCGATGGACGCGTGGATGACGAGATCGGGTGGGCCGCTTCCAAGGAGGTCGGCGAGGGGCCGCCCGGCGATCGACGGGGCGGGGTCGACGGCTGCGACGGGGCGGCCGAGGCCGCGGGTGAGGAGGTCGGTCGCGACTCGAGCCCCGAGCGGGCCGAGTCCGATGTGGGCGGTTTGGAGCATGGGGCCATGATGACCGAAAAGCGCCGCAATGCCCGCAACCCTTCCCGCGCCGATCCGGTCTCCCCTGGGCGGGTGGGGGCTTGGGATGGGTGGCGGTGGGGGCGAGAGGGGCCACCGAGGCCCCGCGGAACCCGCTGCCCGCTCCCCCCTACTCCCCCGCGTCTTCCCCCGCGTGGACCGTGTCCCCGTCCATCCCACCGTGCCCCATCGGATGACCCATGTTCCCGCGCATCATCGTCAGAAGCCCGAAGAGAACGACCGCCACCCCGAGGGCCCGCTGCACGCCGACGCGGCGATCGGGGGCGAGGAGCCCCGCGCCCAGGGCGACCGCTGCCAGCGAGGGGGTCGTTGCCAGGCCGAACAGGAACAGCCCCACGGCCGCCGTGGCGGGGTCGGTCTGGGTGCCGAGCGTGAAGGCGGCGAGGGAGAGGCCGCACGGTAGGAAGCCGGTGACGAGGCCGGTGGCGAAGGCCCCGGCGGAACCACCCAGGGAGCGGGCCGCGGAGCCGGCGCGGGCGAGGGGGATTCGGATCGCCGCCAGAAGGCGAGGGAACCCAGAGGCCGTTCCGGCAGCGGGAAACCGCAGGAGGCCGGTCCAGAAGAGGCCCTGCAGGATCAAGACCGTGCCGGCGAGGACGGCCGCCACCCTGCGGGCCGCCGAGAACGACCAGGGGCGGTGCTCGGGTCCCATCGCGACGTCGAGGCCCGCGCGCAGGAGGAGTCCGAGGATCACATAGGTGCTCGCCTTGCCCGAGGCGAAAAGGAGCGTGCGCGCGAGGCGTCGGCCCTGGCCCGAGGAAGGACCCCGCGACGCCACGGCGAGCGCGAAGCCGCCGCACATCCCCGCGCAGTGGACCGAACCCGCGAGCCCCAGGAGTGCGAATCCGGCGAGGGTCTCGAGGTCCATCGGTCAGGCGCGCTTGCGCTCGGGCGACTCGGTGGAGAGGGTGGGGCTGGAGCCCCCTTCTGCCGCGGGATCGGCCGAATCGTCGTCCTTCTTCTCGGGGATGGCCCCGGGGGGGAGGATGCCGAGTCGCAGCGGCGTCGGATCTCCTCGCTTCGCGTTCACCCCCTCGCAAGCGTCCACGCAGTCTCCGCAGCGGATGCAAAGAGAGAGGTTGTTCATGCCCTCGGGATAGAAGCCGAACCCCCGTTCGCGCTCTCCCTCCAGAATCTCGCGCGGCTCCAGGTCCATCGGGCAAATCGCCGTGCAGGCCCCGCAGTCCGTACAGGACTCGGGGTGGACGAACTCGATCCCGGTCTTCGATTCGGGACCGAGCACGGCGAAGTAGACCCCGGAAGGGCACCAGTCGCGGCAAAAGCGAAGCCCGACCTCGTGCGCCCCGAAGAACAGCACGAGGGTGGTCGCGATCACGAAGCCGACGCTCAGGGAGACAGCGAGCGTCGAGCCCTCGGTGAAGACGTGAAGGTCGACCCAGAAGGACAGGGTGATCGCGGCCATCAGGAAACAGAACAGGAGCAGCGCCACCGTGGCGAGCCGCTCCCGAAGCCTCGAGCGGTGGGGTCGGCGCGTCCATTCCGCGAGGCGGGAGAGCGCGCCCACCGGGCAAACGAATCCGCACAGGTAGCGACCGGCCAGCCTCGTGATGATCACGATCGCGACGTTCACGAGCAGGAAGGGGAAGGCGAAGTCCCGGATCGCTTCCACGGTCCCGAGCTCCTTGCCCATCACCTGGTGATGGCCGCCCCAGAGGTCGACACGGAAGACCCCAGTCAAAGGTAGGAGAGCGACGCCCGCTGTGAACAGGACGCCGATGGCGATCCGCCATCGGGTGTACCTGTGCATCTTCCGGCGCTTTCCCAAGCCCCTGAGCAGCTTCTCTCGCTTCTTTCCTAGGGGCATTTGGGATGTCCTTCCGAGGCCTTTCTGGGTCCCGTGATCAGGTCTTACGGGTGACGGGGACGGGAGAGTATAGGCTTCGGCACGGGGCTATAGGGGACTTGATCCTCCTGAACTCGCCGATAGGATCACGGCCCATGAAGACCCTCCACTGGCGAGTGCGGTCGGATGGCCGCTGCACTCGGAATCGGTACGGGGGCTCCCTGGGGGCGCTCGTTTTCTGGATCGGCGGGATCGCGATCTTCTTCCTCCCTTTTCTCGAGGAACGGGACGGAGAGAAGGAGATTGGGACGGATTTCTCTCGGGCGGAGATCGATATCCCGTTCGACGAGGATGTCGCCGCGTTCGAAGAGGATTACGAACTCGAGCT
>DRLC01000076.1 GCA_011053145.1 Planctomycetota bacterium | reverse complement strand
GTGCTCGTCGGCCGCAAGGGCGTCCGCGTCGAGCAGCTCAAGAAGAACCTTCAGGAGGTCACTGGCATGACCTGCCACCTGACGGTGCGCGAGATCAAACGCCCCGAACTCGAGTCCACCCTCGTTGCCGAGGTCGTCGCGGAAGCCCTCGAGAAGCGCATGGCGTTCCGTCGTGCGATCAAGAAGGCGATCCAAACCACGATGCAGGCCGGTGCGGAGGGAGTGAAGATCGAGGTGAGCGGTCGCCTGGGCGGGGCGGAAATGTCCCGCACCGCGAAGGAGAGGGACGGACGAGTGCCGCTCTCGACACTGCGCTCGCACGTGGACTACGGCACCGCCGAGGCGCGCACGACCTACGGGATCATCGGCGTCAAGGTGTGGATCTACAAGGGCGACATCGAGCCCGGAAAAATGGTCGATTGGCGATTCAACCAGGGAATGAGCTCTCCGCCGCGCGCCCGTGAAGGCGGCCGTGGCGGCTCTTCCCGCAGGCCCCGCGGCGGAGGCGATCGGCGCTCCTAGCGCTGGAGGTTCACCATGGCGATGATGCCCAAGCGGACGAAGTACCGCAAAGTCCACCGCGGCAAGCTCAAGGGCTATGCCACCCGGGGGGACAAGGTTTCCTTCGGGGATTACGGTCTGCAGGCCCTCGACTGGGCCTGGATCACTGGACGGCAGATCGAAGCCGGCCGTGTCGCTGCGAACCGCGCGACCGGAGGTCAGGCCAAGATCTGGATCCGCGTCTTCCCCCACAAGCCGATTTCCTCCAAGCCCGCCGAAACCCGGATGGGTAAGGGCAAGGGCGATGTCGAGTTCTGGGCCGCCGCGGTGAAGCCGGGGACGATCCTGTTCGAGCTCGGGGGGGTCGACGCCGACAAGGCGAAGCTCGCCTTCAAGCGGGTGGCGCACAAGATGCCCATCAAGGTCCGCATGGTCCGGCGCCTGCCGACCACCTAACGGAGAAGCGACGTGAACATCGAAGAGGTCAGGAGCAAGACGGATTCGGAGCTCGACTACGAGCTCGCGAACATGAAGAAGGAACTGTTCGACCTGCGGTTCCGCTCCGCGACGGAGACGACGGCCAACCCGTCACGGATCAAGGTGCTGCGCCGCAGCATCGCGCGAGTCAACACGGTCCTGCACGAGCGGGCCACGGGCCTTCGCGGGCAGCAGCCCAAGTCGTAAGCCATGTCTGAACAACGAAACAATCGCCGAACGCTCCAGGGGACGGTGACCAGCGCGAAGTCCCAGGCCACGGTCACCGTGGTCGTGGAGCGGACCTTCCGCCACCGTCGCTACGGCAAGTTCGTGCGCCGCAAGAAGAGCTACCTCGTCCACGACGGGGATGGGGTCGCCAAGGAAGGGGATCTCGTCGAGATCGTCGCCTGCCGCCCGATCTCGAAGCAGAAGCGCTGGCGCGTGGGGTCGGTCCTCCAGCACGGAGACCTGGCTCTCGCCGGCCAGAGTCCGGACGCCGAGTTGGCCGAGGCCGCAGCCGCGGAAGGAGGCGAGTCGTGATCCAGATGCAAACCGTCTTGGACGTCGCCGACAACACCGGCGCGAAGCGAGCCCAGTGCATCAAGGTGCTCGGTGGCACCCACAGGCGCTACGCCGGTCTCGGTGACATCATCGTCGCTTCCGTGAAGAAGTCGATGCCTGGGTCGGATGTCAAGCCGGGCACGGTGGTCCGCGGTGTCGTCGTGCGCACGAGCAAGGGCACGCGGCGCTCGGACGGGACCTACGTGCGCTTCGACAAGAACGCGATGGTCATCGTCGACACGGACGGCAACCCGAAGGGCACCCGCATCTTCGGCGCCGTCGCACGCGAGCTCCGCGAGCGAAAGTACATGAAGATCATCTCCCTCGCACAGGAGGTCGTCTGATGCACGTCAAGAAGGGGCAAACGGTGATCGTCATCGCCGGCAACGACAAGGGCAAGACCGGCGAGGTGAAGCAGGTCATCAACAAGACCGGCCGAGTGATCGTCGACGGTGTCAATCTGCGTTGGAAGAACCGCCGACCGACCCAGCAGAACCCCAAGGGGGAGCGGGTCCAGGAGGAGTGCTCGATCCACGCGAGCAACGTGATGCCGGTGGACCCGGCGACAGGAAAAGGGACGCGCAAGCGCGCCAAGGCTGAGGCTTGAACATGGCACCCCGTCTGAAAGAACGCTACGAATCGGAGATCAAGCCGAAGCTGATGGAGCACTTCAGCATCACGAACGTGATGGCGGCTCCGAAGCTCGAGAAGGTCGTGATCAACATGGGCTGCAAGGGGGCCGTCGAGAACAAGGGCCGGATCGATGCCGCGGTTCGGGACCTCTCCACGATCTCCGGACAGCGCCCGACCGTGCGAAAGGCTCGACGCTCGATCGCCGGGTTCAAGCTCCGTGAAGGCATGCCCATCGGGGCCGCGGTGACCCTGCGCGGCGATCGGATGTGGGAATTCGCCGACCGCCTCATTTCGGTCGTCCTCCCGCGTATCCGCGACTTCCGAGGCCTGAAGGACAAGCTGGACGGACGCGGCAACTACACCCTGGGGCTGGCTGAGCAGTCCGTCTTTCCCGAGATCGAGTTCGACAACCTCGAGTACCCGCAGGGGATGGACATCACCTTCGTGACCAGCGCCCCCAACGACGATCAGGCCTACCTCCTCCTGAAGGAACTCGGTATGCCGTTCCGCAACAAGGACCAAAAGGATTAGGACCGATGGCCAAGACCTGCCTCATCAACAAGGCAAACGCCAAGCCCAAGTTCCGCTCCCGCACCGTGCGGCGATGCGGCCTTTGCGGCCGACCCCGCGCCGTGTACCGCAAGTTCGGCATCTGCCGGATCTGCCTCCGGAAGAAGGCCCTCCTGGGGGAGATCCCGGGAATGCGTAAGGCGTCCTGGTAGGAGGATTCAAGCCATGATGACCGACCCCGTCGCAGACATGCTCACGCGGATTCGCAACGCGAATACCGTTCACCAGAAGAGCACCACGATGCCCGCATCCCGAATCAAGGTGGGGATCGCCCAGGTGCTCAAGGAAGAGGGCTTCATCTCGGACTACGAGGTGACTCCCGGCTCTCCCTCCAGCAAGCTCGAGATCCACCTCAAGTACGGTCCCGACGGAGAGCTCGTGCTCCGGCACCTCGACCGTGTCAGCAAGCCCGGATGCCGGGTGTACTCCGGCGTCCAAGACCTCCCCAAGGTCCTTCGCGGACTCGGGATCTACGTTCTCTCCACCCCGAAGGGGATCATCTCGGATCGCGTCGCCCGCAAGGAAAAGGTCGGGGGCGAGATCCTCTGCAAGGTGTCTTAAGACCATGTCCCGCATCGGAAGACTTCCCATCGAGATCCCGTCCGGGGTCGACGTCGCCGCGAGCGGCAAGGTCGTGACCGTCAAGGGTCCCAAGGGATCCCTCGACATGACCATCCGCCCGGAGATCGACGTGGAGATCAAGGACCGTGAGGTCGTCGTGAGCCCGAACGGTGCCGGCGCGCCGCGCGATGCGCGCGCTTACCACGGAATGACTCGCGCGCTGCTCCACAACATGGTCGTCGGCGTGAGCAAGGGGTTCGAGAAGACCCTGGACATCATCGGCGTCGGTTGGAACGCGCAGGCCCAGGGCAAGAAGTTGACCCTCAACATCGGCTTCTGTCATCCGGTCGAATTCGACCTCCCGGACGGGATCGAGGTCGAGACCCCCAAGCCGACCCAGATCGTCGTGCGTGGAGCTGACCGCCAAGCGGTGGGGCAGTTCGCCGCGGTGGTCCGTGCCGTGCGTCCCCCCGAGCCCTACAAAGGGAAGGGCATTCGCTATACCGACGAGCAAGTGCGCCGCAAGCAGGGCAAGAGTTTCGGGAGCTGATCGAGGATGAAAGCCAAGCAAATCAAGAATCGTCAGAGTCTGCGTCGCAAGCGCCACGTGAGGCGAACGCTCCGCCGACAGGGACCCACGGTCCGCCTGACCGTCGTCCGTTCTCTCAAGCACATCTCGGCCCAGGTGATCGACGAGAGCGCCGGGGTGACCGTGTGCGGAGTGAGTTCCACCGCGAAGCGTTTCGCGGGCGATCTCGAGGGGAAGAGCAAGACCGAGAAGGCCGCCTTCGTCGGGAAGGAAATCGCCAAGATCGCCACCGAGAAGGGCATCGAGCGCGTTGCGTTCGACCGCGGCTCCTCCAAGTACCACGGGCGCGTCAAAGCTCTGGCCGAAGCGGCTCGTGAAGGCGGGCTGAAGTTCTAGGAAACCATCCCCAAATGAAAGCCAAGCTCACCTATCTGGACACCGCCGAGGCGGCCGAACTCGAGGCGATCACCGAAGTCCTCGTGAAGATCAACCGCTCCGCCGCCGTCGTGAAGGGCGGTCGCCGCTTCTCGTTCTCCGCGCTCTCCGTGGCGGGGAACCGTGACGGGGTGGTCGGCCATGGATTCGGCAAGGCCCGCCAGGTTCCGGCCGCGATCGAGAAGGCCGCCAAGGACGCGCGCAAGCACATGATGCGCGTTCAGCGGACCGACGAAGGCACGATTCACCACGAGGTCGAAGGGCGTCACTGTGGTTCGACCGTTCTCCTGATCCCCGCGAGCGCGGGTACCGGAATCATCGCCGGTGCTTCGGTGCGGGCGGTTTGCGAGATGGCCGGCATCAAGAACATCCTGACCAAGAGCCACGGGTCGACCAACCCGATGAACCTGATCAAGGCGACCTTCCACGCGTTGTCCCTTTTGCGGACACCGGAAGAAGTCGCCGCACTCCGAGGCGTCGAACTCTAGAGCGCTTGCCATGGACCTCACGACTGTTTGCCGCAAAGGCGTACCGCACAAGTCCCGCACCCGCGTCGGTCGCGGCATCGGAAGCAAGGGAAAGACTTGCGGCCGTGGACACAAGGGCTGGGGGGCGCGCTCCGGTTCGACCCGACGACCGGGCTACGAAGGCGGCCAGATGCCCATTTACCGGCGCGTGCCGAACCGCGGCTTCACGAACGCCCGCTTCCGGAAGGACTACACGATCATCAACGTCGGCGCGTTCGGCGTGTTTGAAGACGGCGCGACCGTCGACCTCCAGGCCGTGCTCGACAAGGGTCTCGTGAGTCTCAACACACGGCTCTTCAAGGTCCTCGGAAACGGCGATCTCGACCGCAAGCTGACCGTCCGCGCCCAGCGCTTCTCGAAGAGCGCCGTGGAGAAGATCGAGAAGGCCGGGGGCACCGTGGTGCGCCTGGATGCGAAGGGACGCGAACAGAGCGCCTGAGCCCCACAATCGAATCCAAGTGAAGACCGTCCTCCAACTGTTCAAGATCCCCGAAGCGCGTCGCCAGATCACGACGACGCTGTGGGTCCTCATCGCCTATCGGGTCGGGTTCCACATCCCGATTCCGGGGATGGACCCGCAGTTCCTGATCGAGCAGTCGCGGGGTGTGAGCACGGTCTTCGGCCTCCTGTCCGCATTCTCGGGGAGTCAGCTCGGCCAGACGGTGCTGTTCGCCCTCGGGATCATGCCCTACATCTCGGCATCGATCATCTTCTCGGTGCTCGCCAAGGTGTCCCCGCAGCTCGAGGCGATCCAGAAGGAGGGCGCCGCGGGCCAGAAGAAGATCAACCAGTGGACGCGCTTGACCGTGGTCCCGATCAGCCTGCTGCAGGCGTTGATGATCTGGTTCGGCTTCTTCAAGGGCTCCGGCCTCATCCTGGAGGGCACGAACGAATTCGTGGCCATGATGGCGGTCGTTTTCGGCCTGATGGGCGGGGCGATGTTCGTGATGTGGCTCGGTGAGCTCATCACGGAGTATGGGATCGGCAACGGGGCCTCGCTGATCATCATGGCGAACATCATCTCGACGATTCCGTCGAGCATCGGAAGCGTGCTCGCTCAGCAGGACGAGGCCTACAACACGCTCTTGACCCTGGTCGGCATCTGGGTCGCGATCGTGCTCGTGATCGTCTTCATCCAGAAGGGGGAGCGCCGCATCCCGATCCAGTATGCGAGGCTGACCCGCGGTCGGCGGGTCTACGGCGGTCAGCGGCACTACCTGCCGCTGAAGATCAACATGGCCGGCGTCATGCCGATCATCTTCGCTTCGGCACTGTTCATCGTCCCGGGCGCGCTCTTCACGTTCCTCGGGCTGGATTCCCTGCAGGCGATCTTCTCCGACACCGACGGGTTCGTGTACATCACGCTGTACCTGGTCCTCGTCTTCGGATTCTGCTTCTTCTGGAACAACCTGATGTTCCGGCCCGACGAGATCGCGGACAACCTCAGGGAGCACGGCTCGTTCATCCCAGGGATCCGGCCGGGCGCGAAAACCGCTGCCTACCTGAAGGATGTCCTGCAGCGGATCACCCTCGCCGGCGCCGCTTTCCTGGCGGTCATCGCGGTGATCCCGAACTTCATCACCGGGAACATTCCAGGTCTCCAGGGACGTCTGGCGTACTTCCTCGGCGGCACCTCGGTCCTGATCGTCGTCGGCGTGGCGATGGACATGGTCGACCGTCTCAACGCGCAGCTCGTCACGCGCAACTACGAAGGCTTCACCAAGGGGACGACCGGATCCGGTGCCGGGTGGGCAAAGCAGTAGCCATGGCCTCTCTTCTGATCCTCCTCGGCGCCCCCGGCGCGGGCAAGGGCACCCAAGCGGTGCGCCTGAGTGCCGCCCTGGGGATGCCGCACATCTCGACCGGGGACCTGTTCCGCGCCAACCTGCGCGACGCGACTCCGATCGGTATGAAGGCCAAGGAGTACATGGACGCGGGCAAGCTCGTTCCCGATGAGATCGTCCTCGACATGCTCTTCGAGCGCGTTGCCGCACCCGACTGCGCCGAGGGCTACCTGCTCGATGGTTTCCCGCGCACCCTGCCCCAGGCCCAGGCCCTCGAAGGACGCCTCGGTCCCCAAGACAAGGTCACGGTCCTGGAGCTTCGCGTTCCCGACGAGGCGATCGTGGGGCGTGCGGCCGGCCGGCTCGTCTGCCGAAAGTGCGGCGCCACCCAACACCGCGAGTTCTCTCCGCCCAAGACGGAGGGGGTGTGCGACGCCTGTGGGGGAGAACTCTACCAGCGCCGTGACGACACCCCCGAGGTGGTGCGGGAGCGCCTGCGCGTGTACCACGAGCAAACGGCCCCGCTGGTCGATTTCTATTCCGCCAAGGGGCTGCTTGCGTCCGTCGACGGATCGAAGTCGCCGGACGAAGTCTTCCAGGAACTCGAAGCCGCACTGGCGGAGCGAGGCTGATCATGGCGAAGGAAGAACCGATCACCGTCGAGGCCATCGTCACGGAGTCGCTGCCCAACGCGCGCTTCCGGGCCAAGCTCGAATCGGGCCACGTCATCCTGGCCCACGTGAGCGGCAAGATGCGGATGCACTACATTCGAATCCTGCCGGGCGACAAGATCACCGTGGAAATGTCCCCCTACGACCTGACCAAGGGTCGGATCGTGTACCGGGGCGATCGCAAGAAGCGAGACCAAGGACGAAATCGATGAAAGTACGAAGCAGCGTTCGGCGCATATGCATGCACTGCAAGATCGTGAAGCGACGTGGAGTCGTGCGCGTGATCTGCAAAGCCGATCCGACCCACAAGCAGAGACAGGGCAAGTAGGCCCGCACCCAAGAGGAATCGCATGCCCCGCGTAATCGGTGTAGACATCCCCAACAACAAGCGTCTTGAGTTCTCTCTGACGTATATCTTCGGCATTGGCCGGACGACCGCTTCCAAGATCTGCAAAGAGCTCGGACTGGATCCCGGCATGAAGGCCCAGGATCTGACCGAGGAACAGGTCGCCACGCTCGCCAGCCACATCCAGAAGACCTACCCCGTGGAAGGGCAGTTGCGCCGCACGATCGCGGGCAACGTCAGTCGTCTGCGGGACATTGGCTGTTACCGCGGTCTGCGCCACCGGCGTGGCCTCCCGGTGCGCGGCCAGCGAACCAGAACGAACGCACGCACCCGGAAGGGACCGAAGAAGACGGTCGCCGGGAAGAAGTCCGTCAAGGGGATGAAGTAACCCATGGGCAAGTCCACAAAGCGCAAGGTCAAGAAGAACGTCGCCCGCGGTGTCGTTCACATCAAGGCGACCTTCAACAACACCCACGTCACGATCACGGACCCGAACGGAAACACGATTTCCTGGGGCGCTGCCGGTGCGGTCGGCTTCAAGGGGACTCGCAAGAGCACCCCGTATGCCGCTCAGCGCGCCGCGGATCGAGCCGCCACGGCCGCGATGCGTCACGGCATGAAAGAGGTCGTCGTCCGCGTCAAGGGCGTTGGCTCCGGTCGTGAATCAGCGGTCCGGGCCCTGGCGAGCGCCGGCCTCAAGGTCACCGCGATCGAGGACGTCACCCCGCTTCCCCACAACGGTTGCCGCGCGAAGAAGCGCCGCCGCGTCTAATCCCTCCGAAGGCTAAGAATGGCACGTTACATCGACAACAAGTGCAAGCTCTGCCGTCGGGAGGGCATGAAGCTCTTCCTGAAGGGGCAGCGCTGCTTCACGGACAAGTGCTCCCTCTCGCGGCGGGACTATCCGCCCGGAGTGCACGCGCAACGTCGCTCGAAGGTCACCGACTACGGGTTGCACCTGCGCGAAAAGCAAAAGCTCAAGCGCATCTACGGGGTGCTCGAGCGCCAGTTCCGCCTGTACTTCAAGGAGGCTGAGCGCCTGCGCGGAAACACCGGAGAGAATCTCCTGTCGCTTCTCGAGCGCCGCCTCGACAACGTCGTCCTGTCCAGTGGTTTCGCCCTCTCGCGCAACCACGCCCGTCAGCTCATCAACCACGGCCATTTCCTCGTGAACGGCCGTCGCGTCGACATCCCCTCGTACCTGGTGCGCCCCGGCGACAAGGTGACGGTCAAGGAGAAGACCAAGAAGCTGGTCGCGGACGCGTTCGAGATCAACAAGTCGCAGGTCGTGCCGGATTGGCTGACCGTGGCCGGGGACGCGCTGCAGGCGGAGGTGGTCTCACTGCCTCGCCGGGAGCACGTCCCGCACCCGATCCAAGAACAACTGATCATCGAGCTCTGCTCGAAGTAATCCAAGGGAGTGCCGTCATGAGAATCCGTTGGCGTAATTTCGAGCTGCCGAGCAAGGTGCAACCGGTCGGGGACTCGATGACCCCCGAGTACGGGCGCTTCATCGTGGAGCCCTTCGAGCGTGGCTTCGGTCACACGATCGGGAACGGTCTTCGCCGTGTCCTGCTCTCGGCCATCGAAGGCACCGCAGTGACCGCGGTGCGGATCGAAGGCGCGGAGCACGAGTTCGCGACGATCGAGGGGGTCTACGAGGACGTCACCGACATCATCCTCAACATCAAGCGACTCCGTATCCGCCACCCCGGCACCGAGAAGATCCTGTGCCGTATCGAAAAGAGCGGCAAGGGTCCGGTCACCGGGGCGGACGTGGTCTGCGAGGGGGATGCGGAAGTGGTCAACAAGGACCACGTGATCTGCAACCTGTCCCTCGACATGGACTTCACCGCGGAACTCGAGGTCTCGAAGGGCCGCGGGTACATCCCCGCGGACGAGAACCGGGACGAGGGCTTCGAACTCGGGACCATCCCGATCGACTCGATCTACTCGCCCGTGCACCGTGTGCGCTACGCGGTCGAGGCGACGCGGGTCGGCAAGTTCACCAACTACGATCGCCTGATCCTCGAGATCTGGACCGATGGGACGATCTCGCCCGAACTCGCCCTGACCGAGGCGGCCAAGATCTACCGCAAGCACCTGAACCCGTTCGTCATGGTGGACCCGGACACCGCGGACACCCCGATGGCGGGGGATGTGCGCAGCTCCGAGTTCATCGAGCAAAACCGCGAAGACGACGAGCTTCGCCTCCTCCTCGACCGGCCGATCGCCGACCTCGAGCTCTCCGTTCGGGCGCGCAACTGCCTGGACAGCGCCAACCTGATGACCCTCCGAGACCTCGTCTCGCTCAGCGAGAGTGAGGTCATGAAGCTCAAGAACCTGGGCAAGACCAGCCTGACCGAGATCAAGAGTCGCCTCTCCGAGCGCGGCCTGAGCTTGGGCATGGGCGTTTCCTAGGAATCCTAGACCGATGCGACACCGCGTAGCAGGAAAGAAACTCGGCCGGACCACCAGTCACCGGATCGCGATGACCCGGAACATGGCGGCCTCGCTGATCGAGCACGAACGGGTGGTGACCACTCTCCAGAAGGCGAAGACGGTCAAGCCGTTCGTCGAGAAGCTGGTGACCCTTTCCAAGGATCCGGCGCAGCACAACCGTCGGCGTGCCTTTGCGAAGATTCGCAACAAGGAAGCCGTGCAGAAGCTCTTCGATGTCCTGGGGCCTCGCTTCCAGGAACGACCGGGAGGCTACTGCCGGATCCTGAAGCTTTCGAAGCCGCGCCTCGGCGACAACGGCCAGCGCGCGATCCTCGAATTCGTCGAGCGCACGCCGGCCGAAGAGCAGGGCGAGGAAGCGGCGGCGGAGTAGGCCGTCATCGCTAGAGCCGGCGACCAACGCCGCGGCTCTGAGGAGAAGGGAGTGCCCCATTTCTCCTCAGGGCCGCGGCTCCGTCTGAGGGCCGGTGCAACTGGTGCCAGCCGTGCTCCCTCTGTGGGCGAAGGGGCGGTCTCGCCGCGTCTCGAGCGCACCGGTTCCGTGGCTTCCCCGGTGGATGGGGTGCGGAGCCCTTGGCGCCTCGCCGAGGACCGGGGGGATGGCCCACAGGCTGCCGCAATTCCCTCGCCGGTCAGATCCGGGCCAGCTTGGCCTTGCCCTTGCCGATCAGCTTCTCGACATCGGTCGCGAGTCGGGAGCTGATTGCGACGCGGTGGCGTTCTCCGGCGCGGACACGCCAGCGCTTGCCATCGCGGCCCTCGATCTCGAGGAAGAGTCGCTTGTCCCCGCGGTGCCCCTCGAGGAGTTCCGCCAGCTCATCGAGGCGCGGTTCGTCCTGGGGGGTCAGCGAAACGACGAGGCCGCCGCGGAAGTTCTCGATCGCCTCTTCGACATCCATCACTTGGTTGAGCAGGAGCCCCACCGCGGAGCGATCGTCGTCGTCGCGCTCCTCAAGCTTGCCCCGGCAGATCAGGATGCGGTCCTCTTCGAGGAGCTCTCGACACTCGGCATAGGTGCGTGGGAAGACCGTCACGTTGACGCCGCCTTGCAGGTCCTCGAGCCGGAAGCGCGCCATCTTCTTGCCCTTGCGGGTTGTGTTCTCCTTGAGTCCGACGACG
>DRLC01000075.1 GCA_011053145.1 Planctomycetota bacterium | reverse complement strand
TTTGGACCTCCCTGGACCGCGCGATCTCGACCCTCCCCTCGCTGCTCCCGACGCCCCACCGCCACCCCCCCAAAGAGGCCTGAAATCCGCCCTCTTTCCGGCCTTTGGACTGCCTCCGCGCGCGTGCCCCGAGCCCCTTCCTCTGCTAGGATACCCACCGCTTCCGGAAGCCCTTTCGCGGGCCTCTGCGCGCCCTCCCGATGCCTCCGGTCCGCACCGCTCCGAGCGGTCTAGGCCCAGCCCGACGATGCTCCCCCAGCCCCCCTCCGCGCGATCCACATTCCTCCACAACCCCCGCCTCTCGCGGGGGAAGGAGCGGGTCGTCTTCGGGGACAACCCGTGTGGAGCCCGTGGAGCGAGACCCCGTTCTCAACGTCCGTCCACGGCGAACAGCACGCTCTCCGGAACGCACCTTGGCGCGTGTGGATTCGCTTCCCTGTGCCCACCGGTTATCCACCGCACCAAGCGACCTCTCAACACCCTGCGCGACGAACGCAACCGCGTTGCCGCACAACGACTTGCGCAGCAGCGGGGGCCCCGCTCTCCACAATCCGGAGCGGCCCCTATTAAGAAGAAGAAGATCTATTCCTTCTCTGAGGAAGGATCGCACGACCCCTGGAAGGAGTCCGATCGATGAAGATCCTGTGTGAACGCGAGAAGCTTCGCGAAGCGCTGGCCGTCACCACCAGTGTCATCCCGTCCAAGAGCACCCGCCCCGCGGTCGAGAACGTTTCCATGATCGCGACTGGAGATGCACTCGAACTGATCGGAACCGACCTCGACGTCGCGATCCGTTATCGCATCGAGGATGTGAAGACTGACGAGCCGGGAAGCGTCCTCGTCCCCGCGCGCGTTGCAGCCGATTTCGTGCGCGACCTTCCGGCCGCCAACGGGGCCACCGTGACGATGCGTACCCACGGCGACAACTTCATCATCGAGAGCGGGGAGGACTCGTGCGAGCTGAGCACGATCGATCCCGACGAGTACCCCGACGTCGCATCGTTCGACGAGGCCGACTCCGTCCCCGTGATGGCCGCGACCTTCACGCGCCTCGTTTCGAGGACCGGTTTCGCTGCCGCGCGCGAGGCAGGGCGGTATGCGATGCACGGGATCCTGACCCAGTGCGAGAACGACGAACTGAAACTCGTCGCGACCGATGGGCGGCGCCTCGCGATCGCCTCGGCGGCCCTCGAGGCCGATGGCGTCGGTCCCCTGCAGGCGATCGTGCCTCCGAAGGGCATGCACCTGTTCTGCAAGGTCCTCGACGACCCCACCGAGCGCGTGCGCTTGCAGTTCGGCGACAGCCAGTTCTGCCTCAAGACGAGCAAGGCCGAGGTCTTTGCGCGCCTGATCGATGGCGAGTTCCCGCGCTATGATGCGGTCGTTCCGGCTTCGACCGAGAACCGGATGGACGCCGACACGGCGACTCTCACGCAGAAGCTCAAACTCGTGGCGAACGTGACGAGCCCAGACACCCGGGCGGTGCGGATGTCCCTCGACAAGGGCCAGCTCACGATCTTCGGTCGTTCTCTCTCGACCGGGGAGGCGACCGCTCACATGAACGTCGAGTTCGAGGGGAGCCCGGGGATGATCTCGTTCAACCCCGACTACCTCCTCGACGGCCTCAAGAACTGCGAAGGGGACACCGTGTGCCTCGAGTTCAACGACAAGGCCAGCCCGGGCAAGTTCACGCTCGGGGAGAACTACGTCTACGTCGTGATGCCGATCACGGTCGACATTTGACAGCCGTGGAAGGGCGCAAGCGTCGCGAGCCGGCGCCCATCGGGGGCTTGATCCAGGAGTTCCTCCGGGAGAACGGCCTCACGGGGGGTGGCGGGAACACGCGGGTGTTGCGGGCCTTCGAGGATGCGATCGGGGCTTCCGGACGTGCCCATGCCAGAGCGGTCCGCTTTCGCGCCGGAGAACTGATCGTCGAGGTCGACTCGGCCGCTCACATGCACGAGATGAAGAACTTCACCGGCGAGGCGCTTCGGCGGCGTGCCAACGATCGACTGGGCAAGACGATGATCCGACGGATCGTTTTCAAACTGAAGGGCTGAGATGAGCGAAGAGGAACACAGCGAGAGCAAGGCGATCTACAGCGCGGACTCGATCACGATTCTCGAGGGTCTCGAGGCGGTCCGCGTTCGGCCGGCGATGTACATCGGGGACACCGATGTGCGCGGGCTGCACCACCTGATCTGGGAGGTCGTCGACAACTCGATCGATGAGGCGCTCGCCGGCTATGCCACGACCGTCGAGGTCAAGATCCGAACCGATGGGGCCGTTGAGGTCTCCGACGACGGACGGGGCATCCCGGTCGGGATCCACCCGCATGAAGGCATCCCGGCGGTCGAGGTCGTGCTCACGAGCCTCCACGCGGGCGGGAAGTTCGACAAGGACTCCTACAAGGTCTCGGGTGGTCTGCACGGGGTCGGTGTTTCCTGTGTCAACGCGCTCTCGGAATGGCTCGAGGTCATCGTTCACCGGGATCAGAAGATCCACCGGATGAAGTTCGAGCGCGGTGTGCGATCGG
>DRLC01000074.1 GCA_011053145.1 Planctomycetota bacterium | reverse complement strand
CGCTCGGGGAAGAGTCGAACGACAGCACGTTCATCGGACAGACATCGATGCAGATTCCGCACTGAATGCAGGCGGAGTTTCGGTTGTCGAACGAGGCCTCGTTCTTTGCGAAGCTCATCACGTCGACGCCGACCTGGCAATACTTCGAGCACTGGGTGCAGGAGATGCAGTGGGAGTTCGAGCGGATCTTCAGCTTGCCGAACCAGCGGGCGAGGATCTGGTTCCAGGCGGCGAGCGGACACCAGTAGCGGCACCAAACCTTTCCGCCGAAGAACGGATACAGGGCGACGGGGATCACCGCGACGAGCCAGAAGTCGACGAGGTAGTTGTAGGTCCGCCACCAGGGATTGTTCCCGTCCGTGTGGTAGACGCCGACCACGACGAGCCCGACGATCGCGGCGGTGGCGAGGATCAGGGCGCCCTGGAACTCCCAGGCGCGCGAGCGCGAACCCTTCGCGGCCAGGTGACGCCAGCGGTCTCCGAGGGTCTCGGCCAGGCCTCCGCAACCGCAGACCCAGGTGCAAAAGCGTTTGCCGTGGAAGCGCGCGAGGAGCGGGATGATCCCGAAGGTTCCGACGAGTCCCGCGACGATGAAGAACCACTTGATGGC
Source organism: Planctomycetota bacterium (assembly GCA_011053145.1). Lineage (GTDB taxonomy): Bacteria > Planctomycetota > UBA1135 > UBA1135 > DRLC01. The sequence goes on along the minus strand of DRLC01000074.1, from coordinate 2,933 downwards.
CGCCGGATCGCTGTCGTACCACCAGAAGAACACGTTGAAGAAGAGCGGGAAGGGCTGGTAGAGCCCCCAGGCCCGCCACGCGTACTTCACCGAGAGCGCCTCGACGGCGATCACGTTCACGATCAGGAAGAAGGCCACCTGGAACCCGATCAGGGAGAGGTAGCGGTAGGTCTGGTAGCGCTTGTCCCGGGCGACCGACCGCCAGCGGACGAGGGCTTGCCACCCGAAGACCACCATCACGATCGTGTAGAGCAGGCTGTAGAGGTACCCCTGCTGGTAGCCGTGGTCGGCGAGGATGTCTCGGTACGCGTCGTCGCGAAAGAAGCCCCTCAGCGGCAGGAAGGCCACCTCGAAGATCCCGCGCAGCGTCGAGTTGTAGGCTTCGGGGGAGATCCAGTTCTGCCAGGGCCATCCGGCGGCACCCTTCCCGTAGGACTTGAGCGAGTAGAGGCTGTAGACCGCGAGGAAGACCAGGGCGAGGGCGAACCAGCGGCCGGCGGTCCAGGTGTTCGCGATTCGAATCCCCACCTTGCGGAAGAAGGCGAAGGGGAGTTCGGCGCCGATCATCTCGAAGAGGTGATCGTTGGGGATCGTGACGCGTTCTCCGCCGGGGGAGCCCTTCGCAAAGGTCACGTCGTGTTCACCGACCTCTTCGAGGAACGAGGAGAAGTGCAGGTCGATCTTGCCTTCGGCGACCTTGGCCTCGACGGCCTCGATGTTGCGCCGCTTCGGGTAGATGAACTCGGGGTCGATCGTGACGAGCGTGACGCGGTTCGTATCGCACAGGGCGAGAGCCGCTTCGAGCGCCACGTCACCGCCTCCGTACACGAGGATGTCCTTGCCCTCGAAGAGGTCCGGGTCGATCAGGCGGTGGTCGATCTTCGCGGCGTATTCCAGTTCACCGGGGACTCCGGCCTTGCGGGGGTTTCCGGCCTTTCCTGAGGCGAGGACCACGCGCCGCGCGAGGTAGGTGCCCTTCGTCGAGACCACGCGCAGGTGTTCCCCCTCGCGCTGGATGTCCTCGACCTTCTCGAACGTGCGTACGTCGAGCCCGAACTCCTGCACCTGGCGCGTCCAGGTCTCGAGGAGCTGTTCCTTCGTGCACTCCTCGAACCACATGCGCCCCTTCTTCTCGACGCCTTCGGGCTCGGCGAAGATGACCTTGCCCTTGGTCATCGTGTAGACCGTTTCGGCGAGGTGATTCGCCTCGAGGACGACCGCGCTGAGCCTGTAGTCGCGCGCCGCGCTCGCTGCGCCGAGGCCCGCCGGGCCCGCGCCGATGATGAGGAGGTCGAGCACCCCGTCGGGGGCGGGGCCGAGGTCCCGAAGTTCGCCGGCGAGCCGTTCGACGAGTTCGTGGCCCGCGTTCAGCCCGTACTTCACGAGCGGCACTCCGGCGATCTCCCCGATCGCATAGAGGCCCGGCACCGTGGTCTGCCCCTGCGCGTCGACCTCGGGGAGCCTGGGATAGGAGGGTTCCGGGCGCTTGGGGCCGACGAGGCGTGCGGCGAATGTGGAGAGCGAGACCATGGGCGAGGTGGGGGGGAGAGGGCTGCTCTCCGTACGGGGAGAGCCTTCGGGCCGTGACCCTACAGCGGCGGGAACCTTTCCTCCTCCCAGGCGGCCGTGCGGTCGAGGAGCTGTTCGAGCACCTCGCGATCGGTCCTCCCGGTCCGCTTGGGAACGTGGAAGCTGTGGTCGGCCTCCTCGATGAACGCGATGTCGACTCCTCCTCCGAACCGTCGCCTTTCCTCGAGGAGGAGTTCGGGGGTGCAGAGCTTGTCGCGCGTTCCCTGGAGGAAGAGGGTCGGTTGGCAGATCATCGGAAAGTGTTCGCTGCGCAAGCGCTCGGGCTTGCCCGCGGGATGGAGGGGATACCCGAACAGCACCAGTCCGCGACAGGGAGCTTCCTTCGCGGCGAGGATCGTCGAGATACGCGCCCCGAGGGACTTTCCGGCGAGCAGAGGGCGTGGCTCGCCGCTGAGCGCGATCAGCTCCTCGAGTGCGCGGCGGTGCACGGATTCGAGGACCTCGGGGCGGTCCGGCGGGAGCATCCTCTTGCCCTGGGAGATCGCTCGTTCGCGGTAGGCGTAGTGGAACCGAAGCACCGAGAACCCGCGTCGCACGAGCCCCTCCGCGACGTGCGCCATGAACGGAGCGTTCATCGCGAGTCCCGCGCCGCAGGCGAGGAGCAGCGGGCGCGCCCCGCCCTCCGCGCGCGACCAGAGGCCGCGCACGTGATCGATGCCCGGAGCCTCCACGGGGATCTCGATGGGAGTGGGCGCCTGCATGCCCGAAACGGTACCGTGGATCCAAGGGGCATGCATGGCCCTCTCCATCGACCCTCTCTCCCGCTTTCGTCGTGTCCGGACCTCGCCGCCCCCCGCTCAAGCTTCAGACGACCACACTTTGGTACTACCCGTCCCAGCAGTACTCGGACGAGCCGATGGGAGACCCGCGCTTCGTGGGACGCACCCCGGCCTATGTGATCTGGAACGTCTTGACGCGTTATACGCGCGAAGGAGATCTCGTCGTGGATCCCTTCTGCGGAGGCGGAACGACGCTCGACGTCGCACGATCGATCGGGCGCGAGGCGCGGGGGTTCGATGTAGCGCCGACCCGCGACGACATCGAGCACGCTGACGCGCGCGCTCTTCCGATGGGGGACGAGGAGGCCGATTTCTTCTTTCTCGATCCGCCCTATTCGACCCACGTGGAGTATTCGGGGAGCGACGCGTGCATCGGTGAGCTCGACGCATTCGAACCGGGCTACTTCGAGGCGATGGCCGGCGCGTTCGACGAGGTCCACCGCTGCCTTCGGAATCGCCGCTACCTCGCGGTCTACGTGTCCGACACCTTCAAGAAGAAGAAGGGCTTCGTCGGGATCGGCTTCGAGTTCTACGCCCTCCTGCGCGAGCGATTTCGTCCGGTCG
>DRLC01000073.1 GCA_011053145.1 Planctomycetota bacterium | reverse complement strand
GGGTACCCGGTCGACTTCACGAAGGTGAAGGAACTCGTGCTGAGCATGGCTCGGCTCGAGATCGCCGAGCCGAAGACCTCGAAGCCGGAGTACTTCGCCCGCCTCGGTGTCGAGGCCCCGGACGCGGAGGGGTCCGACTCGACGCTCGTCACCCTGATGGACGGGTCGGGGGAATCGCTCGCTTCCCTCGTCATCGGCAAGGCCGGAAAGGGCGGCCGCGGCGTCCTGGTGCGCCCGGCGGACCAGGACCAGGTCTACCTCTGCAAGGAGAGGCTCAGCGCGAACACCCAGCCCACCTCCTGGATCGATCGAGAGATCCTCCGCCTGGAGTCCGATCGCGTGCAGTCGATCTCGATCCAGCACACCGACGGGCCCGACGTGGAGATCGCGAGGGACCCGGAGAATCACACCCAGTTCAAGCTGCTGAGCGTCCCCGAGGGCCGCGAGCCGACCTTCCCGGGAGTCGCGAACGGCGTGGGCACCGCGGTCAGCTACCTGGGCCTCGACGACGTGCGCCCGAGCCAGGACCTCGACCTCGACGGCGGCCTGGTCGCGACGACGACCTACCGCTGTACGGACGGACTCCAGCTCACGATCCGCACGTCGAAGGTGGAGGACGAGACCTGGATCCGGGTCGCGGCCTCGTTCGAGGAGCCCGAGGTCGTCGGGCCGATGCCCGAGACGGAAGGCGACGACGAGGCGGACTCCGGCGAGGACGACGCCATGGATCCCGACAAGGTACGCGCCGAAGTCGAAGAGCTGAACGCGCGCCTCTCGGGCTGGGCGTTCCAGATCCCGCAGTACAAAGCGGACGTGATCGGGAAGAAGCTCGAGGACCTGCTCCGCAAGGAAGGCGTGGAAGACACGCCCGCGATCCTCGCCGACCCGGACCACATCACCGATCCCGAGTCCGCCGTGCTGAACGCTCCCGACCCGACGGCCGGCGAACGCCCCGCTTTCCTGGAAGAGGACACGTCGCCCGAGACTTCCCCTCCCGACCTTCCGGGGGAGGACATGGTCCAGAATCCCCTGGAGGGCCTCGAGGACACCCCGCTGCTCCCCACCGGGGATGAGCCCGAGAGCTCCGAACCCGAGACGAGCGAGGAGACTGCGCCCCCCCGTTAGCCTGATCTCCTCACCGATCCAAAGGAGCGATCGGCTAACGTAGTCCCCCATGAAGCCGATCCTTTCCCTCGCCGCTCTCTTCCTCGTCACTCCCCTCGCCGAGACGATCGCGTACGACCTCCAGGGGGGTGAGACGTTGCTGCGCACCTTCGAGGCCCACGCGACCTACGAGCGATCGGGAATCGAGATCGAGGTCGACGGGGAGGAACTCCCCGACGTCGAGGCACCCGACCTCACGATGGATTCCCTCGAACGCGTCGTCGTCCGGGACGAGATCGGCGAGGCCGAGGGTGGACAGCCCACCGACTTCCGTCGCACCTTCGAAGAACTCGTCCAGGAGACCTCCTACGAGAGCGAGGACGAGGAGGCGGAGTTCGTCTCTGGAAGCGACCTCGAAGGGATCACGGTCCGGTTCCTCTGGGATGACGAGGACGAAACCTACTACGCGGAGCTCACGGACGAGGACGACGATGTGGACGCGGACACCCTCGAGTGGTTGACCGCGGACATGGACCTCGCGGGGTTCCTGCCGGAGGGTGAGGTCGAGGAGGGAGAGTCCTGGGACATCGATGCGCGCCCCTACCTCTCCTTGATGTGGCCGAGCGGACTCGTCGGCTGGTACGACACCGAGAACGAGGAGGGCCCGAGCGAGTTCGGGATCGAGCAGGATCGCCTCATCGTCGAGAACCTCGAGGGCGAGGGCACGGTCACGTTCCAGGGCGTCGAAGAGGAGGAGGGCCTGCGGCTGGCGCTCCTCTGGGTCGAACTCGAGGTTTCGACGGAAGCGAGCGGTTCGCCGCGGGACGGGCTCGAGGTGGAGGTGGAGATGGAACGCGCGATCGAGGGAACGATTCGCTGGGACCTCACCCACGGGCACCTCTACGACGCCGATCTCGAAACGGACTCCGAGTGGAGCCGGACCGAGGTCTTCCCGATCGAAGACGAGGACGGTGCCGAGCACGAGGTGCGCCAGACCGAGTCCCAGGAGGGAACGATCCGCTACATCGCATCGGTCGAGCGCGAGTAGCTCCATGGTGCAGGAGCAGGTGTGTTCGCTCATCGCGCTCGAGGAGGCCGTCGCCAGATCCCTCGCCGATCGCCTCGGGAGCCGCGAGCAGGCACAACGCGACGCCGATCGGGACCCGAAGAGTCTCCGCCAGGCCGCCGTGGCGATGGTGCTCGGCGCCGACCCCGCCGACCCGGCCCCGCACCTCCTGCTGATGCACCGCACCGAGCATCCGCAGGATCGTTGGTCGGGTCACATCAGCCTCCCCGGAGGTCACGTCGAAGCCGATGACGCGAGCCTGCTCGCCGCAGCGATGCGCGAGGCCCGCGAAGAGGTCGGCATCCCGCTCGAGCCGACCGCGCGGCTGCTCGGCGCGCTCCCCGCGATCCAGGCCAGCGGGCGCGGGAAACTCCTCGCGATGCGCGTGACCCCGTTCGTCTTCGCGCTGACCCGTCCGACCGAGGCCCGCCCCGGTCCCGAGGCGCAATCGGTCTTCGCGCTCCCCCTCGACCGCGCCGCTTCCGGAGCGCTCGACGCCCCCTACCGCGTTCCGGCCGCGGACGGTCCCAGCCGCGAAGTGCCCTCGTTCCGATACGGACATCACACCGTCTGGGGCATGACCTACCGCATGATCCAGGAGCTCTTGGCGGCACTCCGCGAGCCCTGACTCAGTCTTCCTTCTTGAAGAGGAGCAGGTGGTTGAAGCCGCGCAGGAAGAAGTTGTCCTCGGCCGCCGTCCGGTGGAAGCGCGGCTTCTCGAGCTTGCGGTTGCCGCGCACCACGGCGATGTGGTCGACCGGACGAAATCGCTCGCGCAGGAGGGCGTAGAACTCGAAGCCGATCCCGACGAAGCCCTTCTTCTTCTTGAAGGTGTCGGACACGTAGACCGCGAGGTAGCGGCGATTCCGAAGGCAGCGGTGGACCTCGTCGAACGCGCC
>DRLC01000072.1 GCA_011053145.1 Planctomycetota bacterium | reverse complement strand
GTGCGGAGTTCGCGGTCTCTTCGTGGGAGGAACGGCTGCGGGAGGCCGCCGCCGACGCGGACCGCCACGAACGCATGCTCGCCGACCCGATCTGGCGCGAACGGGTGAAGAGAAGCCTGCACACCGCGGACCTGGAGCCCGTGCGCTTCGAGGGCCGCTCCGTCGAGACGCGGTGAGCCCCACACGGCTCGCCTGGATCCTCGTCCTGCTCGCCGGCCCCGCGGCCGGGGCGCAGGTGTCGGCCCCGGAGGAGGCGACCCTCCCGCCCCTGGCCGAGGGCCCGCTCCGAAGCGACGCCCTGCTCCCGACCGACTCCGCCCTCGAGGAAGCGCTGGACGAGGGTGACCGAATCCTCGCCGAGGCTCGTTCCGCCGACGCCCCCGATCGAGCGCGGCGCCTCAGGACGCGGGCCTTCGAAGCCTGGGGCCGCGGCTTCGAGGCGAGCGGCCCCCTCGCCAGCGTCCACCTGGCTCCCCCGCCCGGCGAGGAATCCCGCACGACGATCGGAGCGCGAGAGGCCCTTTGGAGCCGGCTCGAGGGACTCGATGCCTCCGAGCGGAGGACCTGGTGGGAGCGCTTCGACGGGGCCGGACCGGACGAGACCCCCGGAACGCCGGCTTCGGCGAAGGCGGAGCTGCGGCTCGGGGATCTCGCCTTCGAGAGCGGGCGAGACGACGAGGCCGCGCTGCGCTGGCGCCGGGCGCGCCGCACCGTCCGGTGGTTGAGCGACGCGGAGGAGGGCGGTGCGAGCCTCGCCCCCCTCCAGGCGGCCCTCGCCGCCCGCGAAGCGGCCCTCCCCCCGCCGGTCGTCGAACGGCTCTTCGGCGATCCGAGCCCACTCCTCCCACTCCGCTGGGAAGGGGCGAGTGGGCTCCTTGCGGTGACCGGACTCCTCCTCAGCGAGGGCGGCAGCGACCGCATGGGCCGCCACCTCGAAGACGGAACTCGGCCAGGGCTCGCCCGGCTCGGCGCCGGAACCTCCGCCGGCAGCCAGCGGATCGCGGTCCAGACACGCGAGCGCGTGCACCTGTTCACGATCAGCCCCGAGGGACGCGTGACCCGCGGAGCGAGCTTCACCCCCTCGGCGCTGCTCGACGGTTTCGGCATCGGGTTGGATCCACGGGCGACGCGGCGCGCGCCGGGCTGGCCCCTTCTGCCCGCCGAGCAGGGCGGGACCCTCTTCCTCGTCGACGGGCGAGCCATCGGCGAGGAGGAGGCGAACGCGCTCATCGCGGTCCGTCCCGCCGTCGCCACCGGGATCAGCGTTCTCGGAGGGGGCGAGGGCGCGCGCCTTGTCTGGGCGGTCGTCGGGAACCGCCATGTGGCCTCCGACGGGACGGTGCGCGAGATCGCAGCCCTCGCCCCCTACCCCTCGCTGGAGTTCCAGCCGGGACCCGTGCTCGTCGCGGGCACCCTGTGTGTCCAGGCACGGGTCTGGGGGGGCGAGATCCGCGGGCTCGCCCTCGGCTTCGATCCCGAGGACGGTCACCTGCGCTGGGTGCGTGAACTCGTCGTGGGAAGCGACCTGCCCGTGAGCTCGGCCGGCCGATCCTCGCTGCGTGCGCCTCGCGCGGCCTCGCCCCCCCTCGGCGCGGTCGGGCGCCTGTTCCTTCCGACGAACCTCGGGGCCGGAGTGCTGCTCGACGCCCTCGACGGCTCGCCGATCTATGCGCTGCGCACGAGGCGCCGTACGCCCGCGGCGGTCGGTTGGCCGGGCCGCCGCCCGATTCCGTTCGAGGGTGGCCTCTTCTTCGCCCCGTTCGACAGCGATCGACTCTATGCGCTGGCGCTGCCCACCCCCGGCGAAGGGCTCGGTCCCCTCGCCCCCGAGCCCTCCGGGTTTCCGATGCTCCTCCCGCCACGTCCGATCGGAGAGTCGCGGGTCCTGCTCGGTGGAACCCGGGACGCGTTCCTCGCCCTGGGGCGCGCCGGGCGGGAACGTACCGTGAGCGAGTTCCTCGGCCCCGACGGGACGCGCCGTGACGCGATCTACCTGGGCCCCGACGAACGCTTCGCCGGGCGCGGTCTCGTCGGGGAGAAACGCGTCCTGTGCGCGAGCGACCGCGGGCTGTACCTGTTCGACCGGACACGCGAGCTCGAACTGCTCGATGTCGCCCCCTTTCCGCGGACGGGCTCCCGAGACCCCGGGGGAGACGTCCATGCGATCGGGGATCTCCTCGTCGTCCTCGGCTCGGACGCTCTGTTCACCTTTCGAGCCCGCTGAAGGGAGCGCAGACGCGCATCCCGCGATCCCGACTCGACACGCGGCACACGGACCGCGCCGCGGGAATCGCGCTTCGACGACAAGAATCGAACCCAGAATCCCGGTCTCGGGCCTGTAGGTCGGGCTCCTGCGCCGTATTAAAGGGGAAGCTGGCATGTTCCGATGCTGAAGTCGGGCCATTCCCGCCCCTTGCCCCATCCTCCGTCCGCCCCTCCCCGACCCCACGAACGCCGCGTCCATGGAAGCCGACACCCCCAAGACCCTCGCCCGCCTCCGCGACGTCCACGGACGGATGAAGGAGGAACTCCACCGCGTGATCGTCGGCCAGGACGAGGTGGTCGACCAGCTCCTGTTCGCGGTCCTCTCGCGCGGCCACTGCCTGCTCGTCGGGGTGCCAGGGCTCGCGAAGACGCTCCTGATCTCGAGCCTCGCGAAGACGATGGATCTCGAGTTCCATCGCATCCAGTTCACGCCCGACCTCATGCCCGGGGACATCACCGGGACCGAGCTCCTGCACATCGATCCGGAGACGAACGAACGTCGCTTCCGCTTCGCGAAGGGCCCGATCTTCGCGAACGTCGTGCTCGCCGACGAGATCAACCGTACACCGCCGAAGACCCAGGCCGCGCTGCTCGAATCGATGATGGAGCGCCAAGTCACGATCGGCGGAGAGCGCCACCCGCTGCCGAACCCGTTCTTCGTCCTCGCGACCCAGAACCCGATCGAACAGGAGGGCACCTACCCGCTCCCCGAGGCGCAGCTCGACCGCTTCATGTTCATGGTCCACGTCCCCTACCCCACCCACGAGGAGGAGCGCGAGATCCTGCGGCGCACGACCGGCGCCGAGGCCGTGGAACTCCAGAAGGTCATCACCGCCGAAGAGCTGCTCGAACTCCAGGATGCGGTGCGCGCGATCCCGGTCTCCGACCATGTGATCGACTACGCCCTCGCGATCACACGGGGAACCCGCGTGCGATCGGACGAACCACTCGCCTTCCTGCGCGAGTGGGTGACCTGGGGTGCGGGACCGCGTGCGAGCCAATTCCTGATCATCGGTGCGAAGGCCCACGCCGCGATCGCCGGCCGAGACCACGTGGCCGTCGAAGACGTCGCCGCGGTCGCCAAGCCGGTCCTGCGTCATCGCATCGTCACGAACTTCAGCGCCGAGGCCGAGGGGATGACCGCGGACACGATCATCGAGCGGATCCTGACCGAGGTCGACCCGGCCGCCGCGACCTCCGACCTCGCCGGAGTCGCGCGCAGCTAGCCCATGTCTCCCGCCGCCTCCAGCACCGCGCTCGATCCCGCCGTCCTCGACCGCCTCGCGGGGCTGTCCCTGGTGGCGCGCACGGTCGTGGAGGGTTTCATGAGCGGACAGCACCGCTCACCCCAGCGCGGGAGTTCCGTCGAGTTCGCCCAACACCGCCCCTATGTGCGCGGCGACGAGCTGCGCCACATCGACTGGAAGATCTTCGCCCGCACCGACCGCCTGACGGTCAAGGAGTTCGTCGAGGAGACGAACTTCACCTGCCACCTGATGGTCGACGCCTCCGAATCGATGGCCTTCGGGTCGAGGGACTGGACGAAACTGGACTACGCGCGCTGGTGTGCCGCGTCCCTCGCCTACCTCGTGATTCGCCAGCGCGATGCGGCCTCGATCTCGGTCTTCGACAGCGAGATGCGCGAGCAGATCCCGCCCTCGAACGGTGCGCACCAGGTCGGCGAAATCGCGCGCCTTCTCGAAGCAGCGCACCCGGACGGCCGGACGAACCTCGGCGAGGTGCTGCACTCGATGGCGGGACGCCTGTCCCGTCGCGGCATCGTCTGCGTGTTCTCGGATTTCTTCGACGACATCGACCCGATCGTCTCCGGACTGCGTCGCCTCACCCACGCCGGGCACGAGCCGATCCTCTTCCAGGTTCTCGACCCGATGGAACTCGATTTCGATCTCGAGAACCTGCGCCAGCTCCAGGGACTGGAGGGATCGGGCCGCATCAAGATCGATCCCAAGGCGATCCGCCAAGCGTACCGCGAGGAGATCGAGCGACACCGTGCGGAGCTCGCCCGCCAGGCGAACGCGCTCTCGTGTGACTTCGTCCCTTTGGTGACCTCCGAGCCCGTCGACGTCGCCCTGTCCACCTACCTCGCGCATCGCATCCAGCGCGCGCGCAAGAGGAGCTGACCGTCCCGTGAAGGCCCCTCGACCCGACCCCGTGTGCACGGACCGGACCCCGATGGGTTCGCCGATCCGAGTGCATGCGGATCCACAGGACGCCGGCCTCCACACTCGGTCCCTCGGCGCGTCCTCTTCCGCGGACCAGAGCTAGCGCGATGCTTGAAGGATTCCTCCATCCGGCCCTCGCCTGGGGCGCGCTCCTCGCCGCGGTACCGCTCCTGATCCACATCCTCAACCGCCAGCACCACCGGCCGATGGAGTGGGCGGCGATGCGCTTCGTGCTCGCGGCCTACCGCCGCACGCGGCGGCGGGCGATGCTCGAGAACCTGCTGCTGCTCCTCTTGCGCATGGCCGCGGTGGCGCTTTTCGCATTCGCTCTCGCTCGTCCGTTCACCGGTTCGACGAGCCCACTCGCCGCGCTGACCGAGTCACGCCATGAGCTCGTGCTCCTGGTCGACGATTCCGCGTCGACCGGCTACGGCGACGGGGTCAAGACGGTCCATGAACGCATCCGCGAGCGCGCCCTCGAGCTGCTCGAAGACTATCGCGATGACCGCGGGGACCGCGTCCGGCTGTTCGCCCTGGGCGCGCGGCCACGCCTGCTCTCCCCGCGTTCTCCCTCGGAGGCGTCCGCGGTCCTGGCGAGCTGGAACGAGCCCCGCGACGAGGCGATGGACCTCGCTGCCGGGCTCGCCGAGGTGGCATCGTTCGCCGAGGGAAAGGGCGCGGGGGGCGAGAGCGCCGACGCGACCGTGCTCGAGATCCGGCTCCTGACCGATCTGCAGCGCTCGAGCTTCGAAGAGAGCGCCACCCCGGCTGCGGATGCCCCCACCGATCCCGGGATGGAGGAAGCGCCGCTCGGACTCGCCGGCGCCCTCGACCGACTCGCCGCCCTCGAACTCGAAGTCCTCGTCGAGGACCTCGGCCCCGCGCGCGAGACCCCCCCGAACGTCGGAATCGATTCGATCGTTCCGCTCCATGCCGGCAACCCGGACGGGCCGCTGTTCGCGCTGCCGCCCGGATTGCCCACCGACCTGGCGGTGCACGTCACGAACCACGGCGGGACCGCTCTCCCGGCGGTGCGGGTCACGCTGTGGGTGGACGGCGAACGAAAGCGCACCGAGCCGATCGGGATCGAGGCGGGATCGGGCGCCGAGGCTGACTTCCAGGTGGTGTTCACCTCCCCGGGACCGCACTTCGTCGAGGCGCGCCTCGAGGGAGACGGACTCGCGGTCGACGACCGTCGCACAACCGTCTTACGCGTCCCCGATTCGATCGACGTCCTGCTCGTGGACGGAGATCCCCACCCGGAGGTCGACCGCGACGAGACCGGAATCCTGAGCACGATCCTGTCGCCGATGGATGACGGGGTCCTCGGGGCGGACGCGGGCACGGCCCCCTTCCGCTCTCGAGTCGTCGATGCGGCCCTGCTCGCCACCGACCCGAACCTCGTGCGGGACTCCGATGCGATCGTGCTCGCGAATGTCGCGTCGATCTCGCCGCGTGTGTTCGAAGCGATCGAGCGGCGGGTGCGCGCGGGTGCGTGTCTCATCATCACCCTCGGCGACCGCAGCTCGGACGCGAGCGCGATCGCGGCCCTGAACGCCCGTGGGTGGAGCCCGGATGGGACGGGAATCCTTCCCGCGAAACTCCTGCGTGCGCACCAGAGCCCGAACCGCCGCGACGCCTACTTCCGGGTGACCGACTTCGCCGAGGCGCATCCTGCCCTCAGATTCTTCACGGACGAGCGCTGGCGCCCGCTCCTGACGGAGGTCCCGATCTACGCGTTCGTGCAGACCGAACCCATCGAAGGGGCACGGGTGCTCGCGACCCTCGACGATGTCGCCAGGAGTCCGCTCCTCCTCGAGCGCGAGTTCGACCGCGGCCGCGTCTTCCTGTGGACCAGCTCGATCGATCGCGATTGGTGCCGCGTCGCCGATTCGCCGGCGACCCTGATTCCGCTGGTGCACGAGCTCTTGCGCTACGGAACGCGCGGACGGCTCCCGCGCCTCAACGTCCGGGTCGGGGACCCGATCACCGTCGAGGCAACCTCGTTCCCACGCGACGCCGTGCTCGTCGCCCCCGACGCAGCCCGCCGACCGGTCCCGAACGAAGCGCAGGAGGTCGCCGAGGGGCTCTGGAGCATCACCGCGAGCCCGGCAGCTCCGCGCGCCGGCCTGTGGCGGGTCGAATGGGAAGGCGGCGGTATCCCGGTCGCGGTCGGCCTCGATCCCGCCGAAGGGGACCTAGCGCGCATCGGAGCGCGCGAGCTGTCCCTCTCCCACGACGCCTGGCGGATCGCCGAGCCCGCAGGAGATCCGGGTTCCGGGAAGGACCAAGCACCGAAGCGGGGAGAACTCTGGCGCACGCTCGCGGCGGCGGCCTTGCTCGCCCTCGTGGGTGAGACCGCCCTCGCCGCCTGGATCGGTCGATCGAGGAGGCGCGCGTGATCGCCCTCCTCCAGACGAGCGTCCCCTCGGCCGAGGGCGTGAGCGAGACCCTGCGGCTGCTCGACATGCCGCCGGCCTGGGTCGTCGTCCTCGTCGTGGTTCCACTGTTCGGCCTGCTCGCCTGGGGCGGCTACGCGCGCGAACACCTGACGAGTCCGATGCGGCTCCTGTTGACCGCGCTGCGGGCGAGCGCCTTCGCGCTCCTGCTCCTCGTGCTCGCACGCCCCGTGCGCATTCACCAGCGCGAGGAGATCCGCCCGGCCGAAGTGCTCGTCCTCGTGGACGACTCGGCGAGCATGCGACGCAAGGACACCTACTCGGATGACGCGGCGACGCGTGCGGGCCTGAGCGAGGTCGCCGGCCGCGCGCCGGAGGAGGTGAGCCGGTTGGAACTCGCACGCCGAGTCCTCGACGCCGAGCTCACGCCGCTCCTCGAGCGTGGCCGCTATCGAGCGGACTTCTTCGGTTTCTCGGACGGCACCACGGCGATCCGGGACGCCGGTCTCCTCGCCGGGCGCGGTGGCGCCACGCACCTGGGAAGCGCGCTGATCGAAGCCCTCGCAGCGAAGCGCGGGCACAACGTCACCGACGTGGTCGTGCTTTCCGACGGACGCTCGAACGGCGGCGCGACGATCACGGAGGCGGCCCAGGCCGCGCGTGCCGCGGGGATTCCGGTGCACACCCTGGTGGTCGGCGACACGCGACCCGAGAAGAATGCGCTGATCGAACTGGTCGAGGCCCCCACCGAAGCCCTCGAGGGTGACGAACTCTCGGTGACCGTGCGCGTCCGCGCGCTCGGTTTCGAGGAGAACCCGCGCGTCGAAGTCGTGCTCGAGGAACTCGGCGAGGCGGGCGCGCGCCCGGTGGAGTCCCAGGAGGTCGTCCTCACCGAGGAAGGTGAGCGCACGGTCCTCGTCGCCCCGGCCACCGACCTCGACCTGCGCGCCGGCGAGCGTCGCTTCCGGGTCAGCGTCCCGCACCTCCCCGGCGAAACCTCGGTCGAAGACAACCAGGTCCTGTTCAACGTGCACGTCTCTCCGGCGAGGATGCGCGTGCTCTACATCGACGGCTATCCGCGCTGGGAGTATCGCTACCTCAAGAACCTGCTCCTGCGTTCGGACCAGAACCTCGACGTGCAGTGCTTCCTCCTCTCCGCGACCCCCGACTTCCCCCAGGAGTCCTCACGCCACCTGCCACCGCTCCACGAAGTGCCGACGACGCGCGAGGAGCTGCTCGATCACTACGACGTGGTCATCCTGGGAGACGTGGACCCCGCGGACGTGGCGCCGTCCCAGGAGGGAGCGGACACCTTCCTGAAGGCCCTGCGCCAGTTCGTCGAGGCCGGCGGAGGACTGCTCTTCGAGGCCGGCGAGTACGCGAATCCGCAGCTCTACCGGAACACGCCGCTCGCCGATGTGCTGCCCGTGGTGCTCGATCCCTCGGGCGTGCAGTCCTTCGACGGCGACACGACGCGCGAGTTTCGCCCGGTGCTCGAAAACCCCCTCGCCCCCCACGCGATCCTGCGCCTGAACTCCGACCCGGAGATCAACCGACGCCTTTGGGAGGATCCCGAGGAAGGGCTGCGCGGCTTCTACTGGTTCGCTCCGGTCGAACGCGCGAAGCCCGGTGCCGAGGTGCTGCTACGCCACCCCACCGCCCGCAGTCCCAGGACCGGGGAAAACGAACCGCTCCTCGTCGCGGGCTACTACCCCGCCGGTCGGACGCTGTTCCTCGGCGTCGACTCCACGTGGATGTGGCGTTATCGCTATGGCGATCGCTACCACGAGGCGTTCTGGCGCAATGCGATCCGCTGGCTCGCCCTCGGGCGGCTCAAGAGCGGAGACCGTCGCTACCGGATCGAAACGACGCGTTCGACCTACGCCCTCGAAGACCGTGTGGTGGTCGAGGCGCGCGTGCTCGACGAGGACTACCGTCCGAGCCGAGCGCCGACGCAGACGGTGCACTGGAGCAACGCGGAGGATCGCCCCAGCGAACTCGAGCTCCCCCAGGTTCCAGGACAGGAAGGCCAGTACCGAGCCGGCTTCAAAGTGGATCGCCCCGGGCACTATCAGGTCTGGATGGAGGTGGACGGACAGCGCGTCGCCGGAGCGGAGTTCGAGGTGATCTTGCCGTCCCGTGAGACCGCCGACCCTTCCCCGGACCCGGTCGCACTGGCGGACCTCTCCAAGCGCACGGGAGGCATCGCGCTCCCGCTGCACCGCGCCGGCGAACTCGCCGAGGCCTTCCCCGGAGATGAGGAGCGGGGGGAACGGATCTCCGCGCGCCTCGAGGATGCCTGGGATGGTTGGCACACGCTCGCGGCGGCACTCGCGCTGCTCTCGGTCGAGTGGATCCTGCGCAAGAGGGTGGAACTGGTATGAAGCGGGCGCTCCTGATCCTCACGCTCCTCCTCGTCGGAGCGCTCCCCGGTGCCCAGGGAGACGGAGACGGGCGGGCGTTCACGTTCCCGCTCACCCGCGAGGCGCGGCGCCTCGCGGACCTCGCCACCGACCATCTCGAGGCCGAACGCTACGGCAAGGCGATCACGGTGCTCGAAGAGATGCTCGTGGAGGAGGCGGGGGCGGTTCTGCCCGAGTCCTTCGCCCAGGACCCCGATCTCCCCTCCGCGCACCCCCACTACCCCGGTGCAGGCGCGTGGGCCAGGCGTACGCTGCTCTCGATGCCCGAGGAGGGTCGGCGCCTCTACCGGGAGCGCTACGGCGCGATCGCGAGCGCATCCCTCCAGGAGGCGATGCGGCGCGGTGACCGCCGCGGCCTCACCAGCATCGTCGACCGTTGGCCCCTGTGCGACGCTGCGGTCCGCGCCTCCTGGATCCTCGGGGACCTCGAACTCGAACGCGGCGCGGCGCGCGACGCGATCGCGTCTTGGGAACGTGCTCGCCGACTGCTCGACGCGCTCGGACAAACCGAGCCCGACGCGATCTCGGCGCGACGCGATCTCGCCCTGGCTCTGCTGCGGCGCGAGCGCCCGCCCGGCGCCCCGGTCGCGGTCCGCGAACGCGAACTCGAGCGCGCCCTCGAAACCCCCGAGCCTTCCCTCGCTCGGGTAGAGCTCCCGGGATCCGACGTCTCCGGGTGGACGACCGCCCTCGACCTCGCCCCGTTCGATCCGGGCTACTCCCGCGAGCCCTACGCCTACTCCCTGTTCCCCGAGGTCGCCGCAGGACGCGTCCTCGTTTCGTCCTCCCTGGAAGTCTTCGCCCTGGACGCGTTGGACGGCCAGGTGCTCTGGCGGAGCGGCCGTCCAGCAGGCTGGGAGAGGCTCGAAGAAGCACGCCGACGCGATTTGTTTGCCGGACTCGACCGCTCGCGCATCCGGGTTCAACCGGCGGTCGGCGGCGGCGTGGTCGTCGCCGCACTTCAACTGCCCTACAGCGACTCGAGCAACGACGAGTACCGCGGCATCG
>DRLC01000071.1 GCA_011053145.1 Planctomycetota bacterium | reverse complement strand
TCGATGGGGGGGTCCGCGTTCGTGACCATCGCGGGTGGGGGGGAGGATCAGGAGGAGCACTGGGATCCCGTCGAGGTCGCCGAGGGGGAGTCGATCCCATTGATCCTCGTCGCCAAGGCACGCGGCTCCTTGGCGGGGCGAGTTCTTGAGGAGGGTCGAGCCCTCACCGGGGCCACGGTTCGCCTGGAGGACCCGGACTCCCAGGGCATGGACTGGATGGGGTCGGGGGATAGCGGCGTGCGCACCGGGGGGGACGGGAGGTACCGGCTCGACAACCTCGTCGTCGGGGAGTATGCGCTGGTCATCGAACACCCATCGCGCAGCATGCCGGCTCGCCTCGTACTCGAGGTGCAGCCGGGGGAGAACGAATTCGATGTGGACCTGGCGGTGACGAGTCTCGAAGGGCGGATCACGGATCCGGACGGGCACCCGCTCCCCGGGATCGAGGTGCGTGCCCAGCGCCGCGAACAGGGAACGAGAAGGAGTTCGAGCGTGGCCATCGTGATGATGGGGGGCACCGGGGGGGCCATGGGGGGGATGATCCACTCCGGGGCTGCCCGCGGCGGGGTGACCGACGAGGACGGGCGCTACCGACTGCGCGGCGTGCTCCCGGATGTGGAACTTGAAGTGGTCGCGAGCGGTCCACGGGTCCAGGAAGGTCGTTCGGAACCGGTCACCGTCGCGGCGGGTGAGACGGCGGACGGAGTCGATCTCGTGCTGCAGGGCGCGGGGGGTCTGCGCGTCGAGACCTTCGGGCCCGAGGGCGAACCCGCGGCCTTCCGCATGCTCCGCGTGGGACAGCCTGGAGAGGAGGACGAATCCGGTTCCCATGTGGCACTCACGAACGACGAGGGCATCGCGACCTTCGACGGGCTCGCCCCAGGGATCTGGCAGGTCTGGGGAACGAACCCCGCGGAACCCGACCAGCGCCTCGCCCAGCAGGAGGTGGAGGTCGTCGCCGGAGAGGAGCGTCAGGTGGCGCTGCGCCTGCCCTGAACGGGGACGTCAGAAGAGCTCGTTCAAGAGTTCGAGCAGGGCGTCGGAATCGTTCGGGCCGATGACGCGGTCCGCTGCTGCGCGTGCCTCGGGCATGCCGTCGCCCATCGCGACCCCGAGCCCCGCGCCCTCGAGCATCGGGATGTCGTTCGTCGCATCCCCGACCGCGACCACGCGCTCGGCCGGGATGCCGTAGCGCTCCTCGAGGACGCGCAGCCCCTCGGCCTTTCCACGGCACGGGGGCTGGATGTCGGCCACCAGCAGGGAGGAGTCGCGGTGGGCGGGCAGCCAGGAGAGCGGGAAATCGGTGACGTAGACCGGCCGGCGCAGGTGCTCGTGCACCGCGCGCGCGAGGGCTCCGGAATCGGTGTGGCTGTCGGAGAAGAGTGTCACCCGGATCACGAACTCGGTCGGGATCTCGTCGGGGGCGACGATCTCGAGGTCGTGGAAATAGCGCAGGGCCTTTTCCTCGTCGCGGTTCCGCGGGGGGAAGGCGAACTTGCGGCGAGCGCCGACGACCACGGGGAGGAGCTCTTCGCGCGTCGCGAGGGCGATGAGATCGGAGACGGCTCGGTCGGCGAGCAGGCGTTCCTCGAGCAGGCGTTCCTCGACGGGGCAATAGAGTCCCGCGCCGTTGAAGACCAGGGCGGGGGTGTCGAAGGGCAGTTCCGCGAGGACCTCGAGGGTTCCGCCCTCGGACCGGCCGGTCGCGATCATCACGCGCACGCCCTCTGCGTGGAGTTCGTGCAGGCGCGAGCGGAGCCTCGCCTCGATGCGACCGTCACTGCGGACCAGGGTGCCGTCGAGGTCGAGCAGGATCGCGTCGAAGCGGCGCTCGCTCACGGGGTGCTGCCGTCCTTCTTGGAACCCTTCGCGCCGGACGTCTTCTCGTCCTTGCCGGACGTCTTTCCCGAACCCTTCTCCCCCGACTCGGCCTTCGACTTCTCCGCGGCCGCGCCCTTCTTGTAGGACTCCGAGCGGTAGTCCGTCTCATAGAAGCCGGAGCCCTTGAAGATGATGCCGGCTCCCGGGCCGATCACCCGCTTCAGTCGCAGCTTCCCGCACGAGGGGCACTTGCGCTTCGGAGACTCGGTGATGGACTGGAACAGTTCGAGTTCGTGTCCGCAGCCTTCGCAGCGGTAGTCGTAGGTCGGCATGGCGGGAGTTCAGCTCGTCGGTGCTGCCTGGTTCTCGTCGCTCTCGGACCCCGGATCCGGTTCGGATTCCTGGTCCTCTTCGCTTTCCGGCGCGGCCGCGACGACGACCTGGGCCGGCCGCAGCACGCGTCCCTGCCAGGTGTACCCCTTGCGGATCGTATCGAGGATCGTCCCCGGTTCGTGCTCTTCCGTTTCCTCGGTCGAGGTCGCGTCGTGCACCCTCGGGTCGAACGCGCCGTCGGTGGGGATCTCCTGCACGTCGGAGCCCTCGAGGGCCGAAGCGAACTTCTGGCGCGTCATCTCGATTCCGGTGAGCAGGTTCTTGGTCTCCGGGTGTTCGGCGGGTGAAGCCATCGCCATGTCGAGGAAGTCGAACACGAGCAGGAGCTCCTCGAGAAGCGGCTGCATCGCGCGCTGGATCCCGGCTTCGAGGTCGGTGAGCGCCCGCCTTCTCAGGTTCTTGTAGT
>DRLC01000070.1 GCA_011053145.1 Planctomycetota bacterium | reverse complement strand
GGGAGTCCGGGCTCCAAGCGGGACTTCCACGCCCTCGCGGAACACTTGCGACAGACCCGCCGGGTCCTGATTCCGGACCTTCCCGGCTTCGGGGACTCCGAGCGGGACGTGGCCGACTACTCGATTCGATCCCACGCCGACTATGTTCTCCAGCTCCTCGATGCGCTCCACATCGAGCGGGCGCACGTCCTCGGCTTCAGCATGGGGGGCGGGGTTGCGCTCGAACTCGCCGGGGAGGTGCCGGGGCGCGTCGCATCCCTGACGCTGCTTTCCTCGATCGGCGTGCAGGAATTGGAGTTGATGGGGGACTGGCACCTCAACCATGCGATCCATTTCCTGCAATGGGTCGCGCTGGTCGCGGTCCGGGATCTCGTACCGCACTTCGGGCTCTTCGACGGGAGCGTCCTCTCGGTCGCCTACGCGCGGAACTTCCTCGACACCGACCAGCGTCCGCTGCGGGCGCGCCTGCGGGCGCTCGCGATGCCCGTATTGATCCTCCACGGTCGCGACGACGTCCTCGTTCCCTATGCGGCGGCGGAGGAGCATCACCGGCTGGTGCCGCAGAGCGAGCTCGTGACTCTCCAGGGCAACCACTTCCTGGTCTTCCGGCGCCCGGATGAGGTGGCGACGCCGATCCTGGGATTCCTGGAGGACGTGGAGGCTGGGCGTGCGCGCACGCGCGCGGATGCCTCCGCGGAGCGCATCGCCGCCGCCGCAAAAAGGTTCGACCCCCGGGATGTCCCTCCGGTCTCGGGGTTTGCGCTCGTCGTGTTCTGCGTGCTCGCGGCGCTCTCGACGTTCGTCAGCGAGGACCTGACCTGCATCGCGGTGGGGGCGATGGTGGGGGATGGGCGCATCCCGTTCCTCGCGGGCGTGCTCGCTTGCCTGGTCGGAATCTACGTGGGGGACATGCTGCTGTTCCTGGCGGGGCGCGTGCTCGGCCGTCGCGCGCTGAGGATCTGGCCGCTGAACCGGATGCTGACGGAGGAACGGGTCGCATCGAGTTCGCGGTGGCTGAGCGATCGCGGAGCGATCGTGATCCTTTCCTCACGCTTCCTTCCCGGAGCCAGGCTTCCGACCTACTTCGCCGCCGGGGTCCTGCGGACGGGCTTTTGGCGTTTCAACCTGTGGTTCCTCGGCGCGGCCGCGCTCTGGACCCCGCTCGTGGTCTGGGGCTCGAGCCGCGTTGGGGGGGCCCTCGGGGACCGCTTCGTGTTCCTGCGCGAGCATGTCGGGTTGGGCTTCGTGCTCACGCTCCTCGTGCTGTGGGTTTGCGTCAGGGGCGCCCTCGCGCTCGTGACGGCGCGGGGTCGCGCCCTCGTGCGGGGACGCTTCCTGCGGATCGTGCGTTGGGAGTATTGGCCGCGCTGGGTCGTGTATGCACCGGTCGCCCTGGCCGTGGCCTGGCACGGGCTCCGGCGCGGCCGGCCGTTCGCATTCACGGCCGTCAATCCAGCCATCCCCCTCGGCGGCCTGATCGGGGAATCGAAGTCCGCGATCCTCGCCGGCCTCTGCGAAGGGCGCGGCGCGGCGCACATGCCGCGCACGTTGGTCGTCGACGGGGGGGGCCTCGATCGCGTTTCCGCGGCGCGACGGAGCGAGCGCGTCGACGCCTTTCGCGCACGACTCGCCCGGCCCTTTCCACTGGTCGTGAAGCCGGACGTCGGACAGCGCGGGGATGGGGTGCGGATCGTGCGCAGCGAGCGAGAACTCGACGAGGCCCTCGAGAAGACGCAGGGCCATGCACTGGTCCAGGAGTACTGCGGTGGGGAGGAGTTTGGGATCTTTCACGCACGCCTGCCGAGCGAGCCCCGGGGTCGGGTCCTCTCGGTCGCGCGGAAGAGGCCCCGCTTCGTGGTCGGCGACGGGACCCGGAGCCTCGAACGACTCATCCTCGAGGACTCGCGCCTCGTGCCCCAGGCGCGGCTCTTCCTGGATCGCTTCGCGGAACGCCTCGACGAAGTCCCGTCGGACGGGGAGCGTATCGCCCTCGGGGAACTGGGTACGCACTGCCGCGGTGCGGTCTTCCTCGAGGGGGCGGATCTGCTCACCCGAGAGCTGGAAGAGGAGGTCGCCCAGGTGGCCGCCGGGTATTCGGGGTTCTTCCTCGGTCGCTTCGATCTGAAGGCGCCGTCCGGGGAGGCGCTTTCGCGCGGCGAGTTCCAGATCCTCGAGTTGAACGGACTGACCTCGGAGCCGGCGCACATCTACGACCCGAGCTACGGGCCCCTGACCGGAATGCGGGCTCTGGTTCAGACCTGGCGGCTCGCGATCGACATCGGATCCGAGAATGCGCGCGCCGGTGCGCGGGTGAGCGGCCCGGTGGAGGTCCTCGGAGCCCTCTGGCGCTATCGACGGCGCAGCGCGGTGGAACCGCTCGGTCCCGAAGGCTGGTTCGAGCTTCCCCCGCTCGAGGAGGATGGGTGATGGGGTCGGGTCGATGGCGGCCGATGCCGACCGACGACGGGAGTTGGACGCTGATCGGGCCCGATCACGCCGAGGCGTGTCACAGCCGGAGCGGTGCCTGGTCGGAGTCGCTCGTCCGCTACGCGCGGGCCTGCGGACTCGACGAGCACGGCCCGGGGTGCGGCCCGGCGCACCTCCTCGACATCGGGACCGGCGTCGGATGGAACATCGCCGCGGCCCTCGCAGCCCTCGAGGACGCGGCTGCCGCGGCGGGGGAGGACGGGCGCCCAGCGCCGCTCGAGGTGACCACCCTCGAGCGGGACCCGTGTGTGTTCGATGTGGCGATGGCGCTCGCGGGGGAGGAAGTCACCGATCGTCCCGAACTCGCCCGCGCCAAGGGACTCCTGCGGGAGGTGCTCCGGACCCTTTCCAGGGCGCGGGAGGTACCCGGGGAGCGGATCCCCTTTCACCCGGCGGGACGCGGTGGACTCCGACTCCTGCTCGGAGATGCACGCCGGAGCATCCGGGACGTGCCTCCGGTTCCCCGTTTCGACGCGGTTTTCCTCGATCCGTTTTCACCCCGGCGTGCGCCGGAGCTCTGGTCGGAGGCCTTCCTCGCCGAACTCGCGCGCAGGATGGCGTCCGGGTCCATGCTCTCGACCTACTCCGCTTCCTTCCGCGTCCGGCTGGGGCTGCACCGTGTCGGCTTGCGGGTGGGACTCGGCCCGGCCTTCGGGGCGAAGAGAGAGGGGACCCTTGCGAGCCCCGATCTCGTCCTGCCCCCGCTCCCCGAGCGTGTCGCGGTGCGGCTCTCCGGATCCAGCTCCGGAGCGTCCCAGGAGCCCCTGGAATGAGATTTGGGGACGCGGGGGCGAGATTGCCCCCGACCCATGGACTAGAATCTTCGCTCGAGTCCGGCAGGGCCCCGTGCCCGGCCGCCGATCCCCCAACGCCCCGCAATCCGATCCCATGTCCACCATCGCCCTAGGTCTTCCCGGTGGTCCGGAGCTCTTCGTCATCCTCCTGGTGGTGCTCCTGATCTTCGGCGGCCGCAAGCTGCCCGAGCTGGCCCGCTCGATGGGTAGCAGCATCAACCAGTTCAAGAAGGGGCTGAAGGAAGACCCGGATCTCCTGGACGAGTCCCAGAAGGATCCCACTTCCGGGGAGCCCAAGGACCCCTCGTGATCGCCGTGGGAACGGAGGAGGAACACTCCCGTTCCGAATCGGTCCGGCCCGAGGCCCCGGGCGGTGGCTCGCGGGGGGCGGGCTCGGGGACCCTTCTCGGCGCGGTCTTCTGCGGCGGTCGCAGCCGGCGCATGGGCCTCGACAAGGCGCTGCTCCGGTTCGGGGATGCCGCGCTGATCGAACACGCGATCGCAGCCCTGGCACCGCTCACGGGTACGCCGATCCTCGCGGTCGGGGCCGTGGATCGCTACCGCGAGTTCGGGGGCGAGCGGGTCCTCGATCGCGCGCCGGACCTGGGACCCCTGGCCGGGTTGGAGGCGGTCCTCGCGAAGGCGACGGAGCGCGGGGCGGACGCGGTCTGCGTACTCGCGTGCGATATGCCGGCGGCCAGGACGGAGGACTTCGAGAAGATGGTCGCGCTCCTCGCGGAGCGGGATGCCGATCTCTGCCTCGCACGCAGCCCGCGCGGGATCGAGCCTCTCTTCGGCGTCTACCGTTCGCGCCTGCTCCCGCGGGTGCGCTCCGCACTTGATCGGGACGATCGTTCCCTTCGGTCGATCCATGCTGGAGCGCGTGTGGTCTTCGCGGACCTCGAGGATGGCGGGCGGGCATTGAACCTGAACACGTGTGAGGATGTCGAGAAGGCGCGGACCGCACGGTTCGGCGATCCACAGGGGGCATGGAGCGATGAGTGAGCACAGCGAGATTCTGGCGAGGCTGTTCGCCCCCGTGGAGGGGGGCATGGCCCGCATGAGGAGGGTGCTCGAGGAGCAACTCCACGAGTCGTCCGATGCCGTCCGGGACATGACCGATCACGTCGGAAGATTCCGGGGCAAGCAGCTGCGGGCTGCGCTCGTGCTCCTGTGCGGGGAGGCCAGCGGCAACACGACCGATGAACACGCGAAGGTGGCCGCGATCGTGGAGATGATCCACCTCGCAACCCTCGTCCACGACGACATCCTCGACGGGGCGGAGGTCCGCCGCCGGATGGCCTGCGTGAATCAGCGTTGGAACAACCAGGTGGCCGTGCTGCTCGGAGACTTCCTCTACGCGCGCGCGTTCGGTCTTTCGACGACCCTTTCGTCGGGGCTCTGCAGCCGCCTCCTATCGGAGACGACGAGCAAGCTTTGCGTGGGGGAAATCGAGCAATCCACGCGGCGCTATGACTTCGAACTGTCCCAGGCCGACTACGAGCGCATCGCCGGGGCGAAGACGGCCAGTCTCTATTCGGCGGCCTGCGAGCTCGGCGCCCGCTACCCCGGGGGAAACGAGCGCGTCGGCGAGCTGATGCGCTGCTTCGGATGGGACCTCGGGCTCGCGTTCCAGATCATCGACGACGTCCTCGACCTGACCGAGACGACCGAGCAACTCGGCAAGTCGGCCGGGACGGACGTGGAGGATGGGAAGGTGACCCTGCCGGTGCTCTTCGTCTACCGCAGTGCCGACGAAGGCACCCGTGCGGCGATTCGTGACGTTTACACCGCCGCGGGAATCGAAGACCGAGCGCGCAAGCTCGCCGAGGTCTGCGATCTCGGCCCCGGGCTGCGCGCCGCGATGCGACGTGCCAAGGACTTGATTGCCGCCTGTCGGGAACGAATCGTCTCCCTCGAAGAGTCGCCCGCCCGCACTGCGCTGCTCGAGATCACCGAATTCATTACGGAACGACGGCTCTGACACCGAAGGGGTCCTGCCGGGCCTCGAAAGGAACCGAACATGACTGCTCAGGAAGGGAAGGAAGCGCGGAAAGAGGGGAAGCGTGAGGGTGGGCTGAGGCGCCCGTATCGCGGAGCCGCGATCTCCGGCCTCTGCCGCTTGTTCGCGGATCGCACCGGTATCTCCGTGGGGATTCTGCGGGCGGCGTGGATCTTCGCGACCGTCGCCGGTCTGGCGCTTACGGTTTTCTTCACGATCTTCGACCACCGGTTCCTCGGGGAGCAGGGGGTCGCCTCCGTGCGCGCTGTCGGGATTGCCGCCGGACTCCTGCTCTTCCTCTCGTATCCGCTGCTCGCGCTTGTCCTTCCCGAGGAGGGGGAGAAGCGGCGCTGGGACCTAGGCTCTTCCGCCGGCGCGATCCTGCTCCTGGTCGTCGCCGGGGAGGCGCTCGGGATCGCTCTGCACCCCACGATCGTCGCCCTCGAGAGTACCCCGCGCGGGCCGATCGGGGCCCGGGACTTCGTGCTGGCGGGGTTCTTCCTGTGCGCGGCCGCGTATGTGTTCCTGCAGCGCGAAGCCGTCGTGCGGTTCTTCCGGTCGATGCACACCGGGGTCGTGCTCGTCGTCTTCACCGGGATCGCCGTTGCGATCGGGGTCCTGATTCCCCAGATCGACGGTTTCGAGGATCCGGACGCACGCGTGAATCTCGTCGCCGAGGAGGTC
>DRLC01000069.1 GCA_011053145.1 Planctomycetota bacterium | reverse complement strand
CCCGCGTTCCAGATCCCGGAGATTCTTCGAACGAAGGTCCGTGAAGGAAAGCTGGGCCGTAAGAGCGGCGAGGGCTTCTACAAGTGGGACGGAGACAAGAGGGCCTAGACGATCATGATGATGCATACACTCTTCGCGGCGGCAGTTCTCGCCCTCGGGGGCGACGCGCCGGAGGTCAAGATCCCCGATCTTTACATCGGCGGTGAGGCATTCACGGTCGAGCTGACGTTTCACGGCGGTGAGGCGGGCATCGAGGTCCCGTGTTGGGAACTCGGTCCGGCGGCCTTCGAGGTGAACGGCAAGCCCCTCGGGGATCGTTCCTCCGATGCGACGATCGCCCTTCCGAAGGGGGCGGAGCTCAGCTTGAGCTTCGACCTCTCGGGGGCATTGCCGAAGGAAGGCTCCTTCGAACTCGCCGTCACGGGCGGGGAACCCCGCACGATCGATCCGCTGAAGGCCGCGCCCGCGGATCTCGATTTCATGTCGATGACGCCGGAGCAGCTGAAGCACTACCGCGTCCTCCTGCACACGAACCAGGGAGACATGCTCGTCGAGTTCCTGCCCGATGTGGCTCCGAACCACGTGCGCAACTTCCTCGACCTCTGCCAGAGCGGCTTCTACGTCGGCACGTTGTTCCACCGCGTCTCGCCCAGCTTCATGATCCAGGGGGGCTGCCCGAAGACGAAGACCGACGACCGAGGCGCCTGGGGGACCGGGCGGGGGCCGCGGATGCTCGACGCCGAGTTCAACGACACCAAGCACGTGCGCGGCATCCTCTCGATGGCACGCGGCCCGAGCCCGAACTCGGCTTCCAGCCAATTCTTCATCATGAGCGCGGACTCGCTGTTCTTGGACCACAAGTACAGCGCCTTCGGTCGCCTCGTCTCGGGCTATGACACCCTGGACAAGATCGCGGCCGCGAAGGGACAGAAGCGGAGGGACGGTACCGTGAAGCCCACGTCGCCCCAGCGCATCGAGCGCACGATCATTCTCGAGTGGACCCCGTCCGCTGACTCCGAAACCAAGTAGAGGCGAAACGCCAGGCAAGAAGCGATGAGCGAGAGCAAGACAACGGCCGTGATCGAGACCTCCGAGGGCAACATGACCTTCGAGTTCTTCGAGGAGAAGGCCCCCGGCCACGTGAAGAATTTCCTCAAGCTCGCGGAGGACGGCTTCTACGACGGGACGGTGTTCCACCGGGTGATCGCCGGTTTCATGATCCAGGGCGGGTGCCCGAACGGCGACGGCCGCGGCGGTCCGGGCTACCAGATCGACGCCGAGTTCAACGACACGCACCACGAGAAGGGCATCCTTTCGATGGCGCGCGCGGCGGACCCGAACTCCGCGGGAAGCCAGTTCTTCGTGTGCCACGGAGACGCGGGCTTCCTCGACGGGCAATACACCGCCTTCGGACGTCTCATCGATGGCGAGGATGCCCTCGACGCGATCGCCGCGGGCGAGGTGCGCTCCGGCGCCGGCGGGGAGAAGTCGTCCCCGGTCAACCCCGTACGGATCACCAAGGTCACCGTGAACCGCGCCTGATTCCGGAAGGCACCCAACCATGAACTACGAAAACCTCCAGTTCGGGGTCGGCGGCGGGGTCGCCACGATCACCGTGAACCGGCCGAAGGTCATGAACGCGCTCAATGGGCGCACGCTCGAGGAGCTCGGTCATGTGCTCGATGTCTGTCGTGACGATGAGGGCGTACGCGCCGTGATCGTGACGGGGTCCGGGGACAAGGCATTCGTCGCGGGAGCGGACATCGGCGAGCTCGCGAAGATGAATCCGCTCTCGGCGAAGGCCCTCGCGCGCCGCGGCCAGCTCGTGTTCGAGAAGCTCGAGCGGCTCGGGAAACCGACGGTCGCGATGATCAACGGCTTCGCCCTGGGGGGCGGGCTCGAGCTCGCCCTGGCGTGCTCGCTGCGCACCGCGGCGACGACGGCGCGCGTCGGGCTCCCCGAGGTCAGCCTAGGCATCATTCCCGGCTACGGCGGGACGCAGCGCCTCTCGCGTATCGCCGGTCCCGGTGTGGCACGCGAATGGATTCTGACCGGTGACATGTTCAGCGCCGAGGAAGCACATCGCGTCGGCGTCGTCAACCGCCTCTTCGAGCCCGGAGAGCTCGGCGAGGGAACACGCAAGATGGTCGATACGATCCTCTCCCGCGGTCCGGTGGCCGTGCGCTTCGCCCTCGAAGCGATCCTGCGCGGCAACAACATGCCCCAACGCGAAGGCGAGATCATGGAGTGCGACCTCTTCGGCCTCGCGGCGTCCACCGAAGACATGAAGGAAGGCATGGGCGCCTTCCTCGAGAAACGCAAACCGGAATTCAACGGGCGCTGAGCTCGACATCATGAAAGACGAAGTCGTCATCGTCGGCGGGGCTCGCACCGCCATGTGCGAATACTCGGGAACGCCCGGCTACGGCAAGTTCAAGGACGTGACCGCGATCGATCTCGCCGCGCACGCGTCGAAAGCCGCGATCGCGCGCGCGAAGATCGACCCCGAGTCGATCGGACACGTGGTGATCGGGAACGCTCTCCAGACCTCGAACGACGCGATCTACGGTGCGCGCCATGTTGGCCTGAAGGCGGGGGTGCCCGAGTCCACGCCCGCTCTCACCGTGAACCGCCTGTGCGGATCGGGGATCGAGTCGATCGTCCAGGGAGCGCACATGATCCGCCTCGGCGAGACGGGGACCGTCCTCGCAGGCGGCATGGAAAACATGAGCCAGGCGCCCTACGTCCTGCACGGTGCCCGCGAGGGGTTCCGCTTCGGCGTCCAGCCGGAGCTCCAGGACCTCCTGTTCGCCTCCCTGCAGGATCCGCTCTGCGGCCTGTACATGGCACAGACCGCGGAGAAGCTCGCGAAGCGGGTCGGTGTGACGCGCGAGGAACAGGACGAGTTCGCGCTGCGCAGCCACATGCTCGGTGCGGCCGCGGTTCGAGAGGGACGCTTCGCCGAGGAGATCGAACCGTTCGTGATCAAGACGCGGCGCGGTGAGACGGTCGTGGACACCGACGACCACATCAAGCCCGACACGACGCTCGAGGGCCTCGCGAAGCTACGCCCGGCCTTCGGCAAGGACGGAACCGTGACGGCCGGGAACGCCAGCGGGATCGTGGACGGCGCCGCCGCGGTGGTGTTGACGACGCGTGAGCGCGCCGAGGCGGACGGCCTCGACATCTTCGCCGTCGTCCGCGCCCACGCGGCCGTCGGCGTCGACCCGACCGAGATGGGCGTCGGTCCCGTTCCGGCGATCCAGGCCTGCCTCGAGCGCGCCGGCGTGGCCCTCGAGGACGTGGAGCGCATCGAGATCAACGAGGCCTTTTCCGCGCAGTACGTGGCTTGCGAGAAGCTCCTCGGCCTGGACCGAGACCGTGTCAATGTGAATGGGGGCGCGATCTCCCTCGGCCATCCCCTCGGGGCGACCGGGACGCGACTCGTCCTCACGCTGATGTACGAGCTTCGCCGCAGTTCGAAACGCTACGGCCTCGCGTCCGCCTGCATCGGCGGGGGGCAGGGCATTGCGATCCTGATCGAAAACCCCGCTTGCTGATCCTCCT
>DRLC01000068.1 GCA_011053145.1 Planctomycetota bacterium | reverse complement strand
GCCGCCCGCTCGCTCCCGTTCTGGTACCAGCGCATGCGCGGCAACTCGAAGGAGGAGCTGGCCGAACTCTTTCGTTCGCAGACCGACTCGATCCTGTTCGGCCTCGACACCTTCTGGTACGGGACGGACTTCCCGGGTGCAACGCTCGAATACGTCGTGCTCGTGCGCCTGCCATACGGCGTACCCGACCCCTACCACCGTGCGCAGTGCGCCGCCCTCGGGACATCCGGCCAGCGGCGCGAGATCTACATGCCACGAGCCCTCGCGAAGTTCCGCCAGGGATTCGGACGGCTGATGCGGCGCGAGAGCGACCGCGGCTGCGTCTTCGTGCTCGACAAGCGGATCATCGACCCGCGCCACCGCGCCTTCCTGCGCGAACTCCCGGTGAGAAGCGTCTTCGAAGCGGATGGCGAGAACGCGGAGCGTTGCAGCGATCTCGTGATCGGCGACACGGACCGCTGCATCTCCGCGGCGATCGCCCACATGTCCATGGGCGCCGATGTCCGCCGCCGTGGACTTGATCGCCCCTTCCGAGGGTGGACCCCCGTGGACGATGCGAGCGAAAACGCTCCGCGAACACTCGGGCGCTCGAGCCCGGTGCTCGAGATTCCACCGGAACGGGCCCCTTTCTGAAGGACCCGCCCGGTTCGACCGGCGGCTTTGCGGATCGACCTTGGGTGATGCCTGGGTTCAGTGCCCCGTTTCGAGGGGCCGTCTACAGCACGCCCCACTGAACGCCGAGCCAGAAGGCGTCGGCGGAATCGCCGTCGAGGTAGTAGCGGTCCCAGGCCGCGCGGAGGTCGAGGCGGTCGGTGAGGCCCAAAGTGGCCGCGACGCCGATCGTCGGATCGATGCCGCTGCGGTCGCTGCGGCTGACCTCGCCGGTGCCGGCCTGGGCGTCGATGTCCGCGTTCCAGACCCAGAAGCCGGCGCTGACGGAGAGGTTCACGCGCTCGCGGTCGACGGCGAACCAACGGCCGCAGAGCTGGAATCCGCGTCCGAGGACGGGGTGCACGTCGGCCACATCGTCGAGGAAGAGGTTCAGGTCGGGGGGAGTCGCGTTGATCGTCGAACTCGTCTGCCCGAGGTTCACGTAGCCGAGTTCGACCGCGAAGGAACTCTCGAAGCGGTACCCGCCGTAGATGTTGTAGGCGGAATCGGAGTCGTCGAGGCTCGAATCGGTGGAGTAGCCCCGCTTCGCAAGAGCACGGTCCAAGTCGGCGCTGGAGTCGCCCGTGCTGGCCACTCCAGCCATCGCACCCCCATAGAAGCCGCTCCGGAACCAGTTCACCTCCTGCCGAGCGTGGAAGCGGCCGACCGAGCAGGAGCTGAGTACGGCGCCGAGGAGAAGGATCGGAATACGAGAGCGCATGACGGTGGTCTGGAAGTCGGGAGAGAGGTCGCTCGCAAGAAGCGTTCGTCCGCCCCCGTGGAAGGGGACGTACCGAAACCTACCATGCAACCGAGCCCGAGGACGATATGCCGAAGCCCAAACCCAATCCGCCGCGAACGGAACGTTTTTCCAAGCTCGAGGAGCAGACGTTCGACGCACTGGTCCTGGGCGGAGGGATCACCGGGGCCGGGATCGCACTCGATCTCGTCGCCCGCGGCCTCGAGGTCGCCTTGATCGAACGGGGGGACTGGGCGTCGGCCACGTCGAGCGCGTCGTCTCGGCTCGTCCACGGGGGCCTCCGCTACCTCGAACAGTTCGAGTTCCACCTCGTGCGCACCTCGTGCCTCGAGCGCGCCCTACTCCTCGAGAACGCGGCCGGACTCGTCTGGCCCGAGCGTTTCACCTTCCCGATCCACGAGACGAGCCCGGTCCCGAAATGGAAGCTGCGCGCCGGGCTCCTGCTCTACACCGCCGTCTCGATCCCGCGCATTCTCGGATGGCCCCGGTCCCTGGACCCGGCCGCGGTGCGCCGTGCGATTCCCGGCGTGCGCGGAGAAGGACTCGTCGGCGGGGGCAGCTACCTCGATGGAGCGACCGACGACGCCCGGCTAACACTCGCGGTCGTGCGCACTGCGATGCAGCGCGGCGCCGTCGCCCTCTCTTGGACCGAAGCCGTCGGTGTCGAACGTGGATCGGAGGAGACCGAGGTCCGCCTCATCGACCGCATCGAGGGACGCGAGTTCTCGGCACGAGCGCGCCGCATCGTCCTCGCAGGGGGTCCCGGAACCGATGCCCTGCGCGGCATGTGCGGGCTCACAGGCTCGACCTGGATCCAGCCGACGCGCGGCTCCCACATCACGGTGCCGCGCGAGCGCCTCCCGACGGACGGCGCGGTGATCTTGCACTCCGCCGTCGACGGACGCGTGCTGTTCCTGATCCCCTGGCCACGCTACACGGTGATCGGCACGACCGACATCGACGCCGATCCGGCCCAGCCCCCGCGCGCGACGGCCGCGGAGGTCGGCTACCTGCTCGACTCGGCGAACGCTCTCGTCCCCGATGCCGCCCTCACGCGGTCGGATGTGGTCGCGACCTGGGCCGGGCTGCGCCCGCTGCTGGCGGCGAACAAACGCGACCCCTCGGCCCGCTCGCGGGAGGAACGCATCGCCCTCGAAGGGCCTTTCCTCACGATCGCGGGTGGAAAGCTCACGGCCTACCGGGCCATGGCGGAGGAGGTCGGCGCGCGCCTCGCCCAGGATCTCGGACGGGGCGACCGGACCCGCCACTCCCCGACGCGCGACCTGCGACTCGTCGGCGCCCTCGGCGAGCGCTCGATCCGCCCCCTCTGGTCCCATCTCACGACCGCCGGGCTTCCCGCGGGCTGGGATCTGGAAGAGGACGGGATCACCGAGGTTTGGGAGCGGCGGTATGGGTCCCTGCGCGGGGCGGTGGGCAGGCTCGTTTCCGACACCCCGCGGGGCATGGAGCGTCTCGATCCCGCCACCCGCCTCGGCGAGGTGCGCTGGGCGATCGAGCACGAGGATGCCCTCGGGCTTCGCGACGTCCTCTTCCGAAGGACCGACGCGGGATTCGAACCCCTGGAGACCGCCCTCTCCAGTGCCGAACGCATCGCGGACGAAATGGCGCGCCTCTTGACCTGGGACGGCGAACGCCGCGACCGCGAGCTCGCCGAGGCCCGCGCCGAACTCCACGCGCGCCAGGCCTGGCGTGGGGAGCGCACGACCCCCTCCCGCTGAGGGGCACCGGGACCGATTCCCTCGCTCGCCGGGGCCTTTTCCTGTTCCCCACCACCATCCGCGAACTATTCCGGCGTCCGATGGGACACCGGACGCGTCGGCTGCGTCCTGGTACGCGAGGAGATATGCCGCCCCCCAACGCCGAAGCCCTGCTCGAGAACGCCGGCTGGATCCGCGCCCTGTGCCGGAGCCTCGTCCGCGACCCCCACCGGGCCGAGGACGCGGTCCAGGAGACCTTCGTGCGCGCCCTGGAATCGGGTCCGCGGGAGCCCCGGGCGATGCGCCAGTGGCTGCGGACCGTTGCGCGCAACGCTGTCTTCCAGCGCGGGCGCCAGGAGAGCGCCCGGCGTGAGCGCGAGGAGCGTGTCAGTCGGCGCGTGGCCGAGGTCCCCTCCCCCGCCGAAGCCCTTCAGAAGGCGTCGATGCGGCGCCAGATCGTCGAAGCGGTGCTCGAGCTCGACGAGCCCTACCGCACGACCGTCGTCCTGCGCTACTTCGAGGAGCTCTCCACCGAGGAGGTCGCGCGGGCGCGCGGGATCACCCCCTCGACGGTGCGCTCCCAGATCCAGCGTGCCATGCGCCACCTGCGCCGAAAGCTCGCGGCGGAATTCGACGAGGAAGAGGCGGGCATGCCCCTCGGAGCGCTGCTGCTGCTCATGGCCCACGACCCCCAGGGCGCGATCCCGCCCGCTCCCGGGCCCTCCGGTGGGGAGGCCGCGGCCGGCACCGGCGCATCGCACACCCTCGGGGGCACGGCAGGCCTGTCCGCTGGGGCGATCGCCCTCGTCCAGGCCGCAGGACTCACCGCCGTCACGCTCGGGGGCATCTGGTGGCTCCTCGGCGACGGCTCCCAGGTCGCCGCTGGCCGAACGCCGTGGGGGCACCGAAGGCCCCTGACCATCGTGGATCGGCCCGGCCGGGAGGCGGGGGCCTTCCTCGGGCGCTCGACCCCGATGGCGGACCGTCCCGAGCGTTTGAACTCCCTGCTCGTCCTCGATGCCGTGAACGAGGCGGCCCTCGAGGGGGTGCGGGTCGAGGTCGTGTTCCACGGGCGCGACCCCTCCGGCCGGCTCGTGCCCCAGAGCCTCGGACTCGGCGAGAGCGGCCACGGAGGAGGCCTTGTGCTCCGCCTCCCCGAAGCCGCGCGTGAGATCGCGACGGCCCAGACGGAGCTCCTGTTGACCCGACCGGACTACCTGCCGCGCCGGGTCGACCCCGAGGAGCTGTTCGAGCTGCCCGAGGGCGCCGTGCTGCAGGTCGGAATGCTCGCCGAGGGGACGCTCGACGTGGCCCTCGTGGACGCCGACGAGAACCCACTGCCCGGCCTCGCGATCCGTGCGCGGCCGCGGGTGGATGCGATCTTCGGGACGGGGGACACGCTCGCGCGTGAGACGCACCTCGACAACGTCGGACAGGCATCCCTCACCGGCCTCCCAGCCGGGGTGCCGATCGACCTCGAACTGAGCGCGGATGGGGGTTCGGACGGGTATCGCTTCGATCGCCGGACCGTGCGCATCGACCCGCGGACCCGGCACTCCCGCATCGTGCTGAGCGCGCCCGCGACCACGGTCGTGGAGGGAACCCTGGTGGATCCCGGCGGGTCAGCGCTCGAAGGAGCCACGGTCTCCCTGATCGAGGCCCCGGTCGCTGGGGTTGGGGCGACGCCGGCCCGCATCTCCGTCACCGACGAGATGGGACGCTTTCGATTCGAACGCGCGCGGAGCGGCCCAGCCCGGATCCTCGCCGGCCCTTCGGGGACTCCCCTGGAGGTCGAACTGCTCCCCGACGCCTCCCTCGACCTGGGGCGGATCACCGGCCCGGAGCTCGTCCGACTCACCGGAGATCTCGTCCCCCCGAGCGAAGCTGCGCCGCACGATCCGGTTCTTCACGCGTTCCGCGCCGGACAGCGCATCGCATCGGTCCACGCTGGGCCGGAAGGGCATTTCGAGTTCGAATTGCCGCCGGGGGACCTGCAGCTCATCGCCACGGACGGCCCTCTGGAGGGTCGCCTCGTCCTCGCCAACGTCTCCGCGGCGGCGCCTGCGAGCGGCCTCTCGGTACAACTCGAGGCGTCTGGTGATGCTGTCGCCGAAGCTTGCGAACATTCCACGTCGTCTCTGCCGCCGGTCCTCTCCGTGGTCGCGGTCGATCCGGCGGGTGTCCCGGTGCCGGATGCCCTCGTCACGCTGGTCGTCCGGAATCAGGGCCGCGAAGCCGCGCTCCGCTACCTCACGGATGCGGACGGGCGGGTCGAGCTCCCCACGGCGGGCGCGGGCGGGTTGCCGCTTCGCGTCGAAGCGGAGCGGCTCGGCGTCGGGATCGCGGCCTCCTACGACTTCCGGGACGATCCACTCGAGCCGGATGGCCGGACCCTGCGCATGACCCTCGTCCCCTTTGCCCGACTGCGCCTCGAACTCGACGGCAAGGCCGCCCCCGACCCCTCCGAAACGGCACGGCTCGACGCGGGCTCTGGGACACGGCTCGTCGTCCCGGGATCGCTCGGCAGCCTCGGCATCGCAGGCGCCGAGCGCGTCCGGATCCTGCCCCATCTCGCACCGGGCCCGTTCTCGCTGCGCTGGCGGGGCTCCACCTATGCGTTGGATCTGGAACCCGGGGAGAGCCGCACCCTGACGCTGCCGACCGATCCCCCCGCCCTGAGCATCGAGTGCCTCCGCGGCGGTGCGCCGGATCCCTCCTTCACCTCCGCCACGCTCGTCCCACTCGGTGACCCGAACGCGCCCGAACTCGAAGCCTCCTACGTGGAGGCGGGCCGCCTGCTCGCACGCCGCCATGTCGGACCCGCTCTACTCCTGCTGCGCGAAGCGCCCGGCTCCCTTCCCCTCGCACTCGAGGTGGACGTCCCCGAGCAGGGGCCACTCCAGGTCTCCCTTCCGAGTGCCGCGCTCCCGGTCGAACACCCCGACTCCGGTCCCCGGTTGCGCGTCTTCTTGGTCTCTCTCGCCTCGACGCCCCTCGAGCGCCCGATCGAACTCGCGACGGAACGGGACGCCGGCGGAGCCCAGCGCATTCCCGCCGCGCCCGCCGGCTCCACGCTGCGGATCGAGGGACTCGACGGAACCGACTGGGTTCGCCGGGACGTGATCGTGCCGGAAGACCCCTCCGCGGGGGTCCACTGGCCCTGAGGGTCAGGCGCCTAGCAGCGGCCTGCGTCTCCGATAAGGAACCGAGGCGACCTCGGCGGTCTCCCCCTCTTCCCGAACCTCCTCGGTCCCTTCGGCCTGGGCCCTCTTCATCGCGGCATAGAGCCCGGCGATCAGCGCGATCTGCATGTAGAACACGATCACCATCTGCCCGAAGTAGGAAACAGCGATGAACGAAGAGATGTGAGCGAAGAGCGAACAGCCGAGCGCCCAGGCCATCGCAACCTCGGCACGGTTTCCTTCCGTCCAGCGCCACAGGGGGCCGACGTAGCGGAACGCGGTCCCGATCATCCAGACGAAGACGATCAGCGTCAGCAGCCCACCCCGGACCGACTCGAGAACGAACTGGTTCGTGACGTCCCAGAGGCCCCATCCCCAGTGCGCCGTAGTCTTGGTTCCGAGCAGCGCCCATTCCCAGAAGCGGTGGATCCACTGGTTGATCAGATTGTAACGGTGCCACCCGGTCGACCCCCCGACGAGGTCGATGCGCGCCAACAGGTGCCAAAGTGGGTGCCCCTGGGTCTCCATCAAAAGGTGCATCCCGATACTGCCCCAGATGATCGCCTTCCGAATCTCGTGCATCTTTCGGCGATGCAGAAAGAGAAAGCCGCCGAGCCCTGCGGCCATCACGGACGCGAGCGGCGTGCTCGATGCGCAGGCGACGACGACGACCAGCCCGTTCAGAACTCCCCAGGCGCCTAGGAACTGCGAGCCCTTCTGCCATAGAAGGGCGGCCATCAAAGGCAGGAAGGCCCCCCACATGCAGCCCGCCAGAATCGGGTTCGCGATCGCGCCCATCGCTCGGAGCTTGCCTTCCCTCTCGTGCGTGTATTCGGGGACACCACCAAAGATGGAGAAGTAGTTCCGCCCCGTGTTCTTCTCGATCACGAAGAAAATCGCAACGGGGATCGAGATGATGCAGATGCACTGGGCGAGCGCCTTCAAGTCCGCCCAGGAACGCACGAAAGCCCGCA
The DNA here is from genome assembly GCA_011053145.1 of Planctomycetota bacterium. Lineage (GTDB taxonomy): Bacteria > Planctomycetota > UBA1135 > UBA1135 > DRLC01. The sequence goes on along the minus strand of DRLC01000068.1, from coordinate 29,192 downwards.
CCATGAAGTACCCGCCGACGGCCTCCATCATGCGCCCACTCATCGTCACGAGCGCGCCGAAGTTCTTGAACTGCAGAACGTAGATCAGCGTTTCGGACGCCGCCCAGGCGAGCATGAGCTTGTCGAGCTTGACGAGGCCCATGTCCTTGAACTCTCCCCGCATCAGGATCCTCGTCCACCCGAAGATGATCATGATCCGCAGTAGGTTGAAATCGAGGCCGGCGATCGCGATCCGCTGCGAGCACGGGATGAAATTGATCAGGAGCAGGAGCGGGAGGAGTGCGTACTTCCGCGGCAACGCCAGCGTCATGATCCCGAGAAGGATCATCGAGGCCGCGGCGAGCGGGTGCAGGAACGTCGTCCCGTAGTAGTCCCTTTCGTAGAAGTGCGCCCGATCCATGGAAGGTCTCGCTGATCCCCGATGCCTGTTCGGCTCATTCGAACCGCAGCCGAAGGAAGAACCCTCCGTATCCACGGAGAAGCCTCGGCGGCATCGTAGCGGTGGCACCTCGGTTAGGAAACGGCGCCAGGAACGGTTCGTTGGAGCGTTCTCCCCACGAGTTCGGCGGTTGCGAAGGCAGCCTGGAAGTTCAGGCCGCCGATCGGGCCCTGGAGGTCGAGAAGTTCCCCGCAGACGAAAAGGCCGGGGCGAGAGCGCACCTGCATCGTGCCCGGGTCGACCGCCCCGAGGGCGAGACCTCCCGCGGTGACCTCGGCGCGGTCGAAGCCGAGGGTCCCGTCGATCGGGACCGCGAGTCCCTTGAGCGCCTCGACGAGGCGGTGGCGGCTCGCGCGGGCGAGGTCCGCGCAGGAGGGCGGACGCTCGAATCCCGCCTGACGCGCGAGTGCGGCCACGAGGCGGCGCGGAAAGACGTGACCGGACTGGGCGAGGGCGCGGCCGATTCCGGGACGGCCTGGGACCGAGCCGAAGCGGATCAGGAGCGCGCGCACTTCCTCGCGCTCGACGGCGGGCAGAAGATCGAGTCGTGCTTCGAGGGGCCGGCCGGCGCGGGCGACGTGCTCCGAAAGGTCCATCGCCCCAGGTCCCGAGATCCCTGTGTGCGTGAAGACGATCGGTCGAGAGCGGCGGGCGATCGTCTTGCCTCCCGGCTCGGCGAGGCGGACCTCCACATCCTGGAGGGAGATCCCCGAGAGTTCATGGACCCACCCGGCGGGACTCGTGAGGGGGACGAGGGCGGGGACGGGCTCCACGATGGGGAGGTCGAGCTCGCGAAGCCACCGGTACCCGTCTCCGCTCGTTCCCGTGCGGGCGAAGCTCCTGCCCCCCACCGCGAGAACGAGGAAGCGTGTGAGAACCCGTTCCCCGGACGCGAGCCGCACGCCCCACGGGCCGCCCGGGTCCGGTGCCTCGATCCCGACGACGGCGGAGTCGAGGCGCAGTCGGGCTCCAGCACGAAGCGCCCAAGCACGGAGTGCGTCGCGCACGTCCCGCGCACGTCCGCTCGCCGGGAAGACCTTGTCGAGCGGTGCCTCGACGGTCTCGACGCCGAGCGTTCGGAAGTGTTCGCGGACCGCCGCGGGGGGCAGCGCTCGAAACGCGTGGCGCAGGAACCGCGCTCCCGCCGAACCGAAGAGTCGAGCCGCATCCTCGGGAGGCAGGGTCGTCGTCAGGTTGCAGTGCGTCCCTCCGCTGGCGAGCACCTTCGTACCGGCGCGAGGAGTCTTCTCGAAGAGACATACACGCGCACCTCCCTCGGCCGCGCGAGCCGCGGCCCAGAGCCCCGCCGCACCCGCGCCGACGACGAGCACGTCGCAGTCCGATCGCCCGGCGTTCATCGCCGTCGCTCCGCCGCGCTACTTCGACAGGATCCAGCCGATGAGCTTGCGATAGCTCGGCGCCTGCCCCTGGGCGAGGACGCCCACTCGGAAGATCTTTCCACTCGCCCAGACTAGTGCGAGGGTCGTGACGATGCACATGGCAACGCCGCCGAGGACCTCGACGAGCGGTGGCCCCGGAGGCGCCAGCAGCCGGATCAAGAGGATCATCGGGGTCGCGGTCGGAAAGAAGGTCAGCGCGGTGGCGACGCTTCCGTTGGGGGCCTCGAGAACGGCCGACCACGCGAACATCGGGATCATCAGAACGAGCATCGCGGGCATCATCATGCTCTGGGCGTCACGCAGTTCCGAGCAGGCCGAACCGAGCGCGCTGAAGAGCGATCCGTACATCAGGAGCGCGAAGAGCATCATCAAGAGGAACCACCCGTAGGTGGAGAGCGGGACGAAGCTCGCAACGCCGTAGTGGTGGGTCGACCAAAACACGCCCCCCAGGTACAGCAACGCGAGGGTCGAACACACACCCACCGATCCGAGGAGCTTTCCGAGCATGAGCTGGAACGGGGTCACCGCCGAAACGAGGACCTCGCTGATGCGCTGCATCTTCTCTTCGAGGACCTGGTTCATCAGTTGCGGCGCGCTGGTCATCACCAGGATGAAGAGCAAGAACAGCGCCCCGGCCGGCACGCCGAAGGTGCGCGCCTTGTTCTCCTCCTCCGCCTCGGCGACCGTGCCGTCCTTGCGCAGGTGTGCCAAGCCGAAGGTGCGCATCGGTACGGCGCGGTTGAGCCTCGCCACCAGCGTCGGGTCGAGTTTCGCTGCCTCGAAGCGGCGTCGGCGTACCTCGCTGTTCACCACGCTCTCGAGCCAGTTCGGGAGTTCGGTGAAGGTGGGTTCGTCGGTGTGGTACACGAGCGCGTCTTCCGTCGGGACCGCATCCGGATCGAGGATCCCGGAGGAGAGGATCAGGAACCCCGTCAGCTCCCCGTCCTCGACACGCTTCGAGAGGACGATGTCCGCCCGTTCCCCTTCGGTGGGAACGAAGCGTTCGAGCGCGAACTCGGGCCGGATCTGCTTGCGTTCCCCGGTCTCCTCATCCGTCTCGAAGATCGCCTCGTTGCGCTCGACGACCGCTCGCTCGAGAACCTCCATGAGCTCCCCGGTCGGATCGACGACAGCGCAGCGCCGCAGTTCGAGATCGACCTGATCCTTGAGGGCGACCTGGACAAGGATGCTGCCGGCCATCATCACCGGCATCAGGAAGACTCCGACCAGGAAGGCCTTGGAGCGTACGGCTTGGAGGTACTCGGCACGGCCGATGGCGAAGATCTTGTTCATCGGAGCAGCGCCTCCCGCGTGCCGGGTCCAGCCTGAAGATCCGCGCGGGCGTCGGGGCCCGCGATGCGGATGAAGATGTCGTGTAGGGTCGGCCGAGCCTCTTCGAAGTGGTGGACGCGTGTGCGCTCGCACAGGGCGCGCAGAAGGTCCTGGGGATCCCCCGCGAAGCGCACCTCCTGGACGCGGCCGAGGTCGAGCACCTGCTCGACGCCGTCGATCTCTTCCAGGGCCCGAACTCCCCCGTCCGTGCGCACACGCAGCGTGTCCTGCCCATACTGCGCCTGGATCTCCTCGAGCGTCCCGTCCAGCACCTTCTTGCCGCGAAAGATCATGAAGAGCTGATCGCACATCTGCTCGGCAACCGTCATGTCATGGGTCGAGAAGATCACCGTCGATCCGGACGCGTTGAGATCGAGGATCGCCTTGCGCAGGACCTCGAGATTGACCGGATCGAGACCGGAGAAGGGCTCATCGAGGATGATCAGCTCTGGTTTCGAAATCACCGTCGCGATGAACTGGACCTTCTGACTCATCCCCTTCGACAGGGCCTCGGTCTTCTTGTCGATCCAGTCGGTGAGTTCGAAACGCTCGAGCCAGGCGTCCATCTCGCGCTTCGCCGCACGCCCGCCCATTCCCTTGAGCGACGCGTAATAGGTCAGGAGCCGGCGCACGGTCATCTTCTTGTAGAGGCCGCGCTCCTCGGGGAGGTAGCCCACGCGGTCGTTCGCGGCCCGCGTGCCCTGCTGGCCGAGCACCTCGATCCTCCCCTCGTCCGGTGCGAGGATGTGCAGGATCATCCGGATCGTCGTGGTCTTGCCGGATCCGTTGGGGCCGATGAAACCGTAGAGAGCGCCGCGCGGAACCTCGATCGAGAGGTCCTGCACGGCGGTATGGGAGCCGAACGTCTTGGTGACGCCGGAGAGGCGGACGGCGGGGGTCACGGGGGAGCTCGTAGGGGTGGAGGGTCCGATCCGCGCTCGTGATACCGCGGATTCGGCGCCCATACGAGGGCACCCCGATTCCATTCGCGAGGATCCGATGCCGACCCGGGCCGCCGCGCCGTCAGACGAGGTACTCGGGCGTGTCGTCGTACTCCGGCTCGGTGGGGAGTGCCGGAGGAGGACCCTCGAGCGAAGTCGCGGCAGGCTGAGCGCCCTTCGCGGGCTCAGGCACCGTGCCGCGCTCTTCGAGGATCCGGTTCAGCATCGATGCCACGTCCCCGAGCGGGTCGCCGCGGCGAAGCACCAGAGGCCGGGGCTTCTCTCCGTCGAGCACCGCACGCAGGTGGGAGCGAACGCGAGCCAACGGGCCGGCGACGGGGAACAGGATGCGCGCCCCGGCCACGGCGGCCAACGGAAGGCCGGCGGCGAGGGTCGCGAAGGTGGCGACGAGGAGCCGCTGGGCGGCTGCTTCCCCGAGCAGGTCGCCGAGGGTCAGGTGGATCACGGCCGCGTGCACGACCACCACGACGAAGGAGACCCCGGCGATCGCAATGCCGAAGCGGAACTGGAAGGGCGAATCGGGAAGCTTGTTCTTGCGGCGGTTCTTCATGGCGTTCGGCCTTTTCATCGACCGCGGACATTCGGAACCTTATGACGGTTCCTCGAGCGCCCTCCCGGCGCCCCCTGCCCCCGTGGATCGCCGCCTCATTCCCCTTCTGGCATGGTTCGCCGTGCTCCTCGCCCTCTCGTTCCTGGGACCGGCCGACCGGCTCACCTGGGCGCTCGAGGTTGCCCCGATCGTTCTCGCGACGCCGATCCTCCTGGCGTCGGCACGTCGCTTCCCCCTCACCTCCCTGCTCCTCGTTCTCTTCGGGATCCACGCGACGATCCTGGCCCTGGGAGGCGCCTACACCTACGCGGAGGTACCGCTCGGCGACTGGGTGCGCGATGCATTCGACCTCGCTCGCAACCCCTACGACCGCCTCGGGCACCTCGCACAGGGCTTCGTCCCCGCGCTCCTCGCACGCGAGATCCTGCTGCGGACCTCGCCCCTGCGACCGGGTCGCTGGCTCTTCACGATCGCGACGGCGCTCGCGCTCTCGTTCAGCGTCTTCTACGAGTTCATCGAGTGGTGGACCGCGGTCCTCACGGGGGAGGCGGCGGAGGCCTTCCTCGGGACGCAGGGGGATCCCTGGGACACGCAGTGGGACATGTTTTGCGCCCTCCTCGGGGCGATTTGCGCGCAGCTCCTCCTCGCACGCATCCAGGATCGGCAGCTCGCTCGCATGGGCGTGCTCGAATGAACTTCGGCGGATCGGGCGCGCGCGATTCGAGCCCTGTCCGCTCGGGAGGCGCGCTTCGAACCGTTTCGAAGGGCAGAAATACGAGACTGCAAATCGGACGACGCGAACGAGATCCTCGGGAGGCCCGCGCGCCGGGAGGACCCGGAGGACCGAGTCTCCGCGGAGCCGCCCGCTATGGGCCCGGCCGGCGCCAGCGGGCTTGGGAAAGCCTCGGAAGCGTCCGATAGGGTAGCAGCGTTCCGTACGGGTCCAGCTCGCCCCCCTCCCCCTCGAATCTCATCATGTGGATGTTCCTCGTTGCAGCGATCCTCGTCGGTCTGACGCTGTTCTTCCTGGGCCGGACATGGCTGGGCTGGATCCTGCCGCTCTTCGTCCTGCTCCTCGGGCTGTGGCGTGTTTCCGGCGGCGGCTCCCCCGGTGCGGGACTCGTGTTCCTGGGGTTGTTCCTCGTCGCCCTCGCCGCGATCACGGGCCTGCGTCCGCTCCGCCAGGCGTTCGTAACCCGCCATCTCCTGCCGCTCATCAAGCCGATCCTGCCGCGCATGAGCGAGACCGAGCGCATCGCGATCGAGGCGGGGACCGTCTGGTGGGAGGCGGAGTTCTTCACCGGTGCTCCGAACTGGAACCGGCTGCACGGGATCTCTCCCGCGAAGCTCACCGACGAGGAGCAGGCGTTCCTCGACGGGCCCTGCGAGCGCGTCTGCCAGATGGTCACCGACTGGGAGACGAACCGAGCGGGGGACCTCCCCGGCGAGGTGTGGGAGCTCCTGAAGCACGAGGGGTTCTTCGGAATGATCATCCCGAAGGAGTACGGCGGGCTGGGGTTCTCGGCGGTGGCACACTCGGCTGTCGTCGCAAAACTCTCCAGCCGTTCGGTTCCCCTCTGCGTGACGGTGATGGTCCCGAACTCCCTCGGCCCCGCGGAGCTGCTCTTGCACTACGGCACGAAGGAGCAGAAGGATCACTACCTGCCCCGCCTCGCGACCGGGGAAGAGGTCCCGTGCTTCGCTCTGACCGAGCCGGGCGCGGGCAGCGACGCCGGGTCGATGACGAGCGAGGGCATCGTCTGCAAGGGCACCTTCGAAGGCGAGGAGGTGCTCGGCATGCGTCTCACCTGGAACAAGCGTTACATCACCCTCGCCCCGGTGGCGACCGTGCTCGGACTCGCATTCAAGCTGCGCGATCCCGACGGGCTTCTCGGTGACCGCAAGGAGCTCGGGATCACCTGCGCGTTGATCCCGACCAACCTCCCCGGGGTCGAGGTCGGCGAACGCCACGATCCGATGGGTTCGGCCTTCATGAACGGCCCGACCCACGGCAAGGACATCTTCGTGCCGCTCGACTTCATCATCGGCGGGCGCAAGAACGCCGGCCGGGGGTGGTTGATGCTCATGCAGTCACTCTCGGCGGGACGCGGCGTGTCCCTGCCCTCGATGGCTTCAGGCGCGGTCCAGCTCGCGGTGCGCACGACGGGCGCCTACGCGACGGTGCGCAAGCAATTCGGGATGCCGATCGGCAGGTTCGAGGGCATCGCCGAGCCCCTCGCGCGGATCGCCGGGCGCGCCTACATGATGGAGGGCGCGCGTCGCATGACCGCGGCCGCGGTCGACATGGGCGAGAAGCCCGCCGTCGCCTCCGCGATCGTGAAGTGCTACCTGACCGAGGCGATGCGCAAGTCCACGAACGACGCGATGGACATCGTCGGCGGGGCGGGGATCTCGATGGGCCCGCGCAACGTTCTCGCGAGCGGCTACACGGCGCTCCCGATCGCAATCACCGTCGAGGGCGCCAACATCCTCACGCGCTCGATGATCCTCTTCGGCCAGGGCGCCATCCGCTGCCACCCATTCGTCCAAGACGAGATGCGCGGTGCCTTCGAGGACGATGTCCCGCTCTTCGACCGTGCGTTCTTCGGGCACGTCGGGTTCGTGGTCCAGAGCGCAGTGCGATCCCTCGTGCTCGGACTGACGAACGGCGCCCTCGCCACCGCGCCTCCCGGGGTCGCGGCCCCGTACTACCGGCGCCTCACGCGCGCATCGGCCTCGTTCGCACTCCTCGGAGACGTTGCGATGGGCACGCTCGGGGGTTCCCTCAAGCGCAAGGAAACGATCACCGGCCGGCTCGCCGACGCGCTCGCATGGATGTACCTCGCCTCGGCTTCCCTGAAGCGCTTCCACGACGAGGGCAGCCCGGCGGCGGACGTCGACGTCATGCGTTGGTCCGTGGAGGACGCGCTGTATCGCGTGGAGATCGCCCTCGACGGCGTCCTCCGAAACCTCCCCGCCCGCTGGGTCGCGCGCCTGCTGCGCCCTGTCATCTTCCCGCTCGGCCGCCGCTCCGCGCCGCCGAGCGACCACCTGGGGGCCAAGGTCGCCCGTGCCCTCGTCGAGGGCGGCGAGCTGCGTGAGCGCCTGACCACCTCGATGTATGTGCCCGCCGATGGAGAAGCCGGCCTCGGTTTCCTCGAGGAGACGCTCGGCAAGATCCTCGCCGCGAAGGACGCCTGGTCGAAGATCCACGCCGCGACGCGCGCCAAGGAACTCGACCGCAAGCCGAAGGCCACCCTCGTGGAGCGCGCCGCCGAAGCGGGCATCATCAGCGCCGAAGAGCGGGCGCGGATCGAGGCAGCGGAGGCCGCTCGCGGCGAAGCCGTCCAGGTGGACTCCTTCGACGCGGGGAAGCTCGCCCGCAAGCGAGCGTGATCCACACCGGGACTCCCTGTCCCCATCCGGCTAGTCCTTGATCCCCCCGCTCGGCGATCCCTGATCGGCGACGTCGGGGCCCTGGTCGCGCGCACCGCGGCGGCGGAAGCCTGACCACGAGGCCGCGTCCCCCGACCGCTTCTTCGCGATCTCGGCCCCGGGTGCGCCGGTGACGAAGTCCGCGCGGCCGTCGCCATCCAAGTCGAGTCCTCCCGCGACACTCGCACCGAGCCGGTCTCCGTTCACGGGGCCGACGATCTCGAAGAGAAGCCCCGCTCGGCCTTCCATGCTCGCACGGGTCGAGAAGACCTGCACGCGACCGCTGCGGTTCAGGAACTCGGGATCACCGACGAGCAGATCCCCGCGCCCGTCTCGATCCACGTCTCCCGCCAGGCCGACCGCCTCCCCGAAGCGCACTCCGTCGGGCGAGGTCAACCGGTGCAGGAGGGTTCCGTCCGCACCCGAAAGGATCGAGACGCTGTTCGCGAGGGGCTCGCCGACGAGAAGATCGGAGAGTCCGTCGCCATCGATGTCTCCGAGGTTCGCGAGCGAGCGCCCGAAGGAGGCCGAGCCGGCCGCCTGGAAGAGCATCCTGCCGCTCGCCCCCGAAAAGAACTCGACGAGCTGGCCCGAGTGCGTCCCGACCGCGAAGTCCCCCATCCCGTCCCCGTCGAGATCCCCCATCGCCGCGGCCGAGTAGCCGAACTCGATGTCGCCGAGCCCCTTGGGACCGGGCACGCGGTGGAGAACCGCCCCGTTTCTCCCATCCAGGATCCACGCGTTCTCGTTGAGCGTCCCGAGAGCTCCGACCACGAGGTCGGGTATGCCGTCTCCGTTCGTGTCCCCGACGCCGGCGAGGCTGGCTCCGAAGCCCCCGAAGTTCGTGATCCCGTCGCGAACATAGATCACGGTCCCCGTCGCGCCCGAGATGACCTGCACCTTGCCGACGTTCGGCCGGTTCCCGACGGTCGCGTTTGCGCTGCCGTAGGCGTAGTCCCCCACGCCGTCACCGTCCACGTCGCCGAGCCCCGCGAAGGACTCCAGGAACAGGCCGTTGATCGTCCCGAAACCGGCGATCTTGTGGATCAGGGAGCCGTCGGCTCCGGAGAACACCTTCACCTCGGGCGTCGCGCGTCCGTTCGCAGTTCCCCCTCGTCCGACGGCCCATTCGGCGAGCCCGTCCCCGTCGAAGTCTGGAAGCACCCAGACATCGAGCCCGAAGTAGTTGTTGCGCTTGGTTCCGGGGTGGTCGACCAGGAGGCGCGGGGTGCGCGCCTGGGCCCAGGCCGGGGCGGCGAGGGCCAACGCGAGGGCACCGCAGAGGGGGAGACGGCGGAGGGTGCTCGAATGGGGACGTCGGGACATGGCGCAGGGAAGGGGACGGAGAAGGAAGCACCCGTACGAGGCCCTCGGGCCCGCGGGACTGCCCTAGTGGTAACACCGGGAGGGAAAACCTGCTCGATCGGGAGATACCCGAGGGAGCTCGGAGCCTAGGGGTGGGAAGGCCGGGCTCCTGGCCGCAGTCAGCCCTTCCGGCTCGAAACGCTCCTGGACGCCCCCGCTGAAGCTCCGAGCACTCGTCCCACACGGCTCGGGTATCCTTGTCCCGGATTGCACCCCCTGAGCGCCCAGCTTCCCCGTGTCCCCTCTTCGCCCCCACCACCCTCTTCTCCCGCTGCTCGCCGGCCTGGCTTTGATCGGGTGCGGCGGAGGCGGCGGGGGTACGGACGCCCCCAGCGGCTCGACCCAGCCCGTGGTGTCCGGCAACGTGCTCGACTATCCGTTCCTCGGGACCAAGAGAGTCCTCTTCCTCGTCGTCGAGTACCTCGACGAGCCGGCCCTGTTCGCTTCGACGCCGGACGGCCTCTCCCAGGTCCAACGGATCGCGGACACCGTCTCGGATGCCTATCGCGTCGACAGCAACGGCAGACTCCAGCTCGAGATCGACATCCCCTGGCCGCCGCTTCTGATCCCGCGTCGGGCGAGCGAATACGACCCGGAGACCTCCCAGGTCCACATCCGCGCCGATGCACTGCGGGCCGCCAAGCTCGCCGGCGTTGCGGTCTCGTCCTACGACCGTGAGGTGATCTTCTCGGCCAAGCTCTGGAACGGCGCGGCCGCCCACGGGTGGGTACGCACGGCCTGGATGTCGAACACCCTCGAGCGTGTGGTCGTGCACGAGATCGGCCACACGATCGGACGACCGCACGCGGACTTTTGGGACGGGGACCCACTGGGGCCTGGAACCCTCGTGCGCTACGGCGACCTGTTCGACCCGATGGGGACGGGCCAACTCTGGAACCGCTTCCTGCACTCGAGTGCTCCTTTCAAGCTGCGCTCGGGATGGATCCAGCAGGGGGACATCCTCTCGGTCACCCAGTCGGGCACCTACCAGCTCGCCCCGCTGGAAACGCCGGGAATCGGCCTTCCCTCCGCCCTCCGCATCCGCCGGGACAACACGAGCGACTACTGGGTCTACCAGCGCGCGACCGAACCGACCCTCGCGGACGGGGCGGTGATCCAGATCGCTTCCTCGAATCCGTTCGATGATCTGATCCTGCTCGACATGAACCAGGGCTCCCCGGGCGACGAGGCCATCGACGCGCGCCTCGCCCCCGGTGAGGTGTTCGATGATCTGAGCGCAGGGGGGATCTCGATCGAAAACGTGACGAAGCCGGGCGATCCGATCACGCTGGCCGTCACGCTCGACCCCCTCGCTTCGCCCGTCACCGACGTCGTTCCGATCGTCGACGTCCTCTCCCCACCCCGCGAGGATCCGGTCAGTGGCGTGGTCAAGTTCGCTGCGGCAGTCGACGATCCCGAGGTGGGCTCCCTCGACGGAGACGGAATCGACCATGTGGTACTCTCGATCCTCGACGCGGGGTTCGATCCGCCGAGCCTCGTGACCAGCAGGACGGTGTCCGCACCACCGTTCGAATTCACGCTGGACACGGAAGCAGCGGGGCTCCGCGACGGCTTCTACATCTTCCAGGTGGACGCGGTCGGGACCGACGGCGGCTCCAACCGGATCTGGTATCGAGTCTTGCTGGACAACTACTCGAAGACGCTGCCCTGACGACGTCCCCTCAAGCGGGGCGCTTCAGGCGCCGGTCGTCCTTCTCGAGAAGCACGTAGCCGTTGTCTTCCGCACGGGTGCGAAACTCCTCGAGCCGGTCCACGTCGCCCTCGACGTACACCGTGAGGACCTCGCCTCCCCTGGAGTGGCCGGCGCGGACCAGCGAGTGGAGCTCGATTCCGAGATCGACGGCGCAGCGCACAAGATCGAAGCCGGGGTTGTAGTTCGCCCCCGGGGGGCGGAGCAGGGTGAAGCGCTTCCCGGGCTGACCGGAGAACATGGCCTCGAAGGCGTCGAAGAGGTCGGAGGAAGTCAGGATCCCCACGAGCTTCGAATCCGAGACGACCGGCACGGCGCTGATCTTCTTGTCGCGCAGGAGCCTGGCCACGTCGTCGATGTGGTCGTTCGGGGAGACGCAGATCGGATTCTTCGTCATCGCCATTGCGACCGTCGTCCTCGAGGCGCGCAACCCCTGGGCCCCCTCGTAGTCCGCGACCGTGCCCGGCAGGACGCGGACGAGATCCCGCTCGGTCACGATCCCGAGGAGCGCACCCCGCTCGAGTACGGGAGCGTGCCGAATGCGGCGGCGTCGAAACTCTTCGAGCGCGTCCCGAGCCGGCATCGACGTCTCGAAGGAGAGCGGGGAGGGGGTCATGTGGAGCCGGACGAAGACCATGCCCACTCATCGGCCGGGAGCCCCGATCGACCGAAGTCCTCCCCGCCACGCCGCGAGCCCCCCCTTCGAGCGCGCTCCGGGCCTCCTATCCGGATCTCAGCCGAACCGATCGAGCCAGGATTCCTCGTGGAAACCCACGAGCCAGCTCTTCCCGGCCCGGACCGCCGGAGCCCTCAGATTCCCCGAAGGGCCGAGAACGGCCTTCTGGAAGTCTGCATCTTCCGCGGAACTCTTTCGCATGTCGAAGACGAGCGCCTTCTTGCCCTTGGCGACGACGACCTTCGCCGCCCCCTCGAAGAGCTCGGGGAGCGCGTCGGCGCCGAAGCGCTCCTTCGTCGCGTTCACCGTTTCACGAACGGTGATGTCCCGACCCTCCAGGAAGGCGTCGGAACGCTTGCAGCTCGTTCACCCCTTGCGGTGGTAGTACCAGTCGATTCGCTTGGCCATGCCAGGTCCTCCGTGGGATCGAAAATCAGACCGCGCCGTAGGCGAGCATCGCGTCGGCGACCTTGATGAAGCCGGCGATGTTGGCGCCCTTGACGTAGTTCGGCGCATCGCTTCCGTTCGCCCCGAAGTCGATGCAGCGGTCGTGGATCTTGCGCATGATGTCCTGCAGGCGGCGATCCACCTCCTCGCGGGTCCAGGAGATGCGCATCGCGTTCTGGCTCTGCTCGAGGCCCGAAACAGCAACCCCGCCGGCATTCGCCGCCTTACCGGGCGCAAAGAGAATGCCCGCCTCCTGGAACACGCGGATCGCGTCCAGGTCGCTCGGCATGTTGGCGCCCTCGGTGACGGCAATGCAGCCGTTCTTGACGAGGTCCTCGGCGTTCTGGCGGTTGACCTCGTTCTGGGTCGCGCAGGGGAAGGCCAGCTCGCAGGGGACCCCCCAGGGACGCTGGCCCTCGACGAACTCGCAGCCGAACTTCTCGGCGTATTCCCGGATTCGGCCGCGCCGCTGCTCCTTGAGTTCGCGCAGCCACTCGAACTTCTCGTCTCGGATCCCCTCCGGGTCGTGGATGAAGCCCGAGGAGTCCGAAGCGGTCACGACGCGCGCGCCCTTCTCCGCCAGCTTCTGGATCGCGTAGAGCGCCACGTTCCCGGAGCCGGATACCGCCGCGGTCTTGCCATCGAGCCCCTCTCCGCGTTTCGCGAGCATGTTCTCAGCGAAGTAGACCGCACCGAACCCGGTCGCTTCGGCGCGGATCAAGCTGCCGCCGAACGACAGTCCCTTGCCGGTGATCGTCCCGGTGAAGCGGTTCTCGAGCCGCCGGTACTGGCCGAACAAGTAGCCGATCTCACGCGCACCGACTCCGATGTCGCCGGCGGGGATATCACGGTCCGAACCGATGTAACGATACAGCTCCACCATGAGCGCCTGACAGAAGCGCATCACCTCGCTGTCGCTCTTGCCCTTCGGATCGAAGTTCGAGCCACCCTTTCCACCCCCCATCGGCAGGGTGGTCAGGCTGTTCTTGAAGACCTGCTCGAAGCCGAGGAACTTGAGGACGCTCAGGGTCACGGTCGGGTGGAAGCGCAAGCCGCCTTTGTAGGGACCGATCGCGTTGTTGAACTGCACGCGCCAGCCCCGGTTGACCTGGATCTCCTTGTTGTCGTCCTCCCAGGTCACCCGAAACGTGAGGATCCGGTCCGGTTCGGTCATCCGCTCGAGGATGCGCGCCTTGCGGTACTTTTCGTGCTCGAGCACGAACGGCATCAGGGACTCGGTCACCTCGTGGACCGCCTGGTGGAACTCGGGCTCACCCGGGTTGCGCTCCTTCAGAGAGGCCATGAAGGTGTCGACTTCTTTCTGCACGAGATCCGAGTTGGACATCAGGAGCGCTCCAGGGTGTGGTCTTGGGGAACCCCCACGGGAGGAATCGGCCGTGGGTCGGCCGAACAAGCTAGCTCCCATCCGGAAGCCTCGAAAGGGTGAAACGCGGAACGCGGACAAGCTTTCCCGTGGTTCTCGGGGCGGGGAGCGCCGGGGCGAGACGGCGACCAACGGATCCGGACTCCGCCGGCGCCAGGGACTCGCGGGGAAGTGGATCGGCGAGTACGGTGCACGGGACCCATCCCTCCGTTTTCCACCAGACGGCCATGTCCAACCCGCTCATCGACCTCTCCCGAAGAAGGCTCCTCCAAGCCACCTCCGCCGCCACCGCGCTTGCGCTCTCCGGGTGTCGCACCACCGGTGCGCGCCGCACGACCAGCGGAAAACTGCGCCACGCCGGGATCGGTGTCGGCGGGCAGGGCGCCGGAGACCTCGCGCAGATCGCGGCGCATCCCGAGGTCGAAGTGGCAGCCCTCTGCGACGTGGATCGGGGACACCTGGAAAAGGCCGCGGAGCTCTACCCCGAGGCCCGGCTCTATCGCGACTGGCGAGAACTCTTCCGCGAGGAGGAAGGACGCATCGATTCGGTGCACGTGACGATCCCCGATCACATGCACGCGCCGGTGATCACCGAGGCCCTCGCCCGACGCCTGCACGTCTATGGCCAGAAGCCGCTCACACGGACCGTGGCGGAGGCGCGCGCGATCGCGAACCTCGCTTCTCGTGCACGCGTCTGGACCCAGATGGGCATCCAGAACCACTCGAACACACCCTATGCCCAGGCGCTTGCGCTCTTCCGCCAGGGACACATCGGGAAGGTCTACGAGGCCCACGTGTGGACCGATCGTCCCCACGGATGGTGGCCCCAGGGATGCGACCGGCCGGAGGGTGAGGACGAAGTCCCCGAGGAGCTCGACTGGGAGCTGTGGCTCGGCGTCGCGCCGTATCGCCCCTACAAGAAGGGCTCGTACCACCCCTTCGCCTGGCGCGGCTGGCGGGACTTCGGCACGGGAGCCCAGGGCGACATGGGCTGTCACCTGATGGATCCGGCGGTGTGGTTCCTCGAACTCGGCCATCCGCTCACGCTGCGCTCCGACGGCCCCGCGCCGAATGCCGAGACCTATCCCGAGTGGTCGCGGGTCGAGTACCAGTTCGCCCCGACGCGCCACACGATCGAGAGCGGCCTTCGCCTCGTCTGGCACGACGGCGGCAAGAAGGTCTGGCGCGAACTCCTCGACGAGATCGGCGCTCCGGAGAAGGTCTACGACAACGCCTGCCTGTTCCTCGGGACGAACGGCGCGCTGCTCGCGAGTCCCTACGAGGTCCCGCTCCTGTTCCCGAAGGAGCGCTTCGAGGTGGAAGTCCCCGAGGTCGAAACGGAGAACCACTGGCACCAGTGGGTGAACGCCTGCCTGGGCATGGGCGCGACGAGCGCACCGTTCGAATACTCGACCCACCTGACCGAGATCGTCTTGCTCGGCAACGTCGCGCTTTCCTATCCGCACGAGACCCTGGAGTGGGACGGCCGCCGTCTCGTGTTCCCGAACCGCCCCGAGGCGGGCGAGCTTCTCCTCCCCCACTACCGGGAGGAATGGAGCTGAACGGTCCCGTGTCCCTGTGCGCTCTCTTGGCTGCGGCCTGTGCGGCCGCGCCATCGCCTCCTGTCGTTCCGCAGGAGCCGGATTCCGGTCCGCCCCCGCGGCCCAACATCGTCCTGTTCCTCGCGGACGACGTGGGCTGGAATTCCGTCGGCTACCACTCCGACCTCGTCGACACACCCAACATCGATCGCCTCGTCGAGGAGGGGGTCGAGCTCGACTCGTTCTACGTCGAGCCGCTGTGCACCCCGACGCGTGCGGCGCTCCTGACCGGGCGCTATCCGATCCGCTACGGATTGCAATTCGGGGTTCTGCGCCCCTGGAGCCCACACGGGCTGGACACCGGTGAGCGCTTACTCTCCGAGGTGCTGCGGGACGCGGGATACGAAACCGCGATCGTCGGCAAGTGGCACCTGGGGTTCAGCGAAGAGGCGTTCCTCCCGACGCGCCGGGGCTTCGAACACCAGTACGGCTGCTTCACCGGCAGCGTCGACTACCGGCGCCACGAGCGCATGCACGGTGTGGACTGGCACCGCGACGACGAGACGATCCACGAACGCGGCCACGCGACCGCCCTGATCGGGAAGGAGTGCATCCGCCTCATCGAGGAGCGCGACCCGGCTCGCCCGCTCTTTCTCTACGTCCCGTTCACGGCTGCCCACGGACCTCTGGAGCCGCCCCGCGAATGGATGCGACGGTACCGCAAGGAGTTCGCCGACGAGGACTTCGCAGCCTACGCGGCCCTGATCGCGCACATGGACTCGGTGATCGGAGAGGTCCTGGAAGCCATCGATCGAGAGGGAATGCGGGAGAATACGCTGGTCCTGTTCCTGTCGGACAACGGCGGCCAGCAGGAGGTCGGGCACATCGCGAACCAGCCGCTGCACGGACGCAAGGGAGACTTCTACGAGGGAGGTGTGCGCGTGCCGGCCGCGGCTCGCTGGCCCACGCGCATCCCGGCGGGCTCGAAGGTCGAGGGTCTCCTCCACGTCGTCGACCTCTTTCCGACCCTCGCGGGGATCGCCGGCGCAGACCTCGAGGGCAACCCGGCGCTCGATGGGATCGATCAGTGGGAGACCCTGAGCGGCAAGGCTCCCAGCCCGCGCACGGAGATGCTGCTCGGCATCAACCATGTTTCCGGAGCCGTGCGCGAGGGTCGCTGGAAGCTCCTATCCCACCACCGACGAGAGGGCCGGGAGCGGATCGAACTCTACGACATCGTCGCGGACCCGACCGAGTCGAAGGATCTCGCCCTGGACCATCCGGAGGTCGTCGCGAAACTGAAGGCGCGCCTCGACGCCTACCGATCCGAATCGGTTCCCGAGCTCGCCCTGCCCACCGATGGGGGCCAACCCGAAGACTTCGTCGCTCCCGAGGAGTGGGGACCGGAGCGAGCTCCGAAGCGGCCTCGCGGGACCCGCCGGGGCCGCGGAAAGAAGCGCGAGGCCGAAGCGCCCGCCGAACACGGTCGACGTTGAGCCGGCTCTCCGCGTCAGTTCGCGACCGATCGCTCCGATAGAATGGCCCGCACCGTGGTCCCCTCCGAAACGAACCCCGCCCGCTTCCCCTCGATCCTCCTCGCGTGCGCGCTGGCGGCGAGCGCCTGCGGATCGGCCTCCACCCCGAGCAGGCCGAACGTGCTCTTCATCAGCATCGACACGCTGCGCGCCGACCAGCTCGGGACGTACGGCTGCGAGCGGGCCACCTCTCCCCGCATCGACGCCTTCGCGACGGGAGCCGTGGTCTTCGAGGACGTGACCGCTTCGGCGCCCTGGACCCTGCCGGCCATGGCCAGCCTCTTCACGTCGACCTACACGACGACGAACGGATGCTGGGGGTACGGCTCGCGCCTCGACGACTCCTTCACGACGCTTACCGAGCTCCTGCTCGCCCACGGTTACGACACAGCGTGCGTCGTCAGCCACCTCTTCTGCACGACGCGCCACGGACTCCAGCAGGGCTTCGTCCACTTCGACGACACCTTTGCCTACCCGAAGGTGGATCCCGACCGAGCGCGCACGGCCGATGTGATCGCGGACGGCGGGATCGATTTCCTCGAGCGCAAGGCCGCGGTCGACGACGGCAGGCCATGGCTCCTGTGGCTGCACTTTTTCGATCCGCACTCGGACTACATGGAGGCGCCGGGCTTCACCGAGCACTTCCTCGACCCCACGCACGATGCCCTGCAGCACCAGCTCGACCTCTACGACGGCGAGATCGCCGCGACGGACCACGAGGTCGGGCGGGTGCTCGACGCGCTGGAGGAGGCGGGGCTTGCGGAGGAGACGATCGTGGTCCTCGTCGCGGACCACGGGGAGGAGTTCCTGGAGCACGGAGGCACGGGGCACGGAGCGACGCTCTTCTCGGAGGTGACGCGGATCCCGATGATCCTGCGCGCTCCGGGGATTGCCCCGACGCGGATCACGGCCCAGGTCCGCAGCATCGATCTCTTGCCGACCCTCCTCGACCTGCTCGAACTCCCCACCCCGTCGCAGGCAGCCGGGGCCACCCTCGTTCCGCTCTTCACCGGCGAGCCGAGCGGCATGCGGCGCACAGCCCTGATCGAGACCCGCATGAGTCCGCTCGCTCGCCTAGAAGGGGTGCGCGAAGGAAGGTGGAAGCTCGTCCGCCCCCTCGGGGGAGCGCCCATGCTGTACGACCTGTCCGAGGATCCGGGCGAGACCACGGACGTCGCAGGCGAGCATCCCGAAGAGGTTCTACGGCTGACAGAGACCCTCGAAACCCTCCTCGAGGAGGCGCACACCAGGGCGGAAGACTTCGAACACGCCCCCGAAGAGGCCCTGCCCCCTTCGATCCAGGAGCAGTTCAGCGGCCTGGGCTACGTGGGGGAAGATCCGTGAAGTGGGCCCTCGCGCTCACCGCCCTCCTGCTCATCGGCTGCTCGGACGGCCGGCGGGTGACGCGCTATGCGGACGGCACCGTCTGGGCCGAGATCGTACTCGTCGATGGAATCCCCCAAGGAACCTGGCGAACCTTCTACCCCGACGGCACACCGAAGTCCGTCGGTCGGTACCTGGACGGACGCCGCACGGGCACCTGGCTCACCTGGCATCCCGACGGGAAGATGCACTCGCGCGGAAACTATATCGAGGGACGCCACGACGGACTCTGGGAGTACTGGTTCGACACCGGCAGTCCCGCGAGCAGCGGGACCTACGTCGACGGGCACCTCGTGGGGACCTGGCGTTGGTGGTACGGGACGGGAACCCTGCGGTCGGAGATGCACTACGACGACACCGGCGAACTCGAAGGGATCAGCCGCAAGTACTGGCCGACGGGCGGCATCGAGCTCGAGACGCGGTTCGAGCACGGTCTACGCGTCGCGGAGCGGGCCACCGCGGAGGATGGGCGAGTTCGCTGGGAAGGGGCCTTCGAGAACGGAAAACGCACCGGTCCCTGGCGCACGTGGTTCCGGGACGGACGCTATAACCAGGCCCTCTCGGGGATCTATGCGGAGGACGTCAAGGTGAGCGACCTGCCCGAGACCCCGACACGCCCTGAGGAACGCTTCGAGCTTTGAACATCCTCTTCCTCTCCCAGCGCGTCCCCTTCCCCCCCAACCGGGGCGACAAGATCACGACCTGGAGGTTGATCGAGCGCATGGCTCGCGACCACCGCGTGCGCGTGGTCGCCTTCGAGCATGACGAAGGAGACCGCGATGCGGCCCGCGAGCTCGCGCGGCGAGGCTTCGAGATCGCGACGTTTCGGCCGAAGAGCAAGCTCGCGTCGTTGCCCGGCCTCCTGGGCCGGCGCCCGATGACGCTCAATGTCTTCGGCTCGGCCGCGCTCCAGGCCCAGGTGGATCGATGGATCGCCGACACAGACCTCGCGTATGCCTACTCCTCCTCCATGGGGGCGTTCTTCCTGCGCCACGATGTCCCGCGTGTGATGCATTTCGCCGAGCTCGACTCGGACAAGTGGCGCCAGTACGCCGAACGGACGCGCTTCCCGATGCGCTGGGTCTACGCACGCGAGGCGCGCACCCTGCGGGCGTTCGAGGTCGAACTCGCCCACGCCGTCGACGAAAACATCTTCTGCACACCGCTCGAGGAAGAGATCTTCCAACGCGAGATCCCGGGGGCCCCCTCCTCGGTCCTGCGCAACGGCGTCGACCTCGACGCCTACCGGCCGGCTCCCGAGGAGGCTGAACCGGCGCACCTCGTCTTCGTCGGGGTCATGAACTACTACCCGAACGTCGATGGGTGCCGGTGGTTCTGCGAGGAGATCTTCCCGCGCGTGAGGGAGCGCGCGCCGCAGGCTCGCTTCTCGATCGTCGGCGCGCATCCGACCCCCGAGGTGCAGGAACTCGGTCGGATGGACGGCGTCGAAGTCACCGGATTCGTCGATGACCCCAGCGACTGGCTGCGACGCGCGAGCATCTCCGTGGCCCCGCTCCGCATCGCGCGCGGGATCCAGAACAAGGTCCTCGAGGCCCTCGCGATGGGGCTCCCCGTCGTCGGGACGACCTCCGCGACCCAGGGGGTCGAGGGGCGGCCGGGGCGCGACTTCCTCCTCGCCGATTCGGCCGAGGAGCAAGCCGAGGCGATCCTCGGCCTGATCGAACGCCCCGACGAGGCGCGCGCCCTCGGAGATCGCGGCCGGGCGTTCGTGGAGGAGCGCTACGACTGGGAAGCATGCCTCGCTCCACTCGACACGCTCCTCTCCCGGATAGCCGCCCGTGCCTGACCGGGAGAGCGGAAAACGCCTTCCCCCCCGCCGCCGCGCTCCGCATAGAATCCCGATCCTTCGGGGAACGATTCCCCCCAACCGCCATCCACATCGCCATGAGTGACGAGAAGGTCGTCGAAACGTTCGATCGCTGGGCCGAAGAGGGCCGCGACAAGGGAATGGAAGAGGGGCACGGCGACGTCGTGCGCCAGGTCATCGAGCGCATGGGGATCCGAGCGGGTGAACGCATCCTCGATCTCGGCTGCGGAAACGGCTGGGCCACGCGGCTGCTCGCCCAAACGGAGGCGGGGGTCCAGGCGATCGGGGTCGATGCTTCGCCGAAGATGATCGCGAAAGCCGACGAGCTCCACAGCTTCACGATCCGGTCGCGCTACGACTGGGGCAGCTTCGAGAACCTCGAGTTCAAGGACGCCGAGTTCGACAGGATCTTCTCGATGGAAGCCCTCTATTACGCGAAAGACCTCGACAAGGCGATCTCCGAGGCCTTCCGCGTGCTCAAACCCGGCGGCAAGAGCGACGTTCTCGTGGACTACTACCACGAGAGCGAAGCCTCCGCGCCTTGGGCGGAGATCATGGAGCTCGACCTCCACCGACTGGACGAGGCCGGCTGGCGCGCCGCGTTCGAACGCGCCGGCTTCACGGGGGTCACGACCGAGCGGGTCATCGACTCTCGCGGCTTCTCCGCCGAGGGCTGCGACGAGTGCAGCCCGGACGTGGAGGCGAAACGCAAGCTGCACGAAGCCGGCACGCTCTGGATCCACGCCGAGAAGGCCTGAGCGGCCCTCTGGGCCCCCCCGCGGGCCAGAAGGCCGGGGGCCCGACCCCAGGCCAGCGCCCCTCCTCCGCTTCTCCCCACCCCGGGGGGGCGATCCACGCGCGGACGGAGACGACCCGAAAGTTCTGCAAACAGCCCCCACAAGGAACTCGCGGATCCTGCCGATACCCAGTCACCGCTACCCCAGGCGGTGGACCGCGGTCGGAGCCCCGACCCGGCCCTCGAAGAGCTGCATTGCGAGCGAGGACCTGGCTTGAGCAAACAGGACAACGAACAGGACGTCATCATCGTCGGCACATCGACGATCGCCGCGGACCTGCACCGGATCACGAACATCGCCTGGACGGTGTCCCTGGCCGCAAAGAACGCCCGCATCATCTCGGCCCAGGCGGGAGAACTCGCCCGGCGCTTCCAGCCGATCACGAACCACATCGAGGACATCACGAGGAGCGTCCTGCGGACAGCCGACCATGTCGCGGACGAGTCCGTGCGGGTCACCCAGGAAGCCGCGCGGCACCTCAAGTGCGTGGACCGTGGGACCCGCTTTCGCCGGATCCTCGAGGATGCGGCCGAGGCCGAACACGTCGAGACCCTCCGTCCCGCCGCGGAAGCGAACCGGCGCCAGCTCGAGGCCGGACTGGAGACGCTCGACGAGCACCTCGGAGCCCTCGCCGGCCACCTGAAACACCTCCGCGCCACGGTGCGAAGCGCCCTCACCGTGTCCTCGATCTGCCGCATCGAGGCCTCCCGAACAGGCGCCTACCGCGCGGATCTCTCCGAGGTCGCGGAAGACCTCGAACGCGCATCCCAGGAGATCCAGACGATCCTCCGCGCCGGACTCGACCGCATCACGGACATCCGCGAGGAGGTCCTTGGAACCACAGGTACGAACGAATGAATGTGATCGAACTCTTTGACCAGGGGCACCAGTGGTTCGTCTTCGGCCGCGATCCCGGCAAACCGGAGCGAGTCATCGACACGAACCAGTACATGGTCCGCGCCGGACGACGTGTACTCCTGATCGATCCCGGCGGCATCGAGATCTTTGCGCCGATGCTCGGCGCGAACCTGCACTACGCCAGGATCGAACAGATCACCGACCTCTTCGCGTCCCACCAGGACCCCGACATCATCTCGTCCCTGGGACTGTGGAACCAAACGCTGCCCGACGCCAAGCTCCATGCCCCCTGGCTCTGGGAGGGCTTCATTCGTCACTTCGGGATGGACAACATCGAGTTCGTCCCCATCGCGGACGAAGGCGGGTCGATCGACCTCGACGGTGTCGAACTGCAGTTCATCCCGGCCCACTACATGCACTCCTCGGGAAACCACAACGTCTACGACCCGAAGGCGAAGATCCTGATGAGCGGCGACGTGGGTGCGGCTCTCGAACCCGCGGACTCGCCGATGTTCGTGAAGGACTTCGACAGCCATGTGGACAAGATGAAGATGTTCCACGAACGTTGGATGCCTTCGAACCGTGCGAAGAACGACTGGATCGCTCGGGTCCGCGAGCTGGACATCGACCTGATGTGTCCCCAGCATGGGCGCATCTTCCGCGGTGACGACGTCAAGCGCTTCCTCGACTGGTTCGAGGAACTCGAGGTCGGCCTCGCGGTGGATCGCGATCCGGTCGGCGCGGGCGCCTGAGCACCCCAGCGGAAGGCTCAGACGTGCAGATGGCGCCGTAGCGTCGCCATCGCATCGTCGAAGATCTCCTCCGACCATACGTCGTCGTCGTGGTCGAGGACGAAGGTGTTGCCGTAGGGCACCCCCTCGTGCTCGCGGATCCTGTCGAGCACGCGGTCGACGTCTCCGAGGCGATCGCGGTGGCGGTCGCGCAAGAGCGCGAAGAAGTTGCGGTAATGTCGGCCTTCGTCGGCCGTTACGCGCCGCACGAAGTCGACCATATCGGGACCGAGCTTCTCGTAGACCGCCGCGTTCGCTCGATAGGCACGCACGGTCGCGAGTTCGTCGTATGCGACGAGACACGCGACGGAAAACTCGTCCTCGAAGAGCGCTTCGAGCGGCCGGAAGTCGACCTCGGATTCGCGTGCCTCCATACGCTCATCGATCTCCTCCTCGGAGAGCCCGCTGAGGGCCGAGTAGGCGATCCGGAACCCGACGTAGTGCAGGTACTCGTCCCGGGCCCAGGTCTCCTCGCAAGCGCAAAAATCGTCCGAAAGGTCCGCGGGGAGGGAGCGCACGAAGGCGGACAGAAAGCGCGCGTCGTACTCCGAGAACAGATCCGGGTAGATGACCCGGGAGAGCTCCGCTCGCTCTTCCATGCTCATCCACGCGACGTGCGCGTGAACTCCGGCCCTCAGACGCGCCCAGGACGAAGGCTCATCCAAGATCAAGGAAGCGAGGGGCTGGGAGGGGCTACGGACCATGGCGATCGACCTCTGGCGCTCAGTGGGGCTCCTCGAGCTGGTCCGAGATCCCGAGCGCACGCGGTGCTTCACCGGACCAGCGCTGGAGGGCCGAGTTGAAGATTCCTGTGACGACCGTGAGCACGGAAAGCCCGACGATCAGGCCGGTGAGGGCCGGCTGGCGGTTCGGGACGCGTTCGACCGGCTCGGTCAGGAAGAGCGCCTTCGCGACGCGGAAGTAGTAGAAGAGCGAGATGACGCTGTTCAGGGCCGCGATGAAGACCAGCCATCCCAGGCCAGCGTCGACGCCCTCGTAGAAGAGCAAGAGCTTCCCGTAGAAGCCGACGGTGGGCGGCAGGCCGGCGAGGCTCACGAGGAAGGCCACCATCGCCCACGCGACAACCGGGTGCCTCCACCCCATTCCCTTCAGGGAGTCGATTTCGTCCGAGTTCGTCTCGCCCTCGAAGTAGAGCAAGAACGCGAACGCACCGAGGTTCATGAAGTAGTAGGCGGCGAGGTAGAAGACCGATGCGGAGAAACCGGCCTCGGTCATGACCGCGAGGCCCATCAGGACGTAGCCGGCGTGGGCGATCGAGGAGTAGGCCAAGAGGCGCTTGAGGCTGCGCTGGCGCATCGCCGAGAGGTTCCCGAGGGTCATCGTGACCGCTGACAGGATCGCGAGCAGAAGACCGATACGCGCGCCGTAGGCGTGCACCGCCTCCTGGACCCCGTCCACGAGGAACAACGCGCCGACGAAGCGCAGGAGTGCCGCGAAGCCGGCCGCTTTGGAGGCGACGGCGAGGAAGGTCGTGACCGGCGTGGGGGCGCCCTCGTACACGTCCGGCGTCCAGAAGTGGAACGGAACGATCGAAGCCTTGTACGCGAAGCCCGCGAGGACGAGCACGACCGCTACCGCGACCGGAATGGGGCTGACCGCGAACTGCGCGACGAGCCCCACGGGGTAGCCCCCCTCGCCGCCGCGCCCCATGACCGATAGATCGATCGTACCCGTCAGACCGTACAGGAGGCTGATGCCGTACAGCATGATTCCCGCCGAGAGACCGCCGAACACGATGTACTTCAGGGACGCCTCGGCCGAACGCTGGGATCCCTTGTGGAATCCGGCGAGCGAGTAGCTCGCCAGCGACAGGAGTTCGAGTCCCAGCATGAGCAGCAGCAGATTGTTCGTGCTGACCATGAAGAAGATCCCGATCGCCGCACCGATCAGCAGGAAGTAGTACTCCCCGATCCCGTGCTTTCGCTCGCGCCGGTCGAAGAGCACGAGCAGCACGACGACCATCAACGCGAGGGCGGTGAAGAGTTTGAAGAAGGTGCCGAAGCGGTCAACCGTGACCATGCCGAAGGCGCTGACCGCTCCGGTTTCCCCGAGGCTCGCCCACTGGCCGCAGAGGAGCCAGACGACGAGGCCGAGCCCCGCCAGGGTGCCGTAGGCGAGCCGCCGACAGTCACGTCCCTTGGTCACCAGATCCCAGGTCAGGATGACGAGGGCGAGCACCGTCAGGACCGCCTCCGGGGCGATGCGTCCGAGCTGTACGAGGTAGTCGTTCACGGCGATGGGTCCGGGCCTCAGCCCCCGAGGTTCTTGACGAGGAGCTCGATCGAGGGCTTCATCCAGTCGAGCAGAAGCCAGGGAGCGAGGCCGAGAAGGACGCAGAGGAACAGGAGCGGCACCTGGCAGAAGATCTCGCGGGCCGTCAGGTCCTTGAAGTCCTTGTACTTGAGATTCAGGTCACCGAGGAAGACCCGCTGCATCGCCCACAGGAGGAACGCCGCGGTGATGACGATCCCGACCACGGAGATGATCACGAGCGTCTTGAAGCCCTCGTGCGGGGAGTTGTAGGCCCCGAGCAGGGTCATCGCTTCCGACACGAAGCCCGCCAGACCGGGCAGGCCGAGCGCCGCGAAGAAACCCAGGGTGGTCAGCGCCCAATAGCGCGGCATGACCTGCGAAAGCCCGCCGAAGTTGTTCAGGTCGCGGTGGTGGGCTCGTTCATAGACGACCCCCACGATCAGGAAGAGCACGGCCGCCGAGGTGCCGTGGTTGAACATCTGGAGCGCCGCGCCGCTCATTCCCCAGTTCTCGAGGGCCGCCATCCCGAGCAGCACGTAGCCCATGTGGGAGACCGAGCTGTAGGCGACCATGCGCTTGAAGTCCGTCTGACCAAGCGCGACGAAGGCCCCGTACACGATGCTGATCACGCCGAGGACGGCCAGGGCGTACGAAAACTGGCCGAAGGCGTCGGGAACGATCGGGAAGCATCCGCGGATCATCCCGTAGCCACCGAGCTTCAGGAGGATGCCGGCCAGGATGACCGAGATCGGCGTCGGAGCCTGCACGTGTGCATCGGGCAGCCAGGTGTGGAACGGGAAGACAGGAACCTTGATCGCGAAGCCGATGAAGAGGAACCAGAAGACCCAGGTGGTGAACTGCATCCCGAGCAATTCGCCGCCGAAGGGAAGCCCAGAACCGATCAGGCGACCCTGCTGGGCCATCTCCTGCATCGCGGGGATCGAGAAGGGCGCGGCCGAGCCGAGGGCCCCCATATCGAGGCGCAGCGCCACGATCGCGATCAGCATCAGGACGGATCCCGTCAGCGTGTACAGGAAGAACTTGATCGCCGCGTATTCGCGCCTGGGCCCACCCCAAATCCCGATCAGGAAGTACATCGGGAGCAGCATGATCTCCCAGAACACATAGAAGAGGAAGTAGTCCTGGGCGATGAAGACACCGAGGATTCCGACCTCGAGCAGGAGCAAGAGCGCGTAGTAGGACTTCTGCGCCTTCGTGATCCCGAAGCTCGCCGGCACACCGATGAAGAGCAATAGCGTCGTGAGCCACACGAGCGCCAACGAGAGCCCGTCCACCGCGACGTAGTACTCCGCCTTGATCGCACCGATCCACATGATGCGCTCGGTGAGTTGCAGCCCCGGATCGAGCTTGTCGAACAGGCCGAAGTAGAGCCAGGTGGCCAGGACCAAGGGCAGCCCGGTGGCCACCAGCGAGATCCCCTTGATCAGCGACGTGTTCGTCTTGGGCGCGAACAGGATCGCGATCATCCCCAGCAGGGGAAGGAACGTGATCCAGGAGAGGATGTGCTCTTGCATGGCAGCGAGAGAGGGTCAGCTGAGGATCAGCCAGGCGGCGGTCAGGATCCCTCCACCCACGGCCAGGGCGGCGTACTGCTGCACGCGGCCCGTCTGCAGGAGGCGGAGGGCGGATCCGAAGGATTGAGAGATGAGTCCGACGGCGTTCACGGCGCCGTCCACGATGGTTCGGTCGACCCAGGCGGAGATCGAGCCGCCGGCCCTTCCAAGGCGCCCGATGGCGAGGACCAGGCCGTCGACCACGTGTTCGTCGATCCAGCGCTGGACCAGGGCGAGGCGCATCGTCGGACGCAGCACGGTCGCGTCCACGACCTCGTCGACGAAGAACCGACGCCGCACGGCGACGTAGGCCAGACCGAACTTGGACGCGATGCGGGACGGCAGGTCCGGGCGCATCAGATAGAGGAAGATCGCCCCGGCAAGGCCGCCCCAGGCGACGATCGTCGAGACGAGTAGGGCCATGTTGTGGGACTCGTGCCCGATGTGGCTCGCGTGGTCGGCAATACCCTCCGGGAGACGTCCGAGGACCCACTCCCCGACGGCGGAGCCGTACATGTTCGCGGGCTCGAGCAGGTGCTCGGCCCAGCCGTTCACGAGCGCCGCGATACCCGGAAGACCGACCGCGGCGAGGACGCACAGGGAGACGACCATCGGGAGCGGAGACTCGTGCACCTCATGCCCGTGGTCCTCGTGCGCGTCATGGCCGTGGTCATCGTGGTGGTCGTCATCGTGACCGTGCGGCGGTGGGCCCTCGAAGCCTTCGGCCGCCAGCATCGCGGAGTAGCGGTGCTCCTTCTTGTCCCCCCGGTACTCCCCGAAGAACGTCATGAAGATCAGGCGGAACATATAGAACGAGGTGAAGAGCGCGCCGACCGCGAGGCAGATCAGCGCCATCACCGCCCAACCTCCGAAAAACTCCCCTTGCAGGAGGTTCGCCCAGTCGGCGAGCAGGATCGCGTCCTTGGAATAGAACCCCGAAAAGAAGGGCAGGCCCGCAATCGCACAGGTGGAGGCCAACATGCACAGGAAGGTGATCGGCATCTTCTTGCGCAGCCCGCCCATCACACGCATGTCCTGGACGTGATGGCAGCCGTGGATCACCGAACCGGCGGACAGGAACAGGCAGGCCTTGAAGAAGGCGTGCGTGATCATGTGGAACATCCCGGCGAAGACGCCGCCGAGACCCACCGCGGCCACCATGAACCCGAGCTGGGAGATCGTCGAGTAGGCGAGCACCGCCTTGATGTCGTAGCAGGTCATCCCGATGACCGCCGCAAAGAGCGCGGTGATCGACCCGAAGAAGGTCACGACCGCGAGGACGTCCGGCGAGAGCAGCGGGAAGAGGCGACCGAGCAGGAACACCCCGGCCGCGACCATCGTCGCCGCGTGGATCATCGCGGAGACGGGCGTCGGGCCCGCCATCGCGTCGGGAAGCCAGATGTGCAGCGGGAACTGCGCCGACTTGCCGACCGTGCCTCCGAATGCGAAGAGCCCCGCGACCGTCATCCAGGTCGGGAAGACCCCGCCGTTCTCCTCGACGACGATGCGCCCCATCTCCCACATGTGGGTGAAGCGCAGCGGATGGAAGTCCGGAAGCGCCGCCTGGGCCGCCGCGCTCGTCGCCCAGAATTCGCGGAAGTTCCGGTAGAAGATGAAGATCCCGACGAAGAGGCACACGTCGCCCACGCGGGTCGTCAGGAAGGCCTTCTTCGACGCCCATGTGGCCCAGCGGTGGAAGAAGGGTTGGCTCGGATCGTGGCTGAAGTGACCGATGAGCAGGTAGCTCATCAAGCCCATGATCTCCCAGAAGACGAACAGGAAGAGGATGTTGTCCGAGAGGACCAGGGAGAGCATCGCGAACGTGAAGAGCGAGATGTTCGCGAAGAAGATCGCGTAGCGCCGGTCCCCGTGCATGTACCCCTGGCTGTAGAGGTGCACGCAAAACGAGATCACCCCGACCACCGCGAGCATCGCCGCCCCGAGGGGATCGTAGAAGACGCCGACGATCATGTTCGCCTGACTCGAGACGTTCGCGCTGTTGTAGAGCCAGCCGAACTGCATCCCGACCTCGGACGAATGGTGCAGGAAGGGCTCGCCGTGGTGGGTCGCGGCGATCGCCTTCGCGGCCATGTAGACCGTGATGCAGGCCACCGCGAACATGCCCCCGGTGAGGATCTTGTCCCCGTGCGGCAACCGGTTCCGCAGGAAGATCTGCAGCACGTACCCGACCAGCGGGATCAACGGAACCGCAAGCAGGAGCTTGTAGTCGAGGGCCGGATTGAATTCCAAGAGTCCGAGCATGTGCCTACTCCCGCAGGAGGTCCGCCTCGCCGGGTTTCACGGAGTTGAAGAGGTAGAACACGTTCAGGACGACGGCGAGCGCGACCGCGGCCTCGGCCGCGGCCAGGATGATCGTGAAGATCGCGAACATACGACCGTCGAGCCCGTTGTCCCCGAACCGGTTGAAGGCCACGAAGTTGATGTTCGCGGCGTTCAGGATCATCTCGATCCCCATCAGGATGTAGAGGACGTTGCGACGCGTGATGATCGTGACGATCCCGATCGCGAAGAGTGCGGCCGAGACGGCGATGTAGGCTCCGAGTCCCATCAGTCCTGTCCTCCTTGCGGCTCGAGATCCTCCCGGCGACGGCGCGCGATGTAGACGGCCGCGACCAGCGCGACCGTCAACACGACCGCCGCCAGTTCGAAGGCCACGACGTACTGATCCATCGCGAGGAAGCCGATCCCGATGCGTTCCGCGTTGCCCATGCCGTCGGGCTTGGCCCCGGTCGGAGCGCCGGCCTCCACGGCCCAGTGAACATTGCTCGCAACCGCGGCGCCCAGGGCAGCGGTCGCGGCCCCGACGAGCACGAGACCCGGAAGGACGCGGGTCAGGCGACGCTCGTCGAGGTCGGGCGGTGAGAGCATGACGCCGAACAGGAGTAGGGC
>DRLC01000067.1 GCA_011053145.1 Planctomycetota bacterium | reverse complement strand
GTTCGCACGCTGCTCGCGGACGGACCGGCCTATGGGTCGGGGCTTCTCGTCGGAGATGAAATCCTGACCCTCGATCGCAGGCGCCTCACACCGGCCGCTCTCGACGAGCTGCTCGAAGACAAGGAGCCCGGGGATACGGTGCACCTGCACGTGCTGCGCAGGGATGAACTCCTCGAGTTCGATATCGTGCTGGCGGGGATCCCCGACGGGACCTGGAAGCTGCGTCGCGTCGAGGAACCGACCGACGCCCAGCGGGCCGCCTACGCCTCCTGGCTCGGCTCGCCGTGGCCGGGAGGGGACGAGGACGAACCCGAAGAGGACCAGGTCGAGGGCGGCCCCGAGGACTGAGCACACGATGCGACCCAAGCCCCGGCTCCACTCGTCGCTCCGCGTCTCGATCGCGCCGGCCCTCGCGATCGCGATCGCGAGCGCCTGCGCGCCGGGCCCGGAGGGACCCACCTGGACGCCGCTCGCACGCGATGCGGCTCGCCCGGTCCGCTCCGGGATGCCCGATCCCGCAACCGGCTTCGAAGAGGTCGACCGCGAGGATGGCCGGCGGGTCGAGGTCCGCATCCCCCGCGAGGCGTGGGAGGACATGGGCGAGGGGCGCTGGAAGGCCCACCAACCCGTGCTCCCGATCGGGCGCCCCGGCCCCGGCGTCGAGAACTTCGAACTGCGCTTCCCGGACGCGCCCGAGTTCACTCCGGCGGTCGACCCCGAGGGCAAGTTCCGCGGGGAGGGTGACCTCTTCGCGGTCGTCGAAGGCCAGGTGCGACTGCTCACCGTGTCACGCGCCGACCCGCCTGGGGACGCGATCCTCTCCGCATTCTCCGTGCCCCAGATCCATGCCGAAGACGGGCGCTGGATCGTTTCCGGCAGGCGTATCGGAGGCGAGGGCTTCGCGCTGCGTCCCGGCGAATCGATCGCAGTCACCTGCGACGTGCGGCCCGAGAGCGCCCTGCGCTTCGGCATCGCGAAGGAGGCGATGCTGCTCGGGCCGAAGGTCCGTCTCCAATCCCACACGATCCGCGTCTGGCTCGAGGGGAGTCTTCTCTTCGAGGAGGAGATCGAGGGCGGCTTCGAATCCGTGCGCTGGCGCACGGTCCCGCTCCCGCGCGGTGGTGGTAGGGGCGTGCACATCCGGTTCCAGGTGGAAGGCCCCCCCACCTACGCAGCGATTCTCGACCCCCAGATCATCCCGGTCGAGATCGGGAACTACGCGGAGCGGCCCTTCGAGCGAACGAGGCGAGACGTGGTGTTCTTCCTCGCCGACACCTTCCGCGCGGACAACCTCAGCGCCTACGGCGCCACGGACGGGCGTGCCCCGAACCTCGACCGCCTCGCGGACGAGTCCCTCGTCTTCCAGAACATGCACTCGGTCGCGACCCACACGCTGCCGACCCACGCGACGTTCTTCTCCGGACTCTTCCCGCGCCAGAACGGTCTCGTCACGCTGAACAATCCCCTGCCCGAAGCGGTCGACACGCTCGCGGAGTACCTGTCGCGCTCCGGCTTTCGCACCGTCGCGATCACCGACGGCGTGATGGTCTCCCAGAGCCACGGGATGGCCCAGGGATTCGGCTGGTTCGACGAGCGCCGCACGGACATGGACGGCACGGTGGAGCGCGTGCGCGACGCCCTCGCCGCCGACGACGGCCGGCCGCTGTTCCTGTTCATCCAGAGTTACGCGAGCCACACCCCCTACCTGATCCGCGAATCGACGCGTGAGCTGCTCGGGGAGCGCTGGTCGAGCCAGGAGAGCTTCGATCACTGGTTCCGCAAGATCCGCCAGGATCCCGACAATCCCGATCGCGTCCTGGTCGACGCGGAGGGGGCACCCGAGGCGATCCGTGAACTCGCGACCCTATACGCCGCGGCCGTGTTCGATCTCGACCGCGGCTTCGGAGAGGTGCGGGACGAACTGCAAGCGAGCGGAATCCTGCGACGCGGCACGCTGCTCGTCGCCAGCGATCACGGCGAGAGCTTCGGCGAGCACGACTGGCTGTTCCACACGGGAATTCCCTATGAAGAGCTGGTGCGCGTGCCCCTGCTCCTGCACGGTCCCGGCATCGAACCCGGCATCGAGGCACGGCCCGCCTCGCTGATCGACATCGCGCCGACGATCGCCCAACTCGCGGGACTGCCTCCGCTCGGCACATGGGCCGGACGCTCGCTCCTCGCGCCGGCGGTGGCCGCTCCGCTGTTCGCTTTCCAGTGCCGCGGCACCTCGAAGCGCACCTCGCTCGCCGTGCTCGAGGAGAATCGCAAGCTGATCGGCTACGAAGACGTCGCCTCCCACGGCGTTTCACGCTGGTTGCACGCCTTCGATCTCGCGGCCGACCCGAACGAGCTGGACGATCTCCTCGGCAGCGACGCCGGGTGGCCCGATGAGCTCGGGGCCCGCATGGAGGGCGAGCTGCGGATCCCGTTGACGCCGATCGTGCGCAGCGAGGACGCGAGCCTCAGCGCGGACCAGCTCAGGGAACTCGATGCGATGGGCTACGGGGGGGAGTCGAAGGAGTGAACAGCACCTTCGTGCAACCGTCCCGCTTGGCATCGAAGAGTTCGTAGGCGAGCGCCCCATCCTCCAGATCCATCCGGTGCGAAAAGACGGCACCGAAGGGGTAGCGGCGCTCCACGAGCCACTCGAGCATACGTGGGGCAAGGGCCCTCGCCGGTGAGCGGCCCGCGACGTAGGTGAGGTTTCGATCGTAGGCGTCGCCCGGGGAGAACGCGAAGTGCTCTTCGGTGTGCACACCTACCGCCGAGATCGTCCCCCCGGCGCGTACGACCTCGAGCGCTAGACGCGAAGCCGAGGGGCTGCCGACGACTTCGAGCACGGCGTTCGCGCCTCTTCCCTCCGTGTGGCTACGGACGGCTTCGCCCGTGCCCCGATCGAGCGGGATCGGTCGACCGCCGAAGCGCCGGGCGAGTTCCAACCTCTCGGGAACCGAGTCGACCGCAAGGACCTCCTCCGCTCCCAGTTCACGCGCCGATGCGATCGCCATCAGGCCGACCGGTCCGCAACCGAGCACGCAGACCTTCGCCCCTTCTTCGATCCGTGCCGAGCGCGCGCAGAAGTAGCCGGTGGAGAGGACGTCGCCAGCGAGCAGCGCCTCCTCCGGGGAGAGTCCGTCGGGCACGGCGACGAGCGTCGTATCGGCGAGGGGGACGCGCGCGAACTCGGCTTGAACGCCCTCGAGTCCCTCCCCGCCCTCCACCCATCCGAAGAGACGGCCGCGCTCGCAGCGCGAACTCAAGCCTTCCCGACACGGCGCGCAGACGCCACAGCTCGTCGTAAAGGGGGCGACCACACGATCCCCGGGGGCGAAGCGCTCGACGCCCGCGCCCACCGCGACGACACGCCCGACGAACTCGTGACCGAGGACCGTCCCGGGATCGAGCCCCGTCTCGTTGCCACGCCAAACGTGCAGGTCCGATCCGCAGATCGCGGTGCATTCGATTTCGCAAACGACGTCGCCCGCCTCGAGTGGGGCGGGATCGGGGACGGTTTCGCAGCGCACGTCTCGCGGAGCGTGAAAGACCAGGGCCTTCATCGCATCCGAGTCTACTCCCCCTCCACGGCCTGCCGAGAAGCCCATTTACGCGGTCAGAACGTCGCCTGAAGCGTGTGGGACCGCCAGGGCGCGGAACGACGTATCTCCACGACGTCACATTCCCCAGGTCTGCTAGTCTCTTCCGGTCCTCCGGCCCGTATGCAGCGCCGTGAGGAACATGGACCACGGGGTTCAGCCGGAGGCGTGCGCCTCCTCCCGGGATCCCGACCTACCCGAAGAAACGATTCCGATAAGATGATCCTTCAACTCATCGCGGGCGCCACGCTCGCCCTCCCCGTCGCCGGTGCGCCGGTCGATCACGGCAAGCTTCCGTGGTTCGAGGGGACCTACGAAGAGGTGCTCGCCAAGGCGGCCGCCGAGAACAAGCTGGTCTTCATCGACTTCTGGACCGATTGGTGAAGCTGGTGCAAGAGGCTGGACAAGGACACCTTCACCAGCGACGCGGTGGTCACCGCGATGGAAGACGTGCTCTGCTTCTCCGTCGACGCGGAGAGCGACTGGGGTGAGCCGATCGCAAAGGGGTTCGGGGTCACCGGATACCCGACGATGCTCTTCCTGAACCCGGACGGGAGCGTCCGCGACAAAATCGGCGGCTACCTCCCGCCGGAGCCCTTCGTCTCCGAAGTCAACCGGATCAAGAAGGGTGAGGGAACCATCGTCGGCCTTCGGAAGAAGGTGGAAGCGGACCCGAAGAACCTGGAAGCGCGCTACGAGCTCGCGATGAAGCTCAGGGAGTTCGGCGACGACACCGGGTACCAGGAGCAGATCGAGGCGATCAAGGCCCTCGATCCGGAGGGCAAGTCGGAGGCGATGGCGCTCATCCAACTCGACGAAGTCCTCGCCGGGATCGACGGGCGCAACCCCGACGCAGCCGCCTTGGAGGCCTTCCTCGCGAAGGCCACGAACCCCAAGGCTCTCTTCCGCGGGCACGACGTCCGGAGCCGAATCTATGCCTGGAAGCTGCAGAACGCTTCCGAGGAACAGGCCGGAGCCCTGCGCGCCAGCCTGATCGACGCGTACCGCAACGCTTGGGCGCACTGCCCGGAGAGCCAGATCGGTGGATACGGCAACTCGATCGCATGGAACCTCTGGGAGATGCGCGAGGACCTCGCGAACGCCGAAAAGGCCTTCGCCTTGGAGGTCGCGAAGAAGGCAGCGGCCGCGGCCGGTGATGCGAGCACGCTCGACACGCTCGCTTGCTGCCAGTTCATGAACGGGGATGTCGAGGGCGCGAACGCAACGATCGACCGCGCCATCGAGCTGGAACCCGACAACAAGGAGTGGCAGGACCGCAAGAAGCTCTTCCAGACCGAAGGTTGAACGCGGCTCCCATCGGAATGAGAACCGGGCCGTGTCCCCCCCGCGGGGGACACGGCCCGGTGATCGTCCGGGGCGAGACGAGCGAAATCAGGCGGCCTCCGGGAGGCGCTCCTGGTAGGCGCCGACGAGGCTCGCAACCTGCGTCGCCCCGTCCCCGAACCGCTCGTTCGTCCGATCCTGATCGAAGCGCAGTCCGTACTTCACGCATCCGGTGGAGAGTCGCCGATAGCGGATCTCGGCGATGACGCTCGAATCCTCCTCACGGCCCGGAAGCCGGAACGCGAGTTCCAGATACCACTCGCGCTCTTCACCGCTTTCGCTCAGCATCGCGGAGCACAGGAGCCGGTCGCTCTTTTCGCTCACGATCAGACCGACACCGGTCTCGGAAATGTCCACCAGCGCGGACTCGAACGAGAGGTCACCGGAAAGGGTCTTGAGCCCGACGCGAACCGCACGAGCGCCGCGCAGCGGAACCCGGACGCTGCGCTGGTCATGGACCGCACCTCGCAGACGGACCCGATCCCTTTCCTCCACCTCGAAGAAGACGCGGTCGCCCTCCTCGCTCGAATGCCACGAGGTCGGGAGCGCGCAGAGGTCGAGCGGTTCGGGGAGTTCCTCCCCATCGACGAGGAGGGTCAGGCTTTCCTTGAGCGGGATGAACGGCGCGGATCCGTGGGGGAAGGTCACGCGGATGATCGGGTCGGTCGGGTCGCTGAGGGTCCCGAGGAAGGTCGCCCCCTCGACGGTCAAGGTGACGGTGAGGCTCATCCCGGGTTTCGATGCGTCGGAGGTCATGGTCGGTGGGCAAGAGGGAATGTCCACGTATCGGCCGGAGCGTCGAATCCCTTGAAGGCGCGCCATCCCCGCTCTATTGGGTGAGCTTGCGGGGCATCCGACCTTCGGCGACCCATCGGACCGAGCGCTCCGCGGTTTCCCGGACCCTGCGCTCGACGACCGGGGAGGCGAGGAAGCGCAGAGCGGCGGCGAGGGGCGCCCCCTGGTCCGGGTGCCCCTGGAGGGCCTCGCACTCCTCGAAGCCGGCCTCGAGGGTCTTGACCGCGTGGGCCACGACGATCGGGCGCACGAGGGGGTCGCTGTGGACCAGTTCCCGCAACCGCGCTCGCAGCGGAGCGAGGTCCCCGCCGCGCCGAAGCCGACCGAGGGCCCCTCCCACCGCCGCATCCACATCCCGTCCCAGGATCGCGGCGAGGATCCCGTCGACATCGAGTTCCCTCTCCGCGGGGAACTCGAGCCCTTCGGAACGGTCCATGCGCTTGCCGGTTTGCACGAACGCAGCCGCCTGAAACAGGAAGGCGAGGGCGAAGGGTTGCTCGAGCGTCCGCAGCGCATTGCGCACCGCACTCGCGAAGGTGAAGCGGTGGGTCGCGTGGAGCCAACCCTCGACGACTTCCGAGTCGTACTCCACGGCGAGGTCGAAGCGCCAGAGGCGGTGGGCGGCCGCACCGACGAGGGCCTCGGCGATCGCCGCCGGGTCCGCGCCCGCGCGCAGCGGCGCGAGCACGGCGTCGAAGGCTTCGTCGGGGGATCCATCGAGGACGAGGTCCCGCAGGAGAACGGCATCGAAGGGCACGCCCCGGACGCCGTCCCGGAGTCCTCGAAACTCGGGCCGCAAGGCCTCGAGCCGGGTCGCAAGGGTCCGCATGTAGGGCAAGGTGTCCTCGCGGGTCGAGACTCCGGCCCGAAAGAGGAGTGCCGGGAGGATGCGACCCGCATGCTCCTCCCCAACCCGACGGAGGAGTTCGCCGGCCTTCACGAGGTAGATCAGCGGGTGTCCGAAGGAGAGGAGGTGGTCCGAGATCACGAGGAAGAGGATCGCTTCCAAGTCCTCGAGGGACGCGCCGGAGGCGATCGCGCCCCGGTAGAGCCCCTCCGCGCGCTCTAGGTCCTCCGCCTCGACGGCCGCCTGGATCTCTGCCCCGAGGTCGTCCCCGTCGTACGCGACGGCCATCGGCGTCGTCCGTTTCGGTAGACGCTGGTTCGCGTCCATGCAGAGGTCGAGCACGGTCCCGAGCGGTACGGCGCCGTCGAGCCCCTCGAAGACCTCGAGGGCTCGCAACGCGTCCGTCGCAACGGGGAGCACATGGGTCGAGCCGTACTCCCCGTACTCCGCGTCGATCGCAGCCACCTCGGCGATGAGTTCCTCGATCCCGAACCCCGCTTGGAGCGCCCGCACCCCGTCGCGCAGCGCACGACCGAGATCGTGGTCCAGGATCGCTTCGCGCATGCTCTCGAGATAGCCGGGAATGGCGAAGCTCGGGTCCGGCTCGGCGAGATCCACCTCGACCTTGCCCTCGCGCTCGCGGACCGGGAAGGCGCGAACTCCCTCTCCCCCGAGGGTGCACCTGCCACTTCCCACATCGAACTTCCAGTTGTGCCAGCAGCAGGTCAGCGCCTCCCCCCTCAGGGTGCCGGTCGCGAGGGGATAACCCTCGTGCGGGCAGCGGTTGTCGAGCGCGAAGACGCGACCGGTCTCCGTGCGCCCGACGACGAGCTTGATCGCGCCACACGGAACGGCGCGCAGTTCGCCCGCGGGGAAGTCCCCGGGCGATCCCACCTCCGTCCACATCGCTTCCCCGTTTCCACCCCGGTCCTCGTCGCTCTTCCCGCTCATCGTCATGCGCCTCCTGATTTCGCAAGCCCCTGCTTTCGCAATCAGCATGGAACGCTTCCCCACAACCCGCAAGGAAGTCGACCCTTTTTTCGCAAGTTGCGGCTTGCGAAAAAGGAGCTGGGGCACGAGCCTGGGCGGATGCCCGACGTGAACCCCACGACCACGCGCGAGCGACTGCTGCGCCTCCTCAAGACGCGGGGTCCCGCCACCGCGCCACGGCTCGCCGCGTCCCTCTCGGTGACCCCGGTGGCCGTCCGCCAGCACCTCGCCCTCCTCGCCGACGAGGGCCTCGTCACCTCCGAGGCCCCCCCGGCCCGCGGAAGCGTCGGTCGTCCCGCTCGCTCCTGGAGGCTCACATCGCAGGGCCATGCCCTCTTCCCCGAGGGTTACGCCGACCTCGCTCTCGACCTGATCGAGACGCTCGAATCGAGCCTCGGCCCGAGCGCCCTCGAGACCTTCCTCGCCCACCGACTCGAAAAGCAGGTCGAGCGCTACCGAGCGCGCCTCCCCCGCGCCTCCACTCCCCTCCCCGAACGCGTGCGCGCCCTCGCGCGCCTGCGCACCGAGGAGGGCTACCTCGCCCGGTCCCGCAAGGAGCGCGACGGCTCGGTCCGCCTCTTCGAGGACCACTGCCCCGTCTGCGCCGCGGCAGAGGTCTGTCAGGGGCTCTGCACGAACGAGCAGCGGCTCTTCGAGCGGGTCCTCGGCCCGCGCGTGAGGGTCGAGCGCGAACAGCACCTCTTCTCCGGGGATCGTCACTGCGTCTGGCGCTTCCGGAACGCCTGAACCGCCGCGCCGCGACCCCTGTGGTAAGGTTCGGTTCGGACTGCCACTCGCCCCCCATCATGGATTCCCCCACAGAGAGCGCCTCTCCCAGCCCCCAGAGTCCCGAGCAGGCCTTCGCGAAGGCCCTCGAAACGGGCCTCTCTCCGCACCCGGTGCGCGCGGTCCAGGTCGAGACGACGTCGATCTGCAACTTCCGCTGCCCCTCGTGCCCGCTCTCGATGCCCGAGTACGACCGGCCCGAGAAGCACCTCTCCCTGGAGCGCTTCGAGCAAGTCCTCGACGCCTTCCCGACCGTGGAGAAGGTGGAACTCCAGGGCATCGGCGAGGTCTTCCTGAACCCCTGCATCCTCGATCTCATCCGAGCCGCGAAGAAGCGCGGCCTGGTCGTCCACACCTTCTCGAACGCGAGCCGCATCGAGCCGGACACCGCACGCCAGGCGGTCGAGTCCGGTCTCGACGTGATCAACTTCTCGCTCGATGGCGCGGACGAGCCCACGTTCCGCAAGGCCCGCAAGGGCGGCACCCTGGCCCGCTACAAGGAGTGTGTCTCCCACATGGTCGAGGCGCGCCGAGCCCTCGCATCCGCAACCCCCCAGCTCGGTGCGATGGTCGTGCTCTCCAAGCGCAACGTGCGCCAGATCCCGGACCTCATCGCGATCGCCGAGGGCCTCGGGATGGACGCGATCATCTTCACGAAGATGAACGCGTCCGCGAACCCCGAACTCGAGCCCGTCCTACTCGACCAGGCCGACCGGGATTGGATCCGGAGTCTCCCCCCCCACGAAGGACCTCTGAACGTCGTCTGGGCCTACACCCCCTGGACCGAAGGCGAGCGCCGCGAGTGCCCCTGGCCCCAGATGATGACCTACGTCACCGTCGAGGGCGACGTCACCCCGTGCTGCAACTACTACGACTCCCGCGTCCTCAAGCTCGGCAACGTCTTCGAGTCGAGCGGCGAGGAGATCTGGAACGGCGAAGCCTACCGCGCCTTCCGCCGCTCCGTCTGGGGAGGCGAGCTGCCCGACATCTGCAGGAACTGCTGAGAGAGGCGAGACCCGCACACGGCCGGGTGAGCGGCCGTGTGCGAGTCCAGGATTCCCGGGGGCCTAGAGACCGGGTCCGAGAACGTGCAAGGGAACCGGCGAGCCCATGACGATGTCGTTCGTCGCGCGGCTCAGGCCTGCGGCTTGCATGTAGAAGGTGCGGACTCCGCTCGAGACGGTCGGCGCGTTCAAGACGACGTTGAGCTGTCCCGAGGTGTCCGCCTTTCCGATCCGCGCGAAGAACGAATCGGGCGGGACCACGATCGGCCCGAGAACGTTCCGGAGATAGGCGAAGGCGGAGGGAGAGGAGGAGATCAGAAGGAACACGATGTCTCCATTCTTGCCCTGGAACGTGAGCGTCGCGGGCTGGCCCGAGCGGACCACCGCCGGTGTGGTAAGGGAACGTGCGAGCTTCTGGTGGCGCGTCAGGGTCCCCGAAACGATATTCACTCCGAGCCCAGGAGTCCCCGGGTAGGTTCCCTGGCCACCGAGGCCGCCAGAGATAGATGAGCCAACGATGTTTACGTCGCTCGTACCGCGTATCTCGAGACCGGCGCCTCCATGGCCAACGACCCCGACGAGGTACTCGTCGGCTCCGTCTCCACCCTGGATCGTCGATCCGAGAATCCACACGTCCGAATCGATCGCGAGCGCTCCGCTGCTCCCGTTCGGCAGGAGAATCTCATTCCCTGTAAGACCGCGCACGGCGGAGTCGAAGAGCGAGACCGTCGAACGCTCGATCGTGAGGGTCGCGTCGTAGCACACGCCTCCGGTGCACCGTTGGCTAATCCAGCCAAGCTGGGTAAGGGACATCCCATGGAGAACAACGTTGTCACAGTCCTGGATGCTCGCAGTGATCCCGAAGTCGGCATCGGTCGAAACCTGCAACCACACTGCGCCCTGATTGTTCGAAAGCAAGATGTTCGGCCCGATCTTGCGATCGAGCCCGCCAGAAACCAGGCCTCCGATGGACGCCACCTGGTTTGGGCCGAGATTCTCGATACGGATGTTGTCGACCCGGACATTCGCGCCGGCGTCGCCCTCGATCCGAAGGCCCTTGCCGTCGACCACAAGGTCCTCCAGGTACATGCCATCCCGGATGAGCACCATGTCTCCGTCCTGGGCGGCCGCGATCGCCGCGGAGATCGTCGTGTGGGTCGAACCTGGGCCTCCCAATGCATCGACCACGAACACGGACTGGGCGAACGACACGGTGGCGAGGGCAAGGAACGCCACAACGAACTGGAACCACTTTTTCATCGAGTCCTCCGTGAAAAGTGTAAAAACGAGCAACTCCGTTCTTACCAGGAGCGTACAGAAACCGCAACCTCGCCGACACAGCGATTCGGGGTCATCCGTGAGGAGGCTCCCGCCCAGCCTGACCTATTCATGAGGGCGCCACGATGCCTCCACGAATCGGCTGATGGTCTCGTTTCGCGGCCTCGATCCGCCGATTGAGCCCCTTCTTCTGCTCCGACAGCGCGTTTTCGGTCGGCGTGGCGTCGTTTCGGCCCATCCGACGTGAGTCGAGGTACGCACCGACCTCCGAGCATCAGCTCGGTTTGCTCATCCCCTTCACGCAGGGGCGCTCTCACCCGAGGGCCAGGGCCCGTTCCGCCGCCTTGGTCCACAGGTCCTTCCAGGGATGAGACGACGACATCGAGATCACGATCCGGCGGACGCTCTCGGTGATGGTCGCGCCGATTCTGAGCAAGCGCAGCCTGAGCGTCGCCACCATGGCGCGGTGCAGTTCCGTTCCCCGAAGGACCGCTCGCAGCTCCTGGTACAGCACGTAGGCCGCAGCCGTCAGCAGGACGCGCACCTGGTTCGCGAGGAAGCTCGAGCAGCTCGTACGGTCGATCTCCAGGTCGCGCTTCAGCTCCTTGATCCGGTTCTCGCTGTCGCCTCGCAGGCAGTACAGCTCCCACACCCGCTCCGGATCGTGGCGCAGGTTCGTGACCACGTAGCGCGCGTTGTTGCGCGGGGACTTCCCGGCAGCGTGTACCACCTCGGCCTTGAAGATCACCCGGCGCTCGTGCTTCCACGACTTCGTCTTGTAGCGCGCCTCGCCGAAAAGGGCCGTCGTCTTCTCGAAGCGCCTGGCCAACTCGCGCGCGGCGTGCATGTGGCGCTTCGACCTCGAGGCAAGCACCGAGTTCCCGCCCATCGCCACGATGTACTCCACCCCCAGCTCATCGAGCGCACCGCGGAGTCGGTCGATCACCGAGCCCTCCAACTCTCGTCCGAGCGACACGACATCCCGGCCACTCAAACCGTGCTCGAAGCGTGAGAGCGTCGGCTGCGACGCGAGGGAGCGTGCGTCGCTCGGGCGACGACCGCACAGGAGCTTGATCGCCGGGTCGTGTCCGATGCGTGCGCTGTCGTGGCCGTCGGGGTAGTCCAGAGCGATCGAGAAGACGCGCTGGCGAACCAGGTCCTGGTAGGTGTGCTCGACGCGGGAGGCCTCCCGGGGATCGTGCAACAGGGCGCTGAGACGCTCGGTGAGGCCGATCCTGCGGTCCACGACGGCGAGGAGCGTGGCGCCGCCGTCGGATGTGCGCTGCTGCGAGTCGAACTTCGAGACCACAGTCTTTCCGAACAGCCCCTCGAACTGGGCTCCGTGCTCGCCATTCTCGGCCCTACGGGTCTTGCCTTGTTTGCTCCATGGAGTTGAGTTGCTACTTCTCCAATCGGCGCACAAGGCAGACCCGTGTCCTCTACTTGTGAATAACCCGGGCTAGAGACCGGGTCCGAGAACGTGCAAGGGGACCGGCGAGCCCATGACGATGTCATTCGTCGCGTGGTTCACGCCCGCGGCTTGCATGTAGAAGGTGCGAACTCCGCTCGAGACATTCGGCGCTGTCAAGACGACACTGAGCTGCCCCGAGGTGTCCGCCTTTCCGATCCGTGTGAAGAACGAATCGGGCGGGACCACGATCGGCCCGATAACGTTCCGGAGATACGCAAACGCGGAGGGAGAGGAGGAGATCAGTAGGAAGACGATGTCTCCATTCTTGCCCTGGAACGTGAGCGTTGCGGGCTGGCCCGAGCGGACCACGGCCGGCGTGGTGAGAGAACGTGCGAGCTTCTTGTGGCGCGTCAGGTTCCCCGAAACGACATTCAGGGGGGGACCAGGCTGCCCTGGTCCGCCATACCCCAGGCCGCCCAAACCACCCGAGAGGGATGCGCTGACGAGGTCGACGTCGCTCGTCCCGCGCAACTCGAGACCTGCACCGCCCCAGCCGGCAGGG
>DRLC01000066.1 GCA_011053145.1 Planctomycetota bacterium | reverse complement strand
GCCGAGGGCGGGGTGCGCGAGTGGGTCACCGTGGGCTCCTTTCGCACCGAGTCGGGGCGGTCCCGGGACCTCACCTTCGATCTGAGCGTGGCCGGCCGTCCGGCCGGGACCGCGACCCTGAAGCTCGGTCTGCTCGGCGACCCCCTGAGGCGCCGGCAAACGGTGCATTTTCCCTCGGGGGACATGCGCGTGGTCGAGGAGTACAGCGCGGTTTCGATCCGCCCCTGAATCGACCCCTTCTCCCCGAGCCGGCTGGCTCTTCCCCGACCCCCATAGACAGACCCGGCCACCGCTCCTTTAGGAGCGAGGACCGGGTCCAAGGACACGTCGGGCGGCGGGAGGTCTTTGCGGTTCCGCGCCGTACCCGCGTGGATCTCTTACTTCAGCTTCTCCCAGTACTCGGCGGGCATGTCGTGGGCGATCTTGAGGGCGCCGTTCGCGCCGCCGTAGACCGGCTCCTCGATGCGGACGCAGTGGCCGCTGCCGAGACGGGCGTGCATCTCCTTCTCGATCGCGGTGTCGAGTCCCTTGATCTGGCTTCCGCCGCCGGCGAGCAGCACGCGGTCCTTGAGGCGCTGCTGGAACTCCGGGTCGAAGGTGGCGATGAGCTGGCTGAGCCCCTCGACGATCGGGCCGACGATGCCCTGGCAGGCCTCGCGCAGCTCCTTGGTGACGTCGAACTGGGTCGGCTTGCCGTTGACGGGCAGCTCGACGATGGCCGGCTCGGCCTGCTCGGCGACCGAAGCGTGGCGCTCCTTGATCTGCTTGATCATCTGGATCGTGAACTGCGCCTCGGGGTGGGCGTCCGAGAGCAGCTCGGCGAAGCGGTTGTCGACCCAGTCGCCGGCGTGGGTGATCGTGACCTGGTCGGACTCCTCGGGCATCGTGCCGTGCATCCGGCACAGGTCCGTGGTGCCGGCGCCGATGTCGATCACGAGCACGTCCTCGAGCATGTCGAGGCCGTAGGCGACCGAGAAGGGCTCCGAGCAGAGCATCACCGAATCGACCGTCTCGCGGGCGGCCTGGAGGATCGCGTCCTTGTTGTGGATCGAGGCCTGTGCCGGGGCGCCGATGACCGCGTAGACGAGCTCGTCCTTGCGGGGCTTGGCGCGGCGGATGATCTCGCCGATCAGGTCACGGGCGGCCTTGATGCTCTTGTCGTTGTCGTCGTCCTTGATGACGCCGTGCTCGAGCGGACGGTAGAAGTCCAGGGAGAGGCGGTGCTTGACCGCCTCGTCGCCGAAGAGCACGTCCTTCTTGAGGAGCTTGCGGGAAACGACGTCCTTGGGGTAGCCGACGTAGGACGCGACCGTCTCACGCACGCCGTTGCTGGCGGTCACGGAGGTGCGGGAGGTCCCGAGGTCGATCCCGAGGTAGAGGACGCCGTCCTCGCTCTGGGCGCTGAAGCTGGCCTCGACGGGGGCGGCGGCCGGGGTCTCCTCGACGACGTCGGTGGACCCGCTCTCGGACGATTGATCTTTCTTGCTCATGGTTGGGTGAGGTGTATGGCCGGACTCTTCCCTGCCGGCGGTTCGGGTTCGAAATCGGGACTACTTCGAATTCATCTCCGCCCGAAGGGCGACGTTCGCATCGAAGATGTTCTTGAGCATTTCTCGCTTGGCCTCGAAGAGGTCGTCCTCTTCGGAGAGGCCCTGGACCGTGCGGTAGAGGGACGCGACTCCCATGTCGACGTCCTTCATCGACGCGACACGCTTGAGTTCCTGTTCGGTGCGCTCGAGGCTCTGGGTGAGCTTCTTGACGCGGCGCTCGAACTGGGCGATCTGGTTCTGGGCCTCGAGGAGCTGGCTGGCGGTGGACGTGCGCTGGAAGCTCGCGAGCTCTTCCTTGAGGAGCGCGACCGTGTCCTTTTGCAGCTTCACCACGCCGGCGGTCTGGTCGGGCTCGGCCTGGAAGAGGGCGATCACCTTGGAGACGAGGTCGCGACCCCACTGCTCCTCCGCGGCCTGACCGTCGGCGAAGGCACTCCTTTGGATCTCGTCGATCTCGCGGATCTGCTCTTCGAGTTCGACGCGCAGGCGGTCCACCTCGGTTTCGACTTCCCGCCAGCGAGAGACCTGGTCCCCGCCGCTGCTGGAGGCCATCTCCATCCCCGTCTCGGCGTCGCGCACGACGGACTCGAAGTCCACCTCTCCGGGATGCTGGTTGTGCCCGATCCCGATCGAAATCGTGAGCGGCCGTTCCGGATCGACCGCCGCGTGGGTGATCTTGCGCGCCCGCTCGAGCATTTCCTCGGCCGCGTCGTACAGATCCTCCGGAGCCACATGCGGAAAGACCGCGAGCTGGAATCCCTCGGTCCAGATCCCGAGGCCGCGCATCTGACGCTCGAACGCGACCGTCTTGAGCTCGTGGAACAGCAGCGGCATCAGCTCCTTGCGCGCCAGCATCGTGTCCGATGTCACGAACCCGTCCAGGCCGAACATCATGCAGGAGATCGGATAGCCGTGCTTGACCGCGTTCTCCACCTCGAGCCGCATCAGGTGCAGCGTCTGGGGGGTGGTGAGGCGCGCCTTCTTCGGCGTTTCGACGGCGGCTTCCTGGGACATCCGGTTGGGTCGGCGATCTGGTGCGAGTTCGGGCAAGTCACGCGGGGTTGAGGCGCGCGGTGACGGGGCGCACCCCGGATCCGGCCCGGCGCAGGTGACTCCCTCGGCCCCCCTCCTCGGCAGAGGCT
The DNA here is from genome assembly GCA_011053145.1 of Planctomycetota bacterium. GTDB lineage: Bacteria > Planctomycetota > UBA1135 > UBA1135 > DRLC01. The sequence continues at coordinate 19,755 of DRLC01000066.1, read as the reverse complement.
TCGGACGGTCTTGAGCCGGGCTCGACTTCCCGTTGCTCTTTTCGTTTTCTCGGTCGAAGCGCGGTGGAGGAGGGCGTTCCAGGCCCCGCGAAGGGGGTCGGGCGGGGAATCGTTCGCGCGCAGGAGTTCGCGCTGGCACCGGGGAGAGGGGGTCCTTTAATACGAGGGTCATCGTCGAAGCCGTCCCCCGCCCCGACCCCGCGGGAGGGACCGTCAGGAGAACCCATGGACACCACGCAGACCCTGATCGCCGCCGGCTCCTTCCTGATCGGGGGGGTCGCCGCCTGGGTGTGGCGCTCCCGCCGCGACCTGCCCGAACGCATGCGGGTCGTGGAGCACTTCGAACGGCGCGCGCGGCTCGCCGAACGCGATCAGGAGCGTGCGATTCGGGCGCTCAACGAGAACGAGCTGAAGGTCCGCAAGGTCGAGGGGACGTTCGAGGGCTTGGACAGCCGCGTCCGCGAGCTCGAGGCGGCGCTCGAGGCCAGTCAGCGGGAGACGGCCGAGCTGGAGACGTCCCTGGCGGCCAAGACCAAGGCGCTGGCGTCCGCGGAGGAGAGGCTGCGCGAGCTGACGCCGCGCGCGACCCGCCAGGCGGAGGTGGAGGAGACCCTCGCCCAGGTGCGTTCGGACCTCGCGGCCCAGGTGGCCGCGCTGGCTCGAGCCGAAGCACGGGCCGAGGCCCTCGAGTCGAAGCTCGAGGCCTTCGCCGACCTCGATAAGGAACTCGAAGCGCGCCGCGCCGATCTCGCCGATCGCGAAGAGGAGCTGCGCTCGCTGCGGGGGCGCTTGGCCGAGCTGGCCCCGCTGGAAGGAGAGCGTGCGGTGCGCATCGGAGAGCTCGAGGAGCGTGGCCGCGAGATCGAACGCCTCGAGGCCGAACTCGCGGCGCAGCGCGCACGGGTCGAGGAGCTCACGCCGCTGCGGGCCGAACTCGAGGCCGCGCGCCAAACGATTCGCGCCGCCGACGAGGAGAGAACGCGCTTGGAGGCACGAATCGAAGCGACCGACGCGGAACGCGCCGACCTGAACCAAGAGCTCGAGCGTGCGCGGCACGAGCTCGACGAGGCCCGCAGCCTCGCGGCCGCGAGCGCGGCTCGCAGCGAAGGGCTCGCGGCCGAACTCGAACGCGTCAGCGCGCGGCTCGCGGAACTCGAGCCCCTCGAGGGGCGTGTCCAGGAGATGGCGCGCAGCCGAGGAGAGCTCGAGCGATCCGCCCGGGAACGGGAGGAAGAGCTCACGCTGCGGTTGACGCGGCTCGAGGAGGAACTCGCCGAGGCGCGTTCGCGCGTCGAGACCCTGTCACCGGTCGAGGGCCGGCTCGGCGAGGTGAAGGAGCAACTCGCCGCGCGCGAGCAGGACTGGGAACGGCGCCTCGAGGAGACCAGGCGCGCCGCGCGGGAGCGTGAGGATGCGCTGCGCGCCGAGGCCGAAGCCCGCGCGGAAGCGGCGACCGCGCAGCTCGTCGAGGCCGTGCGTCGCGCGGAGATCGCCGAGGGAGAGGTCGTGCGCGTCGGCGCGGAGGCCGGCGAGATCGCGCAGCGGGTCGCCGAACTCGAGGCGCGACTCGCCGAGGAGGTCGCCGCGCGCGAGGAACTCGCGGGTCACCTCGAACGGGCTCGCGCGGAGCGGGACGCCCTCGAACCGTTGCGCGGCGAGCGCAAGGAGCTGAAGGCCCGGGTCGTGGAGCTCACGCGCGGGGAGAAGGACCTGGGCGGACGCCTAGCGCGGAGCGAGAAGGCCCTGGAGGCGGCCCAGGCGAAGCTCGAGGCCGCGAAGAGCGCGGATTCCGAGCACCGACGCGCCCTCGCCGAGGCGAAGGAACGCCTCGCGAAGCTCTCCTCGAGCCACAAGGCCATCCAGCTCCAGGCGGACCGCCAGGCGAAGCGCGTGCAGGAACTCGAGCGCGCGCTCGCGAAGGAGCGCGAACGCGTCGCCGCCGCGAAGGAGAGCGAAGCCCAGGCCAAGCGCGATGCCGCCGCGAAGGCCTCGCTCGCGAAGAAGCCGGTGCAGAGGAAATCGAAGGCGACCGCTCGCCGCGACGACCTGGAGGAGCTCGCCGGCGTTGGGCCCGCGCTGGCCAAGAAGCTCTCGCGGGCCGGTGTCCGCACCTTCGAGGCCATTGCGACGCTCGACCGGGACGGCGTGGATGCGCTCGCCGAGAAGATCGGGATCTCCGCTTCCCTGATCCGCCGCAATCGCTGGGTCACCACGGCGCGCAAGTTGCACCGCCAAAAGTACGGGACCGCGGTCGGACGCTGAGCGAGCCCTCAGCCGCCGCCTTCTTCGCCGGTGTAACCGAGTCTTTGGAGCTGCTCGAGGGCCTCTCGTGAAAGCTCGAGCGGGGGAGCGGTCGGGGTCGCCAGCTCCCGTGCTTCTTCCGCGCGCGCCTTTTCCCGGCGTAGGATCGCGAGGAGTTCGCGCACCTTCTCGGGCTGCTCCTCGGCGAGGTCGTGGAGTTCGTCGGGGTCACTGGTGAGGTCGAAGAGCGCGTAGAACGGCCCCTCGAGGGCGCGGCTCAGCTCGACGAACGCGGGGTGGAACTCGGGGTCGTTCTCGAGTCGGACGCGCAGCGCGTCCGTCAGGATGCCGGTGCGAGCGAGTTCGGGCACGTGTTCCTCGAGCCACGCGCGCTCGACGCGCGGGTGGGAAAGCAGGGACGCCACCGAGGCGCGAAAGCCCGGACGCGACTCGATCAGCTTGAACCCGCCCGCCTCGATCGAACGCTGGTCGATGATTCCGCCCTCGCAGAACGCGACCTCGGGGGCACCGCCCTCGGCGAGGTGGGAGCGCAGGGACGTGCCGTGCAGATACGCTCGCGGTCCACCGGCTCCGACCTCTTCGAGCAGCGTCGGATACAGGTCCACGAGCTGCACCGTCTCGGGAACTCGCCTGCCGCCGTGCTCGCCGCCCGGGAACTTGATGAGCAGGGGAATCTCGATCACGTCCTCCCAGAGCACGCCGTGGCTGTAGACGCCGTGCGCGAAGGATTCTCCGTGGTCGGCGGTGACGACGATGAGTGCGTCGTCGTAGAGCCCGCGTTCGCGCAGCGAGTCGAGGATCTCGCCGATGTAGTGGTCGGTCTTCAGGATCGCCTCGTCGTAGCGCTCGATGACCTTCTCGAGGGGGAGCCGGTCCGGGATCGGCCAGCGTGAGACATCGGCTCGCAGCTCCGGCGGACACAGCGTCTGGGCCATCCAGGTGGGCATCGCGCCGAAGGTTTGGGGCGCGGAGCCGGCCGGCGTGGGACGCAGGTCGTCGGGCAGGGTCTCTCGATAGCGCTCCAGGAATCCCTCTTCCGGCCAGTACGGGCCGTGGGCGTCCAGGGCGTGCATGAACGCGAAGAACGGCGTGTCCTTCCGGCGGATCGAGTCGAGGTACTGCTGGAAGCGCCAACTGATGTATCGGATCCCGTATTCCGGTTCGTTGAACGGATAGAGCGACGCCTCGAGGTCGTAGAGGTCGAATCCCTGGTCGATCCGAAAGCGCGGGGAGAGCCAGGCGGTGTCGAGCGCGGCGGCCGTCTGGTAGCCGCGGGCTCGCAGCGCCTCGGCGAGGGTCCAGCGGTTCTCCGCCACTTGCCAGTAGTCGAAGTTGTCCAGGGAGCGGTCGCCGACGAGGCTCGTGGCGAGGTGCGCCCCGGGGTAGAGCCCGGTCAGCGCGGAGAGATAGCTCGGCAGGGTCCAGGGGGCGTTCGCGACGCAGTGCTCGAACAGGACCGCGTCCTCGGCGAACTCCTCGAGGCGCGGCGTCGTCCGCCGGTCGTAGCCGTAGACCGAGAGGTGGCGGGCGGAGTAGGTGTCGATGCTGATCAAGACGACATTCGGACGCCGGTGGGGTTTCGCCTCGCCGACGCGTGCGTGCTCGATGTCGAGCGTGGCTCCGGAATCGCAGTGCCATTCGAGCTCGGCGTAGAGGAACTCCTCGGCGGACGGAACCGGGAGCGCCAGCGTGCGCTCGAACCCGTCGACGACCTCGATCGTGAGATCGTCCGCCGGCCGGCTCCGGCCGCTGTCCGCACGCGTGGTTCCGAAGCGGACGGAGAGTCGGCCCGGCCCCGCGGCGCGTCCGGCGAGTTCGAGGACGCCGCCGCCGGGAGCTTCGATGCACCAGCGAACCCCACCGGTGGACGGCAGGGTGCATCGGCCGGATGTCGCGTCGTAATCGACGAGGCGCTCGCCGTCGTATCGAACGCTCGCGACGGCGAGCGTGTCCCAGTGGCGGCCGCGCTCGTCGGTGCCCTCGACGGGGTCGACGCGGAACTCGAGCCGGTTCTCGCCCGCGCGCCACAGTTCGGCCGGGACTTCGACGCGGTGCGTGGCCGGTGAGGCTCCGGGGTGCAGTGGCGTGGGAAGTTCGATGCCGTTCAGCGCGAGCCGCAGTTCTCCCGTCGAGCCCTCGGCCGCACGCGCGCGCCAGAGCACCATTTCGAGGACGCGCGGGCGCGGGTCGGTGGCGAGCAGGGCGAGGGCACAGGTGGGCTGGTTCGCTTCGATGTAGGGCGAGCCGTCCTCGAGCGTCCAGCCGAGTGAGGCTTCGAGCCGCGCCCAGCCGCCGCGGCCGGCATGGCCCCAGTCGCTGCCCGGGACCGGGGTGAGCAGGCCGGGCTGCTCGTGGCGCGAGTCCGGCTGGCGCGCGAGAAGGTCGATCGCGGCCTCGCTCGGGCCTCCCGATCCTTCGGAGCAGGCGGCGAGGAGGGCGAGGAGCGAAACGCAAAGCCCGGCGCGGAGCGCGTTTCGTCCGGAAGGGGGGGTGGGGGAGAGGTCCATGGCCGAGGTGGGGAGCCCCGTTCTACGGTGCGGAGCACGGAACGTGGAGCGCGAATTGCCCCGCTCAGAGCTTCCAGAGGACGTGCCAGGCGAGTTCGGGCACGAGTCCGGCGTCCCCGTTGCCCTCGGAGATGAAGTATTGGAGCGTGAGTTCAGGTCCGCAGACGAGGTGGGGGGAGAGGGACCATTCGTACCCGATCCCGAGGAAACCGCCCCCATAATCCCCGGGCTCGGAGAGCAAGAGCGGATCTCCCTCGGCGCGCAGCCAGGCGATGCCTCCCCGCAGGGCCCAGGTCTCGGGCTCGTCGGGGGTGCTGCGCCAGCGCAGCCCCGCGCGCACCTGGTCGAATCCGTTCCCGACGCGGCCGTGGGCGCCGACCGCGCGGTCGACCCGCTGGTGGGTGAGGTCCACGATCGCGTCGATGCGTCCGGAGGGACCGCTGTGCATGCGCTGGGAGAAGGAGACGGATGCCCCCGCTCCCGGGATCGCGGAGAGCCCCGCGCCGAGTTCGAGGTCTCGGCCTCCGAGGGGGGAGGCGCAGCCCGCTGCGAGGGCGAGGATCCCGACGGTCCCGGCGAGGAACGGCTTCATCGGAGCGCGGAAAGGAAGGCCTCGACCGTCGGGAAGAACTCGTCCGGGGCGTCTAGCCAGGGCATGTCCCCGGCGTCGGGGAGTCGCACCAGGCGGGCTCCGCGGATCGTGTCCGCGTACAGGGTGTCGCTCTCGATCGGGACGAGCCCTCGGTCGCCGTGCAGGACGAGGGTCGGAACCTCGAGGCGCGAGAGGTCCTCGGTCCAGTCCCAGTCACCGAGTTCGTGCAGGGCGCGCCGCTTGCGCCGTGCGGCGAGGTCGGGGTCGAGGTTCGGGAGCACGACCGGATCGCTCTTCATCCGCGCCCGGGCCTGCGGGTCGGGCACGAAGACCGCGAGGGACGCATCCAGCACACCGCGGGCATACGCGAGCGGGTCGCGACGCTTGCCCGGACCGGCGCGCATCTTCTCGAGGCGCGCGACCGCGCGCGGATCGATGCGCGCTTCGAATGCGCTGCGGGTCCGCTCCCAGAGGTCCCGTCGCGCGGGCAGGGGAGCGATGAGGACGAGGGCCGCTGTGCGGTCGGGGTGCGCGAGGGCGTAGCGCAGGGCGATCGCTCCTTGGTAGCCCCAACCGAGGATCGCGATGCGCTCGAATCCGTTCGCGGCACGCACCGATTCGAGGTCGGCGACCTCCCGCTCGAGGTTCACCGGGGCGTTCTCGGGGAGCGGCGCCGACCGCCCGCGGCCGGCGAGGTCGTAGTAGAGCACGGTCCGTCCCGCTTCGAGCGGTGTGAGATCGCGGTCGAGCCAGCGCGCCGCCGGTACGACGAGCGGAGGCGTGGTCGGGAGTGGGGCCGCCTCGCCCGCAAGATGCGTGTGGATCGCGGGAGCGCTCTTCCCGGGAGCCCCGGAATCGACGCTGGTGCAGCCGGCGAGGGGCAGGGACACGCAGGAGAGGGCCGCAGCGAGAACGGCGCGCGGAACGAGGCCAGGGCAGGGCATGGCGCAGAATCTAGCGCAATGGAAGGCGTGCGCGCAGGTTTCCCCTGGGGGATGCCCGGTTTCGAGGCATCCCCCAGGGGGAATCCGGGTCAGTGCAGCGAGAACACCGCCACGTCGTGGTGCAAGGGGTCGAACTGGTACATGCGCAGGCGGCGCGAGGGATCGTAGTTGAAGTGCAGGGTCAACTCGTGCGCGCCGAGCGCTCCCTCGTTGCCCATCGCATCCACTTCGACCGGCCGTACGAAGATCGGGGCCTTCGCGGTCTGCACGCCGGTGCCCGGTTCGATCTGCGGGCCGCCGCCGGCGTTGATCCACCAGTTCACGCGTCCGAAGCTGAACCACGCTCCGGAGCCTCCACTCCCGATCGTGGAGCCGAAGGTGTTCTCCCAGCCCCGTGCTCCACCGAAGTCGACGTTCAGGTACCCGTGGACGTATCGGTCACCGTTGAGGAGCGTGATGTGGATCGTGCTGTCCTGGCGGATCTGGAAGCTGTCGGGGTCGGCCGAGTCTTCGTTGCCCGAACGGGTCTGGTACTCGAACCACCGTTGCACCGTCCGTCCGTCGGCCCACTCCCCGTAGAGCGTGTTGTTCAGGTAGATCAGGGTCAGGTCACTGTCGGGGTCGACCGACACGCCGGCGGGAAGGCGCGTGCGGTCCGCCCAGTCGAGACGTGCGGCCTCGGCCTCCTCCATGCGCTGCACGACCTCTCCGGGGTCGACCTCGGTTTGGGCATCGAGGAGAGCCCGCCACATCCGTTTCGCCGGCGCGAGATCGCCGATCGCCGCATCGATCGCCGCTCGACGGTCGTACCCGGCCGCGTCGGGGTCACCGAAGACGAAGCGTTCCCAGTCCGGGAGGGTGCGCGTCGTGAGGGCGAGTGAGCCATCCGCGTTGCGGACGAAGCTCGCGGTCGCGGGATCGTCGATCGTCGGTCCCGGCAGGCTCTTGGCGGCGTTCTCGGTCGCCTGCACGCGCGGCGGGTGCCAACGCCAGCCCCAGGTGTAGATCAGGTTGAAGTACTTCGAGGGGGCGAAGCGCAGCCGGATCCGATAGGTGTTGCCCTCCTCCATCGGATAGAACGTCGTGTCCATCGCGACGTGCGGCGCACGCGGGTGTGCGGCGAGGTCGGAGGGCAAGAGGTTGTTCGGGGCGGCGAGTTCGACCGAGTCGACCCCGCGGTTCAGGTACATCACGAAGGGCGAGAAGTCGTCGTGGCCGCCGTCGAGGACGTGGACCTGGTACTCCACGATCCAAGGCTCGTTGAGGGCGTTCGCGACGTCGAGGAAGGCCGCATCGGACTCGATGTGATTGTCGTACCAGACCTGTTCGATCGTGGCTTGCCAGACACCCTCGGAGTTTCGCACCAGCGAACGGGTCTTCGAAGCGGCGCCGTTGCGGTAGTGCAGCAGCGGAAAACCCTCATAGGCGCGGCTGACCGCCCCGGTCCCGTCGAGGAGTTCGAGGCGGCTGTCCACTTCGGTGATCTGGGTCGGCGACAGGCCGTCCAAGAGGTCGATCCCCTCGAGGATGTTGAGCCCCACCTGGATCAGGCCCTGGTCGATGACCCCCTCGTTCAGAGCGCGATCGCGCGCGATCCGGAAGATGCGTTCGAGGTCGCGGGTGGGTGATGTCGGGTCGACCGGCGTCGCGAGGACTCCGAACTCGTCCTCTCCGGGATCACTGCTGTGCTCGTGCAGCGCATAGGGATCCTTCGCGGTCGAGGGCAGTGTGTTCGGCATGATGCGGCCGAACACATCGCGCATGTTGCGCTCCACGGTGGGCAGGAGGTTCGACGCCCCCGCGCCCGAACGCGGGCTGATCCCCGCGGGGTCGATGTAGGGCGCTCCGGCGGAAAAAGAGGTCCCGTGGGTCCAGACCTCCGTGCGGTCGGGGGTGAGGGTGTCGGGGCGCTCGGTCGTGAGCTGGAACCCGAGCAGCGGTGCGGCGCCACCCGGGGGGCCCGCCCACCCGTAGGCCTTCGGCCCGGCGGAGGTATCCGAGCACGCGCCCAGGAGGAGTCCCGAGAGGACGAGTCCGGTCGAGAGGAACAGGGATCGAAGGATGTGCTGGTCCATAGGTCTCAACCCACGCGGGGGCAGTCCTCCTCTCGGAATCCGATCCATTGGAAACGCGTCGCGATGAACTCGGGGGTGACCTTCGCGGGGAAGGAACCCCAGCGGGAGAGGGATTCATTGCCGTAGCGCACCAGTCCACCCGAGCAGCAGGAGACCTCGGGCGTCGCGCTCGGCCGCGAAGTGAGCGTCGGACGCTGCAGGAAGAGGTAGCCCTTCAAGAACGCGAGGTTCTCGCGCTTCCCGGTCAGGAAGTCCCAGCCCGGGCCGACTCCCTTGTCCCGGGCGAGCTCGGCGAGGCGCTCCGGTGTGTCGTGCTCGGGGTCGAGCGTCACCGACCGGAAGAACAGGCTCTTGCCGAATCGGTGTGCGAGGAGGCGCTGGACGCGAACCAGGTTGTCGAGGATCGGGTAGAGGGTCTCGCCGCGCGAGGTGAAGAAATGAATCGCGACGATGCGATCCCGGACGAGGTCGTCGTAGAAGAGACGTTCGCGGCCGCGGTGATCGATCACCGGGACGTTCGGGATCAGGTGCGCGGAGCGACCCGCGCGGGCGGGTTCGACGAGCTCGGGGAGTTCCTCGCCGTGGACCGCGCGGGAACGCAGCCCGCGACGCCAGAGGGCGACGAGCGGCAGGCTCGCCGCGCCCGCGGCGCCGACCGCGAGGGCGGTACGGCGCGTGGGGCCTCGGCGCGTACGTTGCATCGGTTGGGGAGCACGTTCTTGCATCGGATCAGTCCTCCCTCGGGGTCGGCACGGGTTGCGGGATGTAGACGCCGTTGCACCAACGCGCGGCGTCCGGATCGGAGTGGTGGCCCACGTCGCGGTTCAGGCCGATGTTCCACCGCAGCATCATCGCGTGGTCCTCGTGGATCACGTTGTGGCAGTGGATGATGTAGTGGCCTTCGAAATCACGGAAGCGGAAGAAAGCGATGCCGTCCTCTCCCGGCCCGATCGTGAGGACGTCCTTGCGACCGTCGCGCGGATCGTCGTCGCTGATCGGGAGACCGTTGAATTCGATCAGCCGGAACTCCTCGAAGTGGATGTGGACCGGGTGGGACCAGTCGCCGCCGCTGTTCTTGATGTGCCAGACCTCATGGGCGCCAGGATCGACGACGATGGGGATCTCGGTCATGTCGGCCGCCATCCCGTTGATCGTCCAGAGGCCGCCGTCGTAGTCGAAGACGAACTCGCGCACGTAGACGTTCTGGGTCATGCCGTTCCCGTCGACCCATTGCAGGTACTTGCGCGTCAGGGTCTTCATACCGCCGCCGACGGTCGGAACCTGGACGGAATCGGTCGTGTAGTCCGAGGGCGTCGCGGTCGTGACCTGGAAGCGCAGTCGCTCGAGGTCGTCTCGATCGTCGGGCATCTCGCGCAGCGCGGTGATCGTCGCCGGGTCCGCGCTCGGATCCGCGGCGGATGCGGCGACGAGGTCGAAGCGCATCAGCGCGTCGCGGTTCACGTTCGGGTCGATCTCGAGCAGGTTGCGCCCGGTGGGGCCGCGCCCGTGGATCTGCTCGAGGGCGTTGTAGAGGTAGACCTCCGTCGTGCCCGCGGGCACCAGGCTGAAGTCCACGATCACGTCGTGGCGTTGGGCCACCGAGAGCTGGATCGAGTCCTTGGGGAGGGGTTTGGGGAGCAGGTTCCCGTCGCTCGAGAGCACCCAGAACTGGAGGCCCGGAATCGGAACCCCGTTCTGGTCGGTGAGGTGGAGGTCGTAGAAACGGGACGGCCCGCCGTTCTGGATGCGCAGCCGGTAGCGTCGCCGCTCGACCGTGAGCTTCGGCTGGACGGTCCTGTTCACCGTGAACCGATCGCCGAGGATGCCGTCGGTATTGAAAACGTCGAACACCGCCTGGCCCTCCTGATCGAAGAGCACGTCGTGGAGCATCAGCGGGATGTCCCACAGGCGCCCGGTGACATTGCCCATCGCGTCGCGGACGAACTTGCCGGGCAACCGCAGCGTGCCGGCGTCCTCCTCGTCCCCGGTGTCCTTGTAGTTGTCGGGAATCGATGCGTCGGCGGGGTCGTCGAAGTAGAAGTAGAAGCCCGTGAGCCCCGCGTAGACGTTCGGGGCGGTGAAGTCCATCCGGTGGTCGTGGTACCACAGGCTCGTCATGCGCTCGCGCCAGTCCGATCCCGCGGGGATGTTCACATAGTGGTGATCGTGCCACTGCCCGGGGTCGATGAAGTCCATCGGGAAGCCGTCGGACTCCGAGGGTGTGTGGGCGTTGTGCAGGTGTGTCGAGGTCGAGGGCACGCCGAAGGGGGGTAGGGTCGCGGCCTGAACCGGATCCGAGCAGTCGGGGAGGGCGTTGGCCATGCGCACGAGGATCGGTTCCCCATAGAAGACGATGAACGTCGGTCCCGGCGCGCTGCCCCCGTACCCCCAGGTCGCCGTCCCGAGCCCTCCGGGCGAAAGCGCCGTCAGCTCGTCGTGGTAGTTGTGGAAGAACTGGCTGATGTTGACCTGGTAGTACTTCTTCGGGACGTAACTCGCCCACTGCTGGTGCGTGCGTGGGTCGGGTTTGCCCTCGGCATAGACGGGGGTCGGGTTGACGATGTCCTTCGGCGCGGGGTTTCCGTAGGGGTCGGTCAGGCTCTCGTGACCCGTTTCGAGCGAGCCGTTCGTGCCGCGCACCGGGATCGCGATCGGCGGGATCGGGAGGTCCATCACGAACGGCGTCACACTCGGGCTCGGCTGGATCTCGAGATCCATCGGAATCCCGTCCGGCAGGAACAAGGTTCGCGCCGGAACGTCGGGCTGCGGTTGCCCGATTCCGACCGGGAATTCCTCCTGCACCTCGGGGGAGGCGGGAGGGGACGTGCGCTTCAGTAGCGCGGAAGGGACGAGGAATGCCCCTCGCAGGAGGCTGCGTCTCGATTCGGATCGTGCCATGGCTCGGTGGTCGGTGGGCCGGACGAAGTCGTTCTCGCTTCTCGGAAAGGAAGCTAGCGAATGGCACTGCCCAGTCCAACCGCCACCTTCGCAGCAGTCAGGTTTCGAGCTCCAGCCGAACCTCGAGCCGCTGGAAGTCCACGTCGCGGATCTTCACGCGCACGGGTCTTCCTTCCGAGAACGAGAAGTTTCGGCGGCCGCGCCGGACCGTGACGGTGGGGCCCTGGACCTTCGCCCGTTCCCCGATCGCGCGCATCGGAAGGAATCCCGTGACGTTGAAGTCGGTCAGCAGAACCTCGATCCCGGCGGGGGAGATCCGACGGATCGTCGCTTCGAAGCGCTTGCCCGTGTGGGGTTCGAGGTACTGGCAGACCTTGAGGTCACCGATCGCATACTCGGCCATCTCCGCGATCTCCGCCTGGCGCGAGGCGTGGGCGGCGGTCTGGTTCAGGTCTTCGAGCAGTTCCTCCGCGGCGAGTTCCACCTCGGCCTTCTCCCCGCGGGACTCCACCGCGAAGAGCCAGCGGTGCACGATCAGGTCGGGGTAGCGGCGGATCGGGGAGGTGAAGTGCAGGTAGGCTTCGCGCGCGAGGCCGAAGTGCTCGGCCACGTCGTCGCTGCCGCGCACCTCGTACACCGCGCGTTCCACGAGTCCCATGATGCGCTGGACCATCGCTTCTGCGTTCGGTCGCGTCCGCGCCTGGCGGATCATGCGGCCGATGTCCCGGCCCGTCAGACGCTCCTTCTTCGGAACGCGGATGCCGTGTTCGGCGAGCATCTTGGCCACGGCTTCGATCTCCTCGGGATCCTTCTCGGGGTGCACGCGGTAGATCGTCGGGAGTCCCTTGGCGCGGAACAGGTCGCCCACCGCCTGGTTCGCGGCGAGGGCGGTCTCTTCGATGAGCGTATTCGAGAAGTAGCGCGGTGCGTCGATGACCGCGCTGACCTCCCCGCGCTCATCGAACACGAACTTGCGGGCGCTCGATTGGATGCGAAGCGAACCGCGCTGGTCGCGGAGCTTCTGCTGGGTCTTCGTCCAGCGCTGGAAGGCGCGCAGGTCGCGGTCGAGGCGCCTGAGCGACTTGGGAAGGCCGGACTCGCCGTCGAGGAGGGCCTGCACCTCGGCGTACGTGTTGCGTCGCACGCTCCGGATCACGCTCTTCGTGACCCGCGCTTCGAGCCGCTTGCCGGCGGCGTCGAAGAGCATGAAGACCGAATAGGCGAGACGATCACGCCCTTCGACGAGCGAGCAGAGCCCGTTCGAGAGCATCTCGGGCAGCATCGGAACGACCTGGTCGGGGAGGTAGACGCTGGTCCCTCGGGCGAGCGCCTCCGCGTCCACCGCCGTTCCCGGGCGGACGTAGTGTCCGACGTCCGCGATGTGCACGCCCACCTCGACGGTCCCGTCGTCCCTTTGCTCGATCGAGATCGCGTCGTCGAAGTCCTTCGCGTCCTCGCCGTCGATCGTGAAGATGCGGCGGTCGCGCAGGTCCTCGCGTCCCTCGAGGTCCCTCGGACGGGGATCCTCGGGCAGGTTGCGGACCTCGGCCAACACGTCCTCCGGGAAGACCGTGCGGATCCCGAAGGAGGCCAGCAGCCCCATCTCGTCCGAATCGAGGTCGCGGTACGCGGGCGGCCCGCTCTCCATCGGCCCGAAGGCGTCCGGGCGCGCGTCGATGCGCATGCGGACGCGGTCCCTGGAAGCGGGGAGCGCTTCGCCGGACGAAGTGCCGTCGGCCGTTTCGAGGGTCCAGCCGCGGTCCGCCCCTGCCTTTTCGTCCTTCGACTCTCCGGGCTCGGATCCCCCGGTGTCCTTGCGGACGAGGCCCGCGAAACTCGAATACTCCTTGCGCTTCTTTCTTCCCATGGGCTCCTAGATCGGGGACGTGTCGGCTCGCTGGGCCAGCGTATCTCCGCCCCGGAGGATGCGTCCGTTCTCTTGCCAGAAGAAGTCCACCGTGGCGGAGTGGTACATGTCGCTGCGCCGGAAGACCCGGAACGGAAGATCCATCTCGAGTACGGCCTGGGCGGCGCGGTCGTAGTCCGCGGGGGGGATTTCGAGCTCTTCGCGGTGTCGAGTTCCGCCCCGGCCGAGGGGAAGGAAGCGATACAGGTGCCACGCGTGCACGTTCCGGTGGCGTCCGTGGTACGCGCGGATCCAGCGACCCAGTTCCACGAGCCCCGGCGTGTTCGGTTGCGCGAGGACCGTGGAGAGCGTGACTTCGCGTCGGGCCCGTCCCAGGCGCTCGAGACGATCGAGGATCCGTGCGTGATGGCTCGAGCGGTGGACGCGCATGGAATCGTGTATCGTCGGGTCGGTCGATTCGATCGGGAGTACCCAACGGTCGATCTGGCCCAGGGTCTCGAATCCATCGGGGAGCCGCGTTCCGTTCGTTCCGACCTGGACGAGGAGCCCGAGCTCGTGCGCGCGGTCGGCGGCCGCGAGGAGATCGCCCTTCCAGAGGAAGGGCTCGCCGCCTCCGAAGATCACGGTGCGCGTTCCGCCGATCGCGAGCGCAGCGAGCAGGGCGTCGAGGCGCGAGGGGTCGATCGATTCGAAGTCGTCCTCCGTGACGCAGAACGAACAGTCCATGTTGCAGGCGGGCAACAGGAAGACCACCGCGACGGTGGGGGTCGTGTCAGGGGCCGGCATCGCGGGACGTGTCGGCGCGGTGGCCTCCGGCTGCGTCGGCGCAGCGCGGACAGGTTTCGATCCGATCGAGGAGTCGGCCGAAGGCGTGCGCGAGGGCGTCGGCGAGAACGCCCCCGTCGCTCGTTCCATCGCGCGGCTCCTTCGCCTGGCCCTTGAGGACGCAAAGACCGAGCACGCGCCGGTCGTGGGCGCAGCGCACCCAGGCGTTCAGCAGCACCTTCGCCTTGCGCTTGTCGCCGCGCGTGGTCACGAGGGCCTCGCGCAGGCGCAGGTCGAGGACCAGGTCGGCGTCGGAGCGGTCCTCGGCGATCCGGAATCCACCAGCGCCGAGCAGAACCGCGGCGGAGTCCGCGAGCCAGTCCTCGACGGGGGCCGCGCTCACGGCTCGCCAGCGCACCTTGCCCTGCTTGTCGCGGTGTTCGATCAGACGCGGAAAGCGTCGCACGTCCTCCACCTTGCCGACCAGGAGCCGGATCTCGGGACCCCTCGCTTCGGGATCGCTCGCAGGGAGGGCGGCCGGGTCGGGGAGCGGGAGTTCGACGGAACGCACCGCGGTGGCGCATGACCCCAGGAGGGATGCGACGAGGAAGAGCATCGGAGCGAGGGGGTGCTGCGTCACGTTCCGGCAGTCTGTGGAAGGAGGGGGAGAGGGGCCAGGGGAAAACGGATGCGGGTTCGAGGGAGCTCTGGAGGCCGGTCGGGATCGTCGAGCCCGAACCTCTCGAGGTCCACCCGTCCCCGCGGAGAGACCGGCACGCCCTCGGCCAGGAGCCTCCGGCGCTGCCGAGCGGGAGAGGGACCGGGGCGGGCGGAAATCGCTCCGGAAGCGTTGACGACCCGGTGCCAGGGGACCGCGGTCCCCGGAGGGAGGCTCCCGAGGATCCGTCCCACGAGGCGCGCGTGTCGCGGAAGTCCGGCCCAGCGCGCGACGGCTCCGTAGGTCGCGATCCGGCCGGCGGGGATGGTGTCCACGCACGCGAGGATGCGCTGTCGCCTCTCGTCGCGCTCCCCGTGAGGTTTCTTCGAGCTGGGCTTGGACCTGGTCACGACCGGTGCCGATGGTGCTGGTGGGCGTAAGATCGGGGGCTGGGAGATGCCCCGGAAGCGTCCCACCTCTGGCAGCATACGTCGCCCGTCACGTGATCCTCCAATCCTGCCCGGCCTGCGATCGGCAATTCGACGTCGCTCACCTCCAGCCCGGAGATCGAGTGCGCTGCCCCTGTGGGGAGCTCTTTCGTGTCGAACAGGCTCGCGCACTTCGGGCACGGGCGTTGATCTGCCACAACTGCGGCGGGCCGGTGGGGTCCGCGGACGAGGACTGTCCGTACTGTGGAGCGGGGATCGCGAAGGCGGAGCGCAGTTCGCTCCTGTGTCCGAAGTGCTTCGAGCGCATGGATCCCGCGGCCAAGCACTGCCCCGCCTGCGGGGTCGGGATCCATCCCCAGGCGCTGACCGCACTTCCCGAGCGCACGGCGTGTCCGCGCTGCGAGCAGCCGCTCTCGGTGCGTTCACTCGGGGAGACGAGTGTCGTCGAGTGCACCGCTTGCCAGGGGCTGTGGGTCTCGCGCGGGGACTTCGAAGTGCTCTGCCGCCGCGCGCGCGCGGAGGCGGAGGCCCTGCCGGATCCGCGCGCGGCCGAGGAGCCGATCCGTGCCGCCGAGCCGGAGCGCAAGGTCGTTTACATCCCGTGTCCGACCTGCGGCCAGCGCATGAACCGGCGCATGTTCCGCTACCGCGAGCTCCCGAGCCGCGTCGTCCTCGACCTGTGCCGCGAACACGGGGTCTGGTTCGACCGCGAGGAGCTGCGTCGCGTGCTCGCGTTCGTCCGCAGCCATGCGAACCAAGACCTGCCGCGTCCCCCCGCCGGGAGCCTCGAACCCCGACGGCGCGCTCCCGCCGGGGGGGCTCCGTTCACGATGGGAGCGGACGGGCTCTTCCAGACCTTGATCCTCGACGAAGTGATCGGAGATCTGCTGGGGGGTGTCCTCGGGGCGCTCTTCGACTGAACCTTCCGGATCCAGGACGGAAACGCCGAAATTGGGGTTGGAGGGGGAGCGCCGCCGGGGGCATCATGCGCCCCGCATGCCGGACCGGAGCGGTTCGGCGCCCGAACAAGAATCCGAAGGGACCTAGGAACCTCGAACCATGACCTACGTCGTCGCCGAACCCTGCGTCAAGTGCAAGTACACGGACTGCGTGGACGTGTGCCCCGTCGACTGCTTCCGTGAGGGAGTCAACTTCCTCGTGATCCACCCCGACGAATGCATCGACTGCGGTGCCTGCGTCCCGGAGTGCCCGACCGAGGCGATCTTCAGCGAGGACGACCTGCCCGAGAAGTGGTCGGAGTACCTCGAGCTGAACGCCAGGCTCGCCGAGGAGTGGCCCGAGATCGACGAGAAGAAGGATCCCCTCGACGACGCGGACGAGTGGAAGGACGTCGCCGACAAGCGCGCCGAACTCTCCGAGGAGCCCTTCGCGGGCTGACCCGCCGGCCGCGCTTCCCTCCCGAACCGCAGCGACGCACCGGCACGCAGGGCCTTCGGTGGCCCTGCGTGCCGGTGCGTCGCTGCGGTTCGGGGGGAGAGATCAGTCGCCCGGGGGCTCCGGGGCGTCGACGCGGTGCAGGTAGAGGTCGCGCTTCGGGTAGGGGATCTCGATGCCGTCGCTCGCGAAACGCTCGTAGACCGCGGTGTGCAGAGCGTCGAGGACCTGACCGCGGAGCACCGGCATCGGGATCCAGCAGAGCAGTTCGAAGTCGAGCCCGCTCTCCCCAAAGCTTCGAAAGCGCACGCGTGGAGCGGGGGTGGAGAGCACGTGCTCGGTTTCCGATGCACAATCGATCAGCGCGGAGCGGACGCGTGCCACGTCCGTCCCATAGGCGCAGGAAACCCGGACGCGGATGCGGTGCGCGGGGGAGGGTCCCCCGGCCTCGTTCGTGATCTTCGCGCGGCCCATGATCGCGTTCGGGATCGTGATCTCGATGTCGTCGCGGGTCAGGATGCGGGTCGAACGCAGTCCGATGTTCAGGACCTCGCCGCGTTCACCGGTGTCGAGCGTGATGAAATCGCCGACCCGGT
Source organism: Planctomycetota bacterium (assembly GCA_011053145.1). Taxonomy (GTDB): domain Bacteria; phylum Planctomycetota; class UBA1135; order UBA1135; genus DRLC01. Next base: position 2,747 of record DRLC01000066.1, on the reverse strand, counting down.
ACGGGGCATCCGCGATGATGAAGACGCCCGCGAAGAGGTTCGAGAGGGTGTCCTGGGCGGCGAAGCCGATCGCGATTCCGGCGATCCCCGCGGAGGCGAGGAAGCCCGAGGGGTCGAGGCGCCAGACCACGACCAGCACGAGGTAGCTGAAGGCGACGAAGAGCGCGACCTTCGCGAGGTTGTCGAACAGCGGGAAGGTGCGCGGCTCGAGGGTGCGGAAGTGGTCGGGGTCCTCGCTCGCCGCCCGCAGCACGAGCATCGTCGATCGGAACACGTAGGGGACCCAGACGAGCACCGCGAGGGAGCGCAGGATCCGCCCGGCCGGGATCCCGGAGTCGAGGTCGAACTCGAAGGCCTCGAGGGCGGCCATCACGCCGAGCAGGATGCCCGACCGCGCGATCGGTCCGCGCAGCCCCTGGACGAGTTCGTCGTCCACCTGCCAGCGCGTCTTCTCCGCAAGCCGGCCGAGAAGGCGCGTGAGAACCCCTCCGACCGCGAACGTGAACAGCACGATCGCTGCGAGCAGGAGGAGGGACCACAGCCCGCGGGAGAGGGCCCCGCTTCCCACGTGCTCGATCCAGAACTCGGGGACCGCGAACAGGGGCCGGGCCTGCTCGATGACGTCCTGGGGCGTGGCGAGGCGCGTGGGCGCTTGGGGAGGAGGCATGGGGGCGGGGCCCGGAACGGGCCTTGCCCCGCGAGGCTAGCAGGCATGCGGGGGGGGATCGAGTGCGGGATCGGCGGCACCGCAGGCGCCGCTTTACAGCCGGCCCCCCGATCGTTTCCATGGGGGCATGGGCCCCGAGCGAACGAGCATCGATGGGTCGGGGGAGGAGCCGGTGGCTCGGCCGCCCGTGGAGCAACCGGACTACGAGAGCACGCCGATCACGCGGCCCGAGTACATCTCCGCGATGGTCCACCTGTACCGGGGCGAGCTCTACCGGGCGACCACCTGGCGCATCCGCCTCGATGCGACCACGAACTGGGCCGTCTTGACCACCGCCGGGCTGCTCTCGGTCGCCTTCGGCACCGACGAGATCCATTCCCACGTCGTGCTCCTGATCGGGATGAGCCTGATCACCGTCTTCTGGGCGTTCGAATCCCGGCGGTATCGCATCGCCGACGTCTGGTATTCGCGATTGCGCAAGATCGAAGAGAACTTCTACGGGCCCATCCTGCGGCGCGACCCCCACAGTCCACGCCGCCACTGGGGCACCTTCGTCGCCGAGGATCTCTTCCACCCGACGTTCAAGGTGACGCGGCTCGAAGCCCTGCGCGCTCGCTTCCTGCGAAACTATTGGGCGATCTACTCGGTGCTGCTCGCGGCCTGGGTCCTCCGCCTGTTCCTGGGCACCGACGGGGTCGAGGACGTGCGCGTCCGCCTGACCTTCGGGCCCCTGCCTTACTGGCTTCCGCTCCTCGGGCTCCTCGCCGCCCTGATCGGAATCTTCGCGCTCCTCGTGTTCACGCGCGGTTCGGAAGCGGAGAAGGAGCCCGATCACTGGCAGATTCCCCCCTGAACCGGAGCGTTCCCGTCCCATAGGGTCCCTCCTGCCCGTAGTGCGCGGACGTTCCCCCAGGGCTTGCCCGTGCCCCCCCCACGTGTCACTCTCTCGTACGCGGAAGGTCCGCGAACTCTTCCTTCCCTATGAACCTCCTACGTCTCGCACGCCACCTGAACGCGATCCGCTCCGCGCCCCTCCGGGCGGCGACGAAGCGGGCGGCGACCCTGATCCCCGACCTGCTCGGCGGCGAGGGGCGCTCCCGGGCGCTGGTCAACATCACGCTCGACATCACCTACCGCTGCAACGTGCAGTGCGAGTTCTGCTTCCTGAAGGACAGTGTTCTCTATGAGAAGCGCGACGAGCTGACGCTGGAGGAGATCGAGACGCTCGCGGACCAGGCGAAGCCGTTCGGCGCGTCGTTCTTCATCACCGGGGGCGAACCGTTCCTGCGCAAGGACATCGCCAAGGTGATCGCAGCGATCAAGGCGCGCGGCCTGAAGGTGGGCATGAACACGAACGGCACCCTGGTCGACGCCGAACTGGGAGCCGCGGTGCGGGAAGCGGGGCTCGACTACATCATCTTCTCGGTCCACGGGCCGAAGGAGATCCACGACTGCCTGGAGAACCGCACCGGCGCGTTCGACCGTGCGATCTCGAACCTCGAGCTCTTCGCCGCGAACAAGGGCAGGACACGGGTGCTCGCCAACTGCGTCGTGGCGAAGGGGAACGCGGGATCCCTCGATCGCGTGCCCGACGTGCTCGCGCACATTCCCCTCGACGGCCTCACGTTCCAGCACGAGACCTTCCTCACCGCGAACGAGGTCGCGCGCAACCGCGCGGTCTGGGACGTCCTGTTTCCGGGCCGCGATATGCCGATGGTCTTCGAGTCCTCCGGGTACGGCGGCCGGGACCTCGATGAGCTCGATCGAGAGGTGGAAGCCCTCGATCGCCGTGACCTTCCCTTCCCGGTGCTGTTCAAGCCCTTCCTCAAGGGAGAGAAGCTGCGGTCGTGGTATGCCGAGGACATGGACGTCAAGGGACGCTGCCTCTACATTTGGACCGACACGCGCATCGAGCCGGACGGGGTCGTCAACGCCTGCCAGGTCATGCCGACGCCCATGGGGAACATCCGCGAGACGCCCCTGTCGGAGATCTTGAACGGGACACTGTCCCGCGAGTTCCGGGCCAAGAACCAGGAGGCCGGGGGCGTGTTCCCCGCCTGCGCCAGGTGCTGCAAGCTCT
>DRLC01000065.1 GCA_011053145.1 Planctomycetota bacterium | reverse complement strand
GGTCGCTGGGCGAACGATGTGATCGCGGTCGCCCGCAAGTGACCCACTCCACCCTGGGTGGATCACTCGTCCCCGACGTACCCGAGACCCCGGAGTCGATCGAGCACATCGTCGTTCGTCTCCGCGCCCTGCATCTCACCCCCGAGCGCTTCCGCGGGTGCCGGGTGGGCCTCCCACCAGGCTTGCGCGAGCCCGATCGCGCGCTCGCGCTCCTCGTCCGTCAGCGGAACGGGGTTCTCTTCCCGCGGGTCCACATCCAGGTCATACGCCTCGACGCGGCCCTTCGAGCCGACGAGCCACTTGCGGTCCCCTTCGAACCACGAGAGGAGGTCGCGGTCCAGCTCGTCCTTCGTCCAGGGTTCGTCGGCGTGCAGCGGAATCGTCGTCAGCGTGTACCACTCCGCGATCGGTCGCATCCCGGAATCCTCCGAGGGCTGTTCCTCGATCCCGAGCCCCACGAGTCGTCGCATCATCGTGTTCACGGCTGTCGCCGGCACGCGCGTGCCGTTCACGGAGCCGCGTTCGTGTCCGGGCCCGACGACGAAGAGCGGCACGCGCACGACCTCTTCGTAGAGCGACCAGTCGTGCTTCCACAGCCCGTGTTCGCCGAACCCCTCCCCGTGGTCGCCCGTGATGACGATCGCGGTGTCTCGATCGAGACCGCGCTCCGCGAGACCCTCGAGGAAGCGCGCGAGTTCATCGTCGAGGTAGCGCAGTTCGCGGTCGTAGAGCAACGAGACGATTTCGTCCCTCGGGTGCAGCGGGTCGGTCGGCTGGGCGTCCTCGAAGAGTTCCCGGTACGCCGGCGGAGGCACGTAGGGCAGGTGTGCCTCCATGTAGTTCAGCGTCAGGAAAAAGGGCGCGCTCCCGTCGTCGTCATCGAGCCACGCGAGGGCGAGGTCCGTGATCGTCGCCGCGTCCCGATACGGCCGGTGCCCGATCGCGATCGGGGCTCCGAGCATCTGGGCGAGCGCGATCGAGGAGCGCACGAAGTTCGCGCGCCGGGCATCGTAGTGCTCGTACCCGCGCGCGACCCCGTACTCCACGCGTAGGGTCGATGCGTTCGAGATGATCGCCCCGGTGCGATAGCCCCGATCCCGAAGGTCCTCGGCGATCGTCCGCACGTTTGAGCGCAGGGGATGGGCCGTGAACCCGCGTCCCAGGAGGGACTTCACGTGCTCGGGCGTGCGCGGATGGGTTACGCCGTGCTCGGAGGGCAGCCGCCCCGTGAAGAGCGTCGCGTGCGAGGGCAGGGTCCAGCTCGTCACCGAGTACGCGTTGCTGAAGCGCTCCGCTTTCTCCCGCGCGAACGCGTCCAGTTTCGGCATCGTGTCGCGCCCGTATCCGTAGGTCGCCAGGTGGTCGGCGCGCAGCGTGTCGAGCACGATCAGGACGAGGTTCTGGTGGGGCGCAGCGGCGTCCGAGGTGCCGCGCCCGGAGACCGCGAGGTCCGCGCGGGGGAGCTCGAGAAACTCGATCGCTCGCCGGCCGAACCAGGCGAGCGGCAGGAGGAGCAGCATGTCGAAGAGCCACGCCCGCCTTCGAATCGGTGTGAGGGACGCGAGCGCCCACCAGAGCGCAAGGGAGCCGAGCACGATCCACGAGATCGTCTCGATCCGTTGGATGCGCGCGTTCAGGAGCGCGCCGGCGCCCGCCCCGAGAAGCACCGCGAGTCGGCCCGGACCGAGCCGCCGCGGGACCCGAGCCGCCACCGTCCCCGCGAGCACCAGGAGGAACGCCGAGAGCGGCAGGTGTGCGCGCGCTCCGTGGAGCCCGACCCATCCCTGTCGCGCCGCGACCCAGAAGATCCCCGCGAGGACAACGATCCCCGCCCCGACGCCGCTTCGTCCCCGCGCCGCCGCGCCGATCCCGGCTCCGATCGCGAGTGCGACGAGCGACATCGGCACGAGCCCGAGCGCCTCCTGCGGCCACCCGTAGGACACGAAGATCCCCGCGTCGTGCGCCAACCACCCGAGCACGGGCGCAGCGCCGAGCAGTGCGGCCCTGAGCAGCGTTCGGTCGATCGGTCGGTTCTCGTGGCTCATCACTGTTCGCCCTCGTCCCCCGCGTAGCCGAGGTCGTGCAGGCGGTCGAGGGTCTGGGCGTCGAGGGCCTCGCCGGTGCGGGCGGCGGGGGGATGGGCATCCCACCAGGCGCGCGCGCGTTCGAGGGCGGCGGTGCGCTCGGCGTCGGTCAACTCGAGCGGAGTCGTCTCGCCCGGATCGCTCGAGAGATCGTACAGCGCCACCTCGCCGCGCGAGGAGACGATCCACTTGCGCGAGCCTTCGAACCACACCGCGAGATCGCGCGCGAGGGTCTCGAGCGGCGGTCCGGGCACGCCCTTTTCACGCCCGAGTCCGTCCGTGTGGAACCATTCCGCGTTCGGGCGGCGCGGCCCGTCGCTCGCCTCCTCCACGCTCGTGACCCCGAGGGTTTCGAGGACGAGGTCGTGCACCTCGATCCCGTCGAGCGGGACATCGGAGACCGCGGAGCGGCGTCCTCCCGGGAGCTGGACGAGGAGCGGGACGTGGATCATCTCCTCGTAGAGCGCCCAGTCGTGGGACCAGAACTCGTGTTCCCCGAAGGCCTCGCCGTGGTCAGAGGTGATGATCACGAGGGTGCCTTCGAGGAGGCCGCGATCCTCGATTCCGC
>DRLC01000064.1 GCA_011053145.1 Planctomycetota bacterium | reverse complement strand
GACCGCTTCCACCGCGGTCTCGATGTCCCCGTGCCCGCTGATCATCAGGACCGGCGGCGGGTCCTCGCGGCTCTGCACCTCCTCGAGGAAGTTCATCCCGTCCATGCCGGGCATCTTCACGTCCGAGAAGATCGCGACCGGCCGCTTGCCGCGCTCGGCCTCGGCTTCGAGGCGGGCGAGTGCCATGCGGCCGTTCTTCGCGGTCCAGACCGTGAACCCCTCGTACTCGAGCAGCATCTCGAGGGCGACGCAGATGTCGGAATCGTCGTCGACGACCAGGACGATGTCCTTGCCGGAATCCGAAGCGGTGGAACTCATGGCGCCATGGTAGCCCGGCGCCCGGCGATTCGATCGTATGCTGCGCGGACGATGTACGACTCGCTGGACAGGCTCCGCGCTCGCCTCGAGAGCGGTGAGGCGGTCGTCGCCGGCTGCCTCTCCGGCACCTCGGCGGACGGGATCGACGTCGTCCTGGTCCGTTTCGATCCCGGCTCCGGTGCGCCGGCTCCGTTCGCGTTCCGAACGCTTCCGTTCGAGCCGTCCCTGCGCCGCCGCCTGCGTTCCCTGCTCGACACACCCGATCCGGACGTCTCGCTCGAGGCGTTCGCTCTCCTGCACCGCGACCTCGGCGAAGCGTTCGGCCACGCGGTGGGGGAGGTGTGCGGAGACGCGGGCGTCGCCGCGGACCTGGTCGGAAGCCATGGTCAGACGCTGTGGCACCACGACGGGCGCTGCGGAGCCGGCCCGGCGAGCCTGCAACTCGGCGACGGAGCGCGCATCGCGGTGGGCACGGGCGCGGTCGTCGTGAACGACTTCCGCGCGATGGATCTCGCTCTCGGTGGGGAGGGGGCGCCGGTCTCGGCCCTCGCGGACCCTTTCCTGTTTCCGAACCTCGGGGAACCCGTCGCGCTCCTCAACCTCGGCGGGATGGCGAACCTGACCCTGCTCGCTCCGGGCCGCGCGCCGCTCGCGTTCGATACCGGGCCGGCCGGGTCGCTCCTGGATGGGCTCGCGCGTCGGCTCCTCGAGCGGGACGTGGACGAGGGCGGTGCGATCGCGAGCGGGGGCCGAGCGTCCGAGCCGATCGTCGCCGAGTTCCTCGCCCACCCGTTCTTTCGGCGCGAACCGCCGAAGAGCACCGGACGGGACACGTTCGGGGTGGACTTCGTCGATCGCGTGGTCGCCGCGGGCGGGGCGCTCGCTCCGGCGGACCTCCTCGCGAGCGCGGTCGAGCTCGTGGCCAGGAGTGTCGCGGATGCGTTGGAACGCTTCGCCCGGCCCCGCCCGGCCCGCCTCCTGCTCTGCGGGGGCGGGATCCACAACCGGGCCCTGAGGTCGGCCCTCGCGGCACGGACCGGACTCGCTCCCGAATCGACCGGCGCCCTGGGCGTCGACCCGGACGCCCGGGAGGCCCTGGTCTTCGCGGTCCTGGCGCGACTCGCGGTCCTGGCCCGGCCCTGCACCTCACCGGCCGCCACCGGTGCCAGGGGCGGGGGAGTCCTCGGGGCGATCCATCTGCCGCCGGTTCCCGCGGGCGGTCGGGGGGCGATCCGACCGGACCGGGCGGATTGAGACGAGGAGCCGCGGAGTTTCCGTAGCTCGCGCCGCTCCCGCGGGTACGGGGTGGACCGTCCGCGGCTCCGCTTCCTCCCCCCGTCCGTCCCCTGTCCTTGACCGGCCCCCGGCCCTCGGTATCATCCCGGGCGCCTTCCGAGGCCGAGGGGCCGGGGCGATCCGAAGGCGGGAGCGAGTCTTCCGACCAGCGGAACCCGCGAATGCCCCCTGTCTGTCGCCCAGGGCCTCGGCCCGGCGAAACTCCCTCCCCTTCTTCGATAAGAGTCGTCCCCTCGAGATCGTCATGATCCTCAACCGCCGGCCCCTGCTCTCCCTGCTCTCCCTCACGGTCGTCCTGGCCCTCCCCGCCTCCGGGCAGGACGTCCAGGCGGATTTCCAACGGGGGGTCGAGTTGCTCTCCCAAGGCAAGAAGGAGGAAGCGCTGCGCGCCTTCCAAGCCGTCCTCGCCGCCGATCCGTCGCGCGAGGATGTCTACGAGCTGTGGCATTCGACCGATCGTGACGTCTGGGCGGATCTGCTCGGAGAAGGTGGGCAGACCGAACTCGTCGCCCGCCGCATCATGGAACTCGCCGCCGCGGGCCGCGCCGAGCGCAGCCGCGACGAGGAGGCGATCCGGGCCAAGCTTGCCGCCGCCACCTCCGACGATGTCGTCGAGCGGACGAAGGCGGTCGCCGAACTCGCGGCCCAGCACGGCGCCTACGCCGTTCCGTACATGGTTCACGCCCTCGGCGATCAGGCGAACGAGGACCGGCGCGTGCTCACGATGCAGGCCCTGACCCGGATGGGGGCTGACGTCGTCCCGCCGCTGATCGCCTCCCTCGAGTCCCCCGACGCGTTCCTGCGTCGCAACGTCGCGCTGACCCTGGGGTACATCGGGGACTCGCGGGCCTGCGCCGCGTTGGCGATGCACGCCTTTGGCGATGAGGATCCGCCCGTGCGGACCGCCGCTTCCCAGGCGCTCGAGCGTTGCGGAGGCTCCACCGACGTCGTCGGGCAGTACCTCGCGCTCGGGGACGCGTACTACGCGGAGGACCTCTCCGTGCTCGGCTCCGGGATGACCTCCGACGACCTATGGGACTGGAGGGGTGCGGAACTGGTGGCGACCCCGACGCCGCGCTTCCTGCTCGGTCCGGAACTCGCCCAAGCCGCGTACCGCGCCGCCCTCGATGCCGATCCGGGCAACGCCCACGCTCTCGCGGGGATCTGCCGTTGCGTGGTCACGGAGAAGGGGCGCCTCGACCAGTGGGTCGCCCTCGGCCAGGACGCCGGGGATTGGGCGGACCGGATCGATTCCGAACAGGCCGCCGTGGCCCTCGCCGGCGCGGCTGCCCAGGACCTGGCTCTCGGGATGTCCCTCGCGGAGGGGGATGAGCTGGCCGCCGCGGGCCTGGCCCGGGCGCTCGGGATGAGCGCCGCCTCCGGCACCGACAACCTGCGCAGCGCGCGGGACTCGGGGCTGAGCGGCGCGGTGCGGGGCGAGGCCGCGCTCGCCCTGGCGCGCCTCGACGGCGGCTCCTGCGATGGGGCCACGATCGCCGCGCTGACCGAGGCAGCCGGCCGCCGCATCCTCCGCATCGCGGCCGTGGTCGACGGCGACAGTGCGCGCCGCGAGGCACTCGCATCCGCTCTCCACGCACGGGGGTTCTTCGCGAACGCTTGGCCGACCGGCGGGCGTGCGCTCGGCGCCCTGCGGAGCGTCCCCGGGATCGACGTGGTGCTCGTCGCGGACCAACTTCCGGACATGACCATGGATCAGGTCGTTTCGGATCTGAAGCGTGACCCGCGCACGCAGAACGTCCCGATCTTCGTGATCACTTCCGGGGACGACCTCGACTTCGGGGACCGTGTCGCGGGAGCGATCGGCGGCGCGGCCGACCTGGACAGCGTCGACGAAGCGGTGTCCGCTTCCGAGGACTTCGACCGCATGCGGGCCAACGACCTCGCCGCGCGCTCCGCCCGGGCTCTGTGGCATGTGGGCATGCTGGGGGCGGACGTTTCGTCGTCCGCCGGCGCCCTGGCCGGAGCCCTCGAGGGTCGCCCGGACGAGGTCACCCAGGGGGCCCTCGGCGCCCTCGGTGTCGCCGGCGGTGCGGCCGAGACGGCCGCGATCGCCGCGGTCCTCGCGGACGGCGGCCGTGCCGAGGAGCTTCGCGTCGCCGCGGCCGACGCACTCTCGGGGATCTTCGGACGCAACCCCGAGGCCAGCAGCGACGTGATCGAAGCCCTGCGGGCTGCGCTCGGGGACGAGAGCGCCTCGGTGGCGACGGCTGCGGCGAACGCCCTGGGGCGTCTTGATCTCGCGGGTGAGATGCGCACGGAACTCGTGCGCGCCACTGACTCGCGCCGATAGACTTCGGTGCGGGAGTTCAGACTCCCGAACCCTCCAAGGCCAGAGTGGCTCAACGGTAGAGCACTGCTTTCGTAAAGCAGGGGTTGCGGGTTCGATTCCCGCCTCTGGCTCCATCTCTCACCGGCCGTGCCCCCCTTGCTCGGGGGGGCACGGCCCGAGTTTTTTTCCGGGCGGCGAGGAGAGGCGCTACGCGCCTGGAGGGCTCGGCGAGTCCGTTCGGCTCGGGCCCGAGGGGAGGGTCCACCCTGGCACGAACGATTCCCACGGGAGGGAATGGGACCCGCGGTGGGACTAGGCCCCCCTGGCGGAATCCGCACGCCGTTCCTACCCTCGGGACATGTCGGACGCCCGACCGGGGCTCCCTCGGGAGGGCGGTGTTCGGCAGATCCCCCCTCTCACCCCACTCCCAAGGAGGATTGCGTGTCACCCCACAAGTCCCTTCTCCTGGGCGCCCCCCTCGGTCTGTTGCTGGCGTCCGCGGCCATCGGTGTCGCGGCCAAGAGCAAGAGCCCCCTCGAGGAGCCCTTCCGCAATCTCGATCCCGTCACCCGCGAAGTGACCGCCAAGGCCGTCCCGCAGGATCAGCTCCTGCCGGAGAGCCACTTCGGTTCCGGGCCTCTGCACCGCCTCATCGTTCAGGTGGGCGAGAACGAGGACCCCTCTTCCCTGTTCGACAGCGGCGCCGTCGTCCGCGAGGTGGACTACGGAAGCTTCCGGATGCTGATCGTGGACGAGCGTCCTCTCGGAGGAGCGGATGCGCTCCGCGCGAGCGGGTTCACGTTCCGGGACGACCAGGACTTGATGGTCTTCAACGGCACCGTCCTCGACGGCCGCGATCCCCTTCCGACGCTGCGCGCCCTCGACCCCGCGGAGCTCTTCACGGATCCCGATCAGCCCGAGCTCGATCCCGGCGCGGGCCTCTTCATCGTTCAGTTCGAAGGGCCGGTGCGCGATGACTGGGCGAGCGAGCTCGAGGGTCTCGGCCTGAACTTCCGCCAGTTCGTCCCGAGCAACGCCTACGTCGTCGGACTCAACCCCGAGCGTGTCGGCGCACTCGACGCATGGGCGAAGAACAACGAGCACGTCCTCTACGTCGGCAACTATGAGCCGGCCTACAAGATCCAGCCGGTGCTCCGCGAAATCCTGCGGCGTGCGAACACGAACGAGGCAGTACCGGTCACGGTTCAGCTCGTGAACACCGCCGGAGCGCGGGATGTGATCGGACGCATCCAGTCGCTCTCCAGCGAGTTCGTCGGTGCCCATGTCGTCGGGCCCTACATCAATGTCGCCGCTGACCTGCATCCGGTGTACTTCACGATGCTGGCGGCGGATCCGACCGTCTTCCACCTGGAACCCCGCGCGGAGCGCCAGACCCTCGACGAGGCCCAGGGCCAGATCATGGCGGGCAACGTCAACGCCACGGCTCCGACGGGTCCCGGGTACCTCTCCTGGCTCGCCAGCAAGGGCTTCGATTCCACCCAGTTCGGGAGCTTCTCGGTCAACGTCGTCGACGACACCTACACGCTTTCGGGTCACCCCGACCTCCCGAGCGCGCGTGTCGACTTCGTCTTCAACCCGACCAGCCAGTCCGGTGCCCTGGGGGGCCACGGTTTCCTGAACGCGAACATCGTCGCCGGATTCAACAACGGCACCGGCAGCGCGTACGAGGATTCGAACGGATACAACTACGGCCTCGGGATCGCCCCCTGGGCCCACGTGGGCGCCACGGCCATCTTCGGAAACGGCTCGTCGAGCCCGACCTCCTGGGAAAACACCGCCTACGGGGCGGGAGCGCGCATCAGCACGAACTCCTGGGGTTTCCGGAACCTCTACACGTACGACACGAACGCCCAGGAGTACGACAACGTCGTCCGTG
>DRLC01000063.1 GCA_011053145.1 Planctomycetota bacterium | reverse complement strand
CGCGTGGCAGCTCGATTGGGTACACGGCTACCAGGCCGAGCGCATCGAGGTGTGGGCGCGCTGCTTCGACGGGGCGACGCTCCGGGAGGAGCGCAACGGTCCCGCCTACCACGCGTACCACGCACGCGTCTCGATCGGGAACGGCGGGGTGCTCGGGACCGGGATCGGCCACGGGGTCGCGAACGAGGCGGGGCACCTTCCGGAGCGGGAGTCCGACTCGATCTTCGCGGTCATCGCCGAAGAGAGCGGGTTCGTCGGCGCCGGGATGCTCGTGTTGCTCTACCTCGCGTTCACCTCACTGCTGGTCGTCGCCGCGGCGCGCACCCGCGAACGCTTCAGTCGGCTCGTGGTGTCGGGGGTCGCGTTCTACTTCGCCGCGCACTTCTTCATCAACGTGGGCGTGAACCTCGGGCTGTTGCCGATGACCGGGTTGACCCTCCCGCTGATCTCCACCGGCGGCTCCTCGCTGATGGCGAGCTTCGCCGCCCTGGGCCTCGCCCTGGGCCTCTCCGCCCGCCGCGAACCGTCGCTCGACCTCGACGCGTTCCGGGGATAGGGATCCAGCCCGGGAGGAAGATCTCCCCGGGATGGATCAGTGCGTCGCCAGGACCTTCCGCAGCACACCCTGACGCCGTCCGAGCCAGCGCGTCGTCCGCATGCGCCAGTGGTAGTAGTACCGCTTCGAGTGCGGGTCATGGTGCGTCGCGCTGATCGTGATCGTCGGGCTCTCCGGGATCGAGACGTGGTGCCACCAACACGGCGGCAGCCAGACGAAGTCCCCCGGCTTGCAGAGCGCGCGCCAGGGCTTCGTCCCCTCGAGTTGCGGGAAGAGCTCGGGGTCGAGGGGGCCGAAGCCGATCCGGCTCCACCAGCCCTGGGTCGTGCGCACCGGGTACGCCTCGAGCTTCTTCAGGTGGTGGCGATCGGGGGGGAAGAAGATGTAGAGCTTCTCTCCGCGCACGGTCCCGTGGGAGCGCGCGTAGGTGTCGTAGTGCAGCGGCGTGATCGTCCCCTTGCCGCCGAGCCAGAGGGTCTTGAGGTCTTGGCCGTCGGGCTGCGTGAGCGGCAGCTTCTTCCCGAATTCACGCATCTTCGCGAAGAAGTCCATCGCGAAGGGGGTGCCCTCGGTCGGCCAGATGTTCACGTAGTTCTGGCGGCCGGGAATCGGGTTCTCGAAGCGCTCGAGGAACGTGTCGAACGGCATGACCGCGGTGTTCTCCACGGGCGGCACGAAGGGGTCGAACACGGTCTGCTCGAAGTCCTGCACCCGCCAGTCGCGGTTCGCCCAGAGCTCACGAATGTGCTCGGCCGTGCAGATCTTCGCGAACTCCTGGAAGTCCGGGTTGTCCTGCTCCTCGGTGATGAAGGGCTCCTGCTTCGCGAAGAGGCGCCGGATCTCCTCGACACTCGTGACGCGGTAGCGGGGGACTTCTTTGCACTCGAGCATCGGGATGGAATCGGCGGTAGGGGACGGGAGCGGAGCGATCGGGGGGGGGGAGAAGCCTACCCCACTCCCGGTGGGTCGGCCCCACCGAACTGCGCCGGATCGTCCGGTCGAGCGAACTCTCTCGTCCACATCACCTTTGGGACCCGGTGCCGCCGCGCTCGAGCTCGGCATGCAGGACCGCGGAGAGGTCCGCGGCGGTCCAGCTTTCCTCACCCGGAAAGCCCCGGAAATCGACGCTGTGCCCGGCCACTTCGAACTGCGAGCGGTCGTCGACGAAGATCACCACCGGCAAGTGCTCGTGGATCCCGTGGGCCCCGAGGATCGCCTTGCCGGGAGCGCCGGTCGCGTCGACGAACTGCAGATGGATGCGCCCCGCGAGCGGAGCCGTCGCCTCCTCGATCGCGGGCAGGACGTCGGTCTTGAAGGGCAGGTGCGTGACCATGCCGACGACGAGCACGTGGGGCGCGTCCGGAGCGGCGGCAACCCGGGTGGATCCATCCTCCGGGAGACCCGCGGCGAGCACCCGCGCGATCTCATCGATCGTGTAGGGCTTGGGGCCCAGCGCGCCGAACTCCGGGTGATCGGACAGGTAGCGCTCGTACTCGTCCTCGTCGGTGAAGGCCTTGTGCCGCTGCAGGCATTCGCCCGCCGTTTCCGGAAGGCTCAGGAAGACCGCCGTCCGCGGCTCGACCTCCCATGCGGCTCCGTCGTGGGTGACCTCGATCTCGCGGCCGTCGACCCCGGAGCGAGCATGCAGGACGGAGCGTTCGCGCAGCCCGGCCTGGGCGGTCAGCGCGCAATGGGGACAGCGGTAGAAGCTCGTCGTGTCCCCCAGGACGAGGGTGACCGCCTTTCCATCGGGGATCGGCTTGTCGCAGAGGGCGCAGGTGGGGTGGGCGGACTGGGGGGACGTCGAACTCGGCGAGGCGGTCCGGCATCCGGCGACCAGGAGGAGCAGGGTGAGGACTAGGGCGTGGGGAGTGTGCATCCGAGGAGGCTCTCGTTCAGGAGGTGCAAGGACTCGAGGACCTGGGCGCGCTTCTTGCGTGGGATCCCCGAGAGGAGGGTCTGGAATCGCTTGCGGCTGGACTCGGAAACGCTCCGCGCGAGTCGCGTGCCCTTCGCCGTCAACGAGATGCGTTTCGCGCGCCCGTCCTGGGGGCAGGGGCGCAGCGTGAGGTGTCCCGAGCGGAGCATGCGCTGGCAGAGGCGTGTGGCATTGCTCTTGTCGATGCAGAGCACCCGCGCGAGTTCGGTCACCGTCGGGGCGGCGCGCTCCGCCTTGCAGTCGAGGAGGTGCAAGAGCGCGTGGGCCTCCGACAGTGCGAGGGGCTGGCCGCAGGGGGTCCGGGCCGCGTCGAGGACCCCGAAGGATCGCAGGAAGAGGTGCGTCGCGGAGCGAAGGCGTTCCGTCTGATCGGGCATCGCGGAAGCCTAGGGACAATTCGTTGCGTCCGCAACGAACTGGATTCGGCGTACACGTCTCTAACGCTCGAACACGACCTTGCCGCCCACGATCGTCATCTGGACGCCGACGCGGGAGAGGTCGGCGTCGGCGAAGGCGGAGATGTTGCGGTCGAGGACGACCAGGTCCGCGGGGGCGCCGACCGTGAGCACGGCGCCGGTGGCCGCGCGGAGGGCTTCCTCGAGGGTCAGCGGCTCGTCGGCGTGGTGCATCGCGACGTCGACCGCGAGCAGGGGGTCGAGGGGGGCGAGGGGGTAGTCGCTGCCGAACTCGAGTCGGTTGCCGGCTTCCTCGAAGCGGCGCAGCGGGAGGCGCAGCAGGTCGGCGGAGAGGCCGCACGCGGTCCCGAGGAAGGTCGTGTTCCGCCAACAGGCGTCGAGGAGCAAGGCCGGGCGCGCGAGGCGTCGCGTGTCGCGGGGGACGGTTTCGGTCGCGGAGAGCAGGAGGGAGCGCTGCGGTGCGGCGGCAACGCGGTGGGAGGCTTCGACCGTGGTGGTCACGCGCCGGCCGGTGCGATCGAAGTGCGCTTCCAAGATCGCCACGAGGCGCGGATCGTCCCCGAGGGCCTGGAGGGGAGAGTTCTCGCGGAGCGCCTCGGCCTCCACGCGCACGTGCAGGTCGCCGCGCTCCCTCAGGGCCTCGAGGAGTTCCGCGCAGGATGCGGAGAGGGGCCCGCGAACAGCGGTGATTCCATGGCGTGAGAGCTCTCCCAGTTCCCGCGTGAGCGCGGCGCGCTGCGCCTGGGCATCGGGCACGGGGAGATGGGGGAAGAGGTCGGCGAAATCGGTCCCGAGGAAGATTCCGCTCGGCTTGCCCGCGTCGTCCCGGACGATCCACGTCCCGGCGGGATCCGCTCCCACCGGGAAGCGCTCTTCGATCCTCGCGGCGTCGATCGCGCGCGGGTTGGCCCAGAGCGCGAACGGGCTTCGTCCGAGGAGGAAGAGTTCCCGTTCGAGCGTGATTCCATCGAGGCGCTCGCTACGCCCCACCCCGAGGTCATCGAGCCGCCACCCGAAGCCGAGCACCGGGTCAAGACCGGGGTGCTGGGCGAGGTGGGTCCGCACCCGGTCCGCGATCGCCGCTTCCGACTCGGCTCCGCGCAGATCCACGACCCCGCTCCCGAGGAGTCCGGTCCCGAGGTGGAGGTGGGCATCGCGGAAGCCTGCCAGGATCGTTCCCGCGCGCGCGCGGATCACCCGCGTGTGCCGACCGACGAGGCGGGAGAGGTTGGAGGTGTTCCCGAGGTACGCGATGCGACCTTCGCGCACCGCCACGACGCTGCTCCAGGGGACGTTCGGATCGCCCGTGAAGACCTGGCCGACCAGGACGAGGTCACAGGAGGAGCGAGCGGCGCGATCGCCGGTCCCTTCTCCAACGGAAGAAGCACTCCTCACCGGCGCGCGCTCGGGCGACGGGCCCGCGGGGCGGGCCGAGGTGGCAAGGGAGCCGATCGAGAGGGGCAGGGCGAGGAGCACAGCGCGGAAGGCGGTCCTGGGTCTGGGTCGCTTGGACTCCAATCGGCATGTCTCCTGGGTTCTTCCATCCTACGGGGCGGACCGGATTCCGCCACCATCGACCGCTGCCGGCTCCGGGGAAAGCGGGGTTTCGCGCCCCCTATCTGTCCTCCAGCTTTCCAGCAATTGGCCTGCAACGGGCCATGCGGTGAGGCCCCCGATGGATTTGGGCCGGAGCGGCGCTACACTCCCCGCCTCTTTCCCCTCCTTCTCGTCCCCATTTCCCAGCGAGGACCCCTGTGCAAAAGCGAGCGCTAGGGATGATCGAGACCCGCGGTCTCGTCGGATCCATCGAAGCCGCCGACGCGATGGTCAAGGCCGCCAAGGTCGACCTGTTCGGCAAGGAAAAGGCCACCGCCGGCCTCGTCACGATGTACGTCTGCGGTGAGGTCGGGGCCGTCAAGGCCGCGACCGATGCCGGCGCAGCCGCCGCCCGCCGCGTCGGCGAACTCGTCAGCGTGCACGTGATTCCGCGCCCCCACGACCAGGTCGTGGAACGCCTCCTGCCGCCGATGAAGGCGCCGCAGGGTTCCTGACGGACCGCCCTGACAGCGTCGCCCGCACAGGGCTTCGCTCCTCTTCCCCGTGTCCACCCTCGATCCCGATCTCGCCGCCCTCCAGGAGGTGCGCGACGCCGTCGAACGCGCCGCCCTCGCCCAGGCGCAGGCCGCGCATTGGTCCCAGGAGGAGACCGACCGCGTCTGCGCGACGATGGCCCAGGCCGGCGCCCGCGCGTCCCACGACCTCGCCCGCCTGGCGGTCGAGGAGACGGGCATCGGGCGGGTGCACTACAAGGTGCTGAAGAACCTCTTCGGCTCGGAGGGCACGTGGAACTCGATCCGCGACGAGCGCACGGTCGGGATCCTGCGTTCGAACCCGCGGGACGGCGTGATCGAGATCGGAGCGCCTTCGGGGGTGATCGCCGCGGTCATCCCGACCACGAACCCCACCTCGACGGTTCTGAACAACGCACTGATCGCGCTCAAGGGCCGCAACGCGATCGTCATCAGCCCGCATCCGCGCTCGCGCCGCTGCATCGCCGAGACCGCCGAGGTGTTGCGCCGCGCGATCGAGCGAGCGGGAGGGCCGGCCGACCTCGTGATCGCGCTCTCGAACCCGACGATCGAATCCACCTCGGCGCTGATGCGGCACCGCAAGGTGGCGCTGATCCTCGCCACCGGGGGCTCGGGGCTCGTGCGTTCGGCCTACAGCTCTGGCAAGCCCGCCTACGGTGTGGGACCCGGCAACGTGCCGGTTTGGATCGATCGCTCCGCGAGCGTGGAGAGCGCGGCGAAGTGGATCGTCGCGAGCCAGAGCTTCGACAACGCGACGCTGTGCTGTTCGGAGCAGGCGCTCGTGCTCGACCGGCCGATCGCGGACGCGTTCCTCGCGCAGATGGCGCGGCGTGGCGCGCACCTGTGCGACGACCGAGAGGCCGCGCTGCTCGGGGCCTATTGCACCCGCAACGGCGCGATGCGCGCGGAGGTCGTCGGCCAGGATCCCTGGAAGATCGCCGCGGGAGCGGGCTTCGAGGTTCCGCGTGAGACGACGGTGCTGCTCGCGCACCAGGCAGGGGTCGGCCGCGAGTATCCGCTCTCGGGCGAAATCCTGTGCCCGGTGCTCTCGGTGCACGTCGAAGAGGGATGGGAGGCGGGCTGCGAGCGCTCGCTCGAGATCCTGAACTACGGCGGGCTCGGGCACACGATCGGGCTCTGGGCCACCGACCAGCGCGTGCTCGATGCGTGGTTCCTCGAGAAGCCCGCGAGCCGCATCATCGTCAACGGCCCGACGTCCCAGGGCGCGGTCGGCTACAGCACCGGGCTGATGCCGGCCTTCAGCCTCGGCTGCGGTCCGCACGCGGGAAACATCACCTCGGACAACATCACCGCGCGCCACTTGATCCATGTGAAGCGCGTGGGCGTCGTGACCGAGGACTGGGACGAGCGCTACCGCGCCGACCTCGCGCGGGCCGCCCGCTACACCGGGGACGAGGCGCCGCGCGGCTCGGGCCTCGTCGGGGATCCCGCGCTTTCCGATCGGGTCCCCGCCGCATCCCCGCGTGCGAGCGCGAAGAGCCCGGCTGCGCCCGCTGGTCCCGAGGACACGGAATCCGCGACGAGCAACTGGCGCGGGAACCCGCCGAGCGACGCGACGCTCACCCCCGCGCGTACGCCGCGCCGCGCCCCGCGCTTCACCACGCCCCAGGGCGGAGCGAAGACGCCGCAACACGCGGCCCCGCGCCCCGTGCCCCGCGCCGCTCCCCCCGCGGCCCCCGCTCCCAAGCCCGCCGAGAAGAGCGCCGGCCCCTTCGCGGGCATGGCCCTTCGGCCCGGCGAGATCCAAGACATCCTGGCGCACGCCGGTTCCGGCTGCCCCATGGGCCCCTGCAAGGGGTGCCCGCACCACGACGCGAGGACCAGCGCCTGCACGGCCTGACCCTCGTCCACCCACCTCTTAGACGAACGAGCGAGACCCAAGAGCCATGGCCGAAGTCGACGCAAGTCTGATCGCCCTCGGGCTGATCGAAACCAAGGGAATGGTCGGTGCCATCGAGGCCGCCGACGCGATGTGCAAGGCCGCGAAGGTGACGCTCCTCGGGAAGGAGATCTCCGGTGGCGGCCTCGTCACCGTGATGGTGCGCGGTGAGGTGGGAGCCGTGAAGGCCGCCACCGACGCCGGCGCCGCCGCGGCCAAGCGCGTGGGCGAGCTCCTCTCGGTGCACGTCATTCCGCGCCCGGCGGTGGACCTCGAGGGTTTCCTCCCGGACATCCCCGAGTAGGACGCCCCGACCCGTGTCGGATACCTTCGCCATCGAGCTGCGCGGCGCGCTCTGCATCGACAGCATGCAGCCGCAGTTCGCGGCCACCGTCGCCGCGAATTCGGACGGCTACTTCCCGGTCGCGGGGGAGAGCGCGTTCTGGCTCGAGGTGCGCCCGGGCATCGTCGTGAACCGGCTCATGGACGTGGCGCTGAAGAGCTGCGAGGTGAAACCCGGCGCGCTCCTCACCGAGCGCTCCTACGGAACCCTCGAGGTGCACGGCCCCGATCAGGGGCAAGTGCGCGAGGCCGGACGCAGGATGCTCGCCGCCGCGGGGGTCGAGTCCGACGACGGCCTCCTGCCGCACCTCCTCACCGATGAGATCATCCGCAAGATCGACCACCACCAAGCGATGCTGATCAATCGCACCCGGGCGGGGATGCTGGTCCTCGGCGGCGACACGCTCTACACCCTCGAGGTGAACCCCGCGATCTGGGTGCTCGTTGCCGCGAACGAGGCCGAGAAGGCTTCGCCGGTGCGCATCGTCGGGCTCGGGAACAACGGGGCTGTGGGGCGCCTCCGGCTCGCGGGCGGTGACGCGGAGATCAATGCGGCCGTCGACGCCGTGCACCACGCGCTCGAACGGATCACGGGCCGCGCGAACCGGGGGGTGGACTAGATGTTCGTCGGACGCGTCGTGGGGGAGCTCTGGGCGACCCGCAAGAGCCGTGATCTCGAGGGTCGGCGCTTGCTCGTGATCGATCCGCTCGACGACCCCGGCGGTCGCGCGGCGGACATGGTGCGTCCGGTCGTCGCGGTCGATCCCCTGGGGGCCGACCTCGGCGAGCGCGTCATCGTGGCCTTCGGCAAGGCCGCGCGCGTCGCGACGGGCGGGGACGGGGACATCGCCCTCGAGGCGGCGGTGGTCGGGATCGTGGACGACCTCGAGGTGCCGGGTGCGCCCGGGAGCTGGGGAGCGGACCCCGGGGAACAACGATGAGGAGCGACGGACGATGCTAGTGGGCACGGTGGTCGGACAGGTCTGGGCGACGCGCAAGGAGGAGACCCTCGGCGGGCTGCGTCTGCTCGTCGTGCAGCCGTATCTCCTCGGTGGCGCGGAGACGGCGGAGACGATCGTCGCGGTGGACACGATCGGCGCGGACACCGGCGAACGCGTGCTCGTCGTCTATGGACGGGCCGCACGCCACGCGATCGGCAAGGGACACGACATCGCCTTCCAGTCGGCGATCGTCGCGGTGGTGGACGGGATGGACCTCGGAGGAAGGCGCGTCGGACAGACGGCGCATGACGACGAATGATGCGATGACGAACCCCAACGACATGAACCCCGTCCTCGTCGAGGACTGTGAACTCGCCCCCTGCATCGGGCTCGTCGAGCTCTCCTCGGTCGCGCGCGGCGTGGAGGTCGCGGACGCGATCCTCTGGCAGGGCGCGGTCGAGATGGTCTTCTCGACCCCGGTTCAGCCCGGCAAGTACGTCAGCCTGTTCACGGGCTCGGTGCAGGACGTGGCCGCGGCGCTCGATCGCGCCGCGGAGGTCGCGCGCTGCGACCTCGTCGACCGCCTGCACATCCAGCAGGTCCACCCCCAGGTCCTGCGCGGACTGCGGCGGCGCGGTGGGAGGATCGACGGCGAACTCGACGCGATCGGCGTGATCGAAACCGCCACGGTCGCTTCGGCGATCCAGGCCGCGGACGTCGCGCTCAAGACGGCGACCGTCGATCTGTTCGACCTGCGCATCGCGAACGGGCTCGGCGGCAAGAGTTTCCTCTCGGTCACCGGGGAGGTCAGCGATGTGCGCTCGGCGATCCAGGCCGGTGCCAAGAAGGCCTCTGGTTGCGGCCACCTCGAGCGCGAGGTCGTGATCCCGCGCCCGCACCCCGACCTCGTCCGTCATCTCTAGCGCGCGAGACCCTTCCCGATGAACCGAAGATTTCTGACCGCCGAGGATGTGCGCCGGCACGCGGAGTCCACCGACGGGGACCTCGTCGTCGAGCCGAACACCGTCGTCACGCCCCAGGCGGCCGAGGCGGCCGAGGCGCGCGGCCTCGCGATCCGAACGACCGACGGCAACGTGTGGACCGAACCCGCTCCCGACCGCGGTCCGGACGCGGCGCGCGCGGTGCGTTCGCTCCCGCACCTGCCCGAGCCCGAGGAGAATCCCGAGCTGGCCTCCACCGCGATCGTCACGGCCGTGGGGCGCAACCGCCCGGGCGTCCTCGCGGAGATCACCGCGGCCGTGGCCGAGCTCGGCGGCAACGTGCACGACGTCTCCCAAAAGGTGGTCGACGACTTCTTCCACATCATCCTCACGGTCCAGCTCGGCGATGCCGGCGACTTCGGCGCTTTCAAGGAGAGCCTCGAGTGCATGGGTCGCCCGGACGAACTCGCGGTGCGCGTGATGAACGAGCGCGTCTTCCGCTTCATGCACCGCGTCTAGCCCGGATTCTCCATGAGCTACTCCGACCGCGAAATCCTCGAGACCGTGCGCATGGTCGAGCTCGAGACGCTCGACATCCGCACGACGACCCTCGGCATTTCGCTCTTCGATTGCGCCGACCCCGACGCGGAAAGCGCCTGCGAGAAGATCTACACCAAGGTCTGCCACCATGCGCGCCATCTCGTCGAGGTGGCGGAATCGATCAGCGCCGATTACGGCGTTCCGATCGTGAACAAGCGCATCGCGGTGACGCCGATCGCGTGGGTCGCCGCCGCGAGCGGAACCGACGACCTCGTGCCCTTCGCACGCGCGATGGACGCGGCTGCGAAGGAGGTGGGCGTCGACTTCATCGGCGGATTCTCCGCGTACGTCGAGAAGGGCTTCACGAATGCGGACCGTGCGCTCTTCGACTCGATCCCCGCGGCCCTCGAGGTCACCGACCACGTCTGCGCGTCGGTCGCGGTCGGCAGCACGCGCGCGGGCATCAACATCGATGCGGTGCGACGCTTCGCGGACGCGGTCCTCGGGGCGGCGGCGCGGACGCGGGAGACGGGCGGGCTCGGATGCGCGAAGCTCGTCTGCTTTTGCAATGCGGTGCAGGACAACCCGTTCGTGGCCGGGGCGCACATCGGCGTGGGTGAGCCGGAAACGGTCCTGAACGTCGGAGTCTCCGGTCCCGGCGTCGTGCGCTCGGCCCTCGAGCGCCTCGGTCCCGAGCCCGACCTGCTCGCGGTGGCGGAGACGATCAAGCGCACGGCTTTCAAGATCACGCGCATGGGCGAGCTCGTCGGCCGCGAGGCCGCCAAGCGCCTCGGGACGCTGTTCGGGATCGTCGACGTCTCGCTCGCCCCGACGCCCGCGGTGGGAGACTCGGTCGCGGACATCCTCGAGTTGATCGGCATCGACAAGACCGGCGGCAACGGGACGACCTGCGCGCTCGCGCTGCTCACCGATGCGGTCAAGAAGGGGGGTGCGATGGCCTCTTCGAGCGTGGGCGGTCTCTCGGGCGCCTTCATCCCGGTCTCCGAGGACCGCGGCATGATCGCGGCGGTCGAGGCGGGTGCCCTCTCGCTCGACAAGATGGAGGCGATGACCGCCGTGTGTTCGGTCGGCCTCGACATGATCGCGGTCCCCGGCGATACGCCGGCGTCGACGATCGTCGGCATCGTCGCGGACGAGATGGCGATCGGGATGGTGAACGCGAAGACGACCGCGGTGCGGATCATCCCGGTCCCGGGCAAGGGGCCCGGCGAGACCGTGGAGTGGGGCGGCCTGCTCGGCACCGCGATCGTCCAGGACCCCGGCAAGTTCGGCTGCAGCGCGTTCTCCGCCCGCGGCGGTCGGATTCCCGCCCCGTTGCAGGGGTATCGCAACTGAGCCTGGGCGTACGGAGCCTGAGCCTGGGCATCCCGCCGTGGGAGACCAGGGGGCCGAGGAGTAGACTCCGGATCGGCTCGTTGCGAGCCCGGATCCCTTTCGACCCCCCCCCAGAGAACCCCATGAAGCGTCCCGCGTTCCCGGCCCTCGCTCTCTCCTTGCTCGTCCTTCTCTCCGGCACCTCGGCGGCCCAGGCCGACCGGGGCAGGTCCAAGGCGCACGATGCTCGCGGTGGGCGCGAGGTCCAGGAGGAGCGGGACACGGGCGGCAGCAGGGATCGCGCGAGGCGGGCCGACGAGGACAGACCCGTCGTGCGTGACGCCGCGCGGGGCGCCGAGCGCCAGACGGACCGGGCGCGCGATGGGGTCCGCGATGGCGCGCGCGAGGAAGTGCGCGACAAGGCCCGGGACCGGAGGCGCGCGGAGGGCCAGGACGTGGATCGGCCCCGGGACAAGGGCCGTCCCGCCGTCGACGGGGCTCGCGGCCAGGAACGGGCCCTCGTCGAGGAGCTCGTGCAGCACCGCGAGCGTCTCGCGAAGCTCGAAAGGCTCTCCGAGATCTTCGGGGCCAAGCCCAAGGACAAGGCCTCCGAGGAAAAGCTCGGGCGCGTGCGCAGGTTGCGCGAGAAGGAAATGGCGCGCCACCGGGCCGCGATGGAACGTTTCCGCAAGAACCTCGGCGCCGACGCGGTCGAGGCGATCCAGGCCCGAAACACCGTGACCCGAGACAGGCGCGCAACCGACCATCCGGCCGTTCGTGATGGGGAGGGGCCTCGCGATGGGAAGCGTGCCCAGGACGAGCGCGTTCGCGACGGCAAGCGGTCCGAAGGTCACCCGGACCGCGATTCTTGACCCGTGCGAAGCTCTCGCCTCCGCCAATTCCAATCCCCGATACCGAACCGGAAGAAGATGAAGCTCTACCCCTTCTCGATCGCCGTCTTCGTGTGCCTCGGCCTCGCGACCTCCTGCACCGAACCGGACGAAGCCTCCGCCCCAGCGAGCGCGGCGGGATCCGCGGAAGCCGTGGACCTCGACCAGAGGGCCGCGGAGGCCGCCGCGGAGATCAACGAGTCGAACGCCGACGAGGCGCTCCAGCAACTCGAGGACGAGATCTCCGGCGGGAACTGACGGCTCGCTCCCGGGCGTACGGAGCCACGGGCTCCTTCGGACCCGTTATCCTGACCTCAATGAAGAGCGTTGCACTGGATCCGATCGGGGCGGAGTTCCGCCGGTACAAGGCGATGGCCGAGGCGGCTGCGGCGCAGCTCGGCGACGAGGAGCTCGGTCGGACGGAGGCCTGGATGGGCAACTCCGTCGGAACCCTGCTGTGGCACATCGGCGGGAACCTGCGCTCGCGCTTCACCGACTTTCTCACGAGCGATGGGGAGAAGCCCTGGCGCGACCGAGAGGGCGAGTTTGCCGAGCGTCCCTGGGGAGACGATCGCGCGATGCTGATGGAGCACTGGGAGCGGGGCTGGGCGGCCCTTGCGGGGGCCCTGGAGGAGCTCGGTGACGAGGACCTCGCGCGCAGCGTAAAGATCCGTGGTGTGGAGCTGCGCGTCGACGAAGCGCTGCTTCGCTCCCTCGGCCACATCGCCTACCACGTGGGGCAGATCGTCCTCACGGCCCGGGCGCTGCGCGGCGAGGACTGGCGCTTCCTCACGATCCCGCCGGGAGGCTCGGAAGCCTACAACCGCAGTCCGACCATGGAGCGTGCCGCGGACCACGCGGGAAGGATCCGGGGCGAGTAGGGGGGTAGGGAGTCATCAGGAAGGAATGGTCCTGATTCCGAAAGTCTTTCCGGCCCGCATCCTGCGACCGGGAAGCCAGGGCCCGCTGCCTGGGGCTCTCCTCAAGGGACCTCGGGCGAGGGCCCGAAGGAGGGCCCGGGAGTATCCCCCTCCCGCAACAAACCTCCTCTCTCTCCAGGAGCGTCCCCAATTGAAACACAAGATCCTCGTCGTGGACGATATGCCCGACGTCTTGGCGGAAGCCCGCCATCTCCTCTCCAAGACGTATGAGGTGCATGTCGCGCGATCCGGAAAGGAAGCCCTCGAGTGCTGTCGCGAGCATGGCCCGTTCTCGGTCGTCCTGACCGACCAGGGCATGCCCGGAATGAACGGCACGGAGTTCCTCGCGCACATGCGCAGGGGCTGGCCGGACACGATCCGAATCATGATGACCGGTTATGCGGACCTCGAGCTCGCGATCGAGGCCCTGCACGAGGGAGCGATCTTCCGCTTCCTGCAGAAGCCCATTCGCCCGCGCGAACTCGTCGACGCGGTCGAGGGCGCGGTGGCGCGCTTCGGTCGCATCCGGGAGGAGAGGATCCTGACGCAGCAGCTCCAGTTCTCACGGGAGTCCCTGCTCTCGCTGACCGAGTCCCTGGAAGACCGCCTCGCACACCAGATCGGTCGCATGCGCGGTCTGCAGCGGCTGGCCCTGCGCCTGACCCGGACCAGCTCCCTCGCCGAAGTCGCCGAGGTGACGGCCTCCACCGTCTCGAAGGTGCTCTCGAATCGAGCCGTGCGCGTCTGTCTGAGCGACGAGGAGCTCGGATTCGAGGCCTGCGCGGGGGCGGGTGGCGATCTCGGCCCCGAGATCCACGAAGAGCCGATTCGCGTCATCGACGGACGGCTGGGGATGATCCAGGTCGCCGACTGGGGCGAGCGCGGGGAGCGTCTCGATGAGGGCGACCGCGAGGCCCTTCTGACCGCGGCGTCGATTTCCGCGATCGCCGCGAACAATCAGTTGGCACGTCACCAGCGCGATCTCGCCCACAATGCCACTGTTCTCGCGCTGAAGAACCTCGCGAGCAATCGAGACGACGAAACCGACAAGCACCTCGAGCGCATGTGCGCGTACTCGCGTGTCTTGGCCGAGACGATGCGTGACCAGGGGAGACACGCCGATGAGATCGACGAGGCGTTCCTGCGCGATCTCGAGGGATCCATCCCGCTGCACGACATCGGCAAGGTCGGGATTCCCGATTCCATCCTGCTCAAACCGGACGGACTCGAAGAGGCCGAGTGGCGGATCATGGAGAAGCACACCACGATCGGCGCGCGCACGATTCGCAAAGTCCTCGATCAGTCCGGGGAACAGGGCTTCCTGCGGATGGGCTACGACATCGCGTTCGCACACCACGAGCACTGGGATGGCAGCGGGTATCCGCGCGGGATCGCAGGAGCCGACATCCCCCTTGCGGCGCGCATCGCGGCGGTTGCCGACAGCTACGATGCGCTGACGAGCTGGCGCCCCTACCGCGGACCTTGGTCCCACCAGGAGGCCGTGGCGCACGTGATCCAGGAGAGCGGCAAGCGCTTCGATCCCGACGTGGTCGAGGCCTTCCGCTCGCGCCTGGCGGAGATCGACAGGATCCGCGCCCGCCTCGCCGACACGCCGGACGACTATCGCATGCGTCCGGCGGCCTAGACAGAATGGGTGGAGCGGCCTTGAAGAGGCCGCTCCACCCATTCTGTCTAGCGGGTTCGGCGGGCCAGGTACGTGCCCACCACGACCACCGCGAGGAGTAGAGCGCTGGCCGCGAACAGACCGCGCAGACCCAGGAGCGGGGCGAGCAAACCACCGACCATCGAGCCGAACGACAACGAGAGGGCGCGCACGCTGAAGATCGCGCCCATCGCTCCGCCGCGACGTTCGTCCGGCGTGTTCGTGGCGGCGAGCCCGAAGGCCGCGACGCCGACGCCGGGGTTCGTGCAGCCCAGCACGACGCGAGCCGCGAAGAGCAAGGTGAAGACCGGGACCAGGGAGGTCGCGCCGAGGACGAGGGAAGTCGCGAGCGACGCGGCAGCGAGCGCCCACGCGTGACCGAAGCGATCGCCCGCCGCACCCCACAGCGGGGTCGAGATCACGCCCGCCACCGCCATCGCGGTGAAGAGCCAGCCGGTGCGAGATGCCACCTCGGCGGCGCTTCCGCCGATGAGCTCCTCCACGAAGAGCTGCAGTTGCGGCGTGGTCGAGGCGACCGCGAACTGCGCCGTGGCCAGCGTCAGGAGCGCGCGGCGGATCGCCGGCCGCCGCAGGATCTCACCCAGGTCCCGCGCGGTGTGGGAGAGGATCGAGGTGGGCGAGAAGCCCTCGAGGCTCATCCTGAGGCTCGGGTCTTCGTGGGCGAAACGCGCGACCGCGAGGGCGCTCACCGTCGCGGCCGTGGAGACGAATGCGAAGAGCTCTCCGAAGCCGAGGTTCGATTGGATGTACGCCCCGACGAAGGGGCCCGCGATCATGCCGACCGGGAGCGCGGCCTGCAGTCTGCCGGTGAGCCTCCCTTGGACGGCCTCCGGTGCGCCGACGCTGACCAGCGTGATGCTCGGCGGCACGAACCCCGAGAAGAGTCCCTGCCCCAGACGCAGGGCCAGAAGCTGCCACGGGCTCGTCGCAAAGCCCATCGCTCCGACGAAGATGGAGATCGCCAGGAGGGATCGGATCAGCATCGGCTTGCGGCCGACACGGTCCCCGATCGAGCCCCAAATCGGTCCCATGCAGGCCGCCATGAACGGCGCCGCGCCGGTCAGGATCCCCGTCCACGCCATGCGCTGTCCAGGGTCCTCGATGCCGAGATTCCGGAGCAGAGCCGGGAAGAACGGCAGGAAACTCATCATCCCGATCGCGGTGATCAGGTTCGATGAGAACACCACCCAATAGGTGCGTCGCCAGGGAGCCAAGCCCGGCAGGGTGCGCCCTGGCGGGGATCGGCGCAAGCCCCTGCGGTCCGGATCAGCGTGTCAGAACCGCGCGGACCTGGTCCGGAGAGAGGCGGCTCGGGGCGAGCGCGTCGTTGTGTTCGGCGAAGGCGTCGAGTTCCGCGGTCCCGAACCAGAGTTCGGGCGAGGCACCGTCGCTGGATTGCGCGCGCCAGGCGAGTTCTTCCTGCTGCTCGGTTCCCTCGAGTTCGTTGAGCGTGCGGGCCATGGCCTCGAGGTCCGGACGCGGCAGCGGAGCCGGGCTCTCGAGATCGAACCAGGATCGCGTGGAGACGACGAGGCGCGCGAGGGTGCCGTCGCCGGTCTCGGCGAGGAGCAAGGAGCGGTCCGAGGAGGTCGTTCCGAAGAGCGCGTGGCGCCCCGGGAGGCCGGGACGGGTGACGGCCCCCTTGGCGAAGTGCCAGAGGGTGAGGTCCGCGCTCGCGACCTCCTCCCGGCGCGCGTCGGCGAGACAGGAGCGGTCTTCGCGCGCGCGCTCGAGAACCGGTTCGAAGATGGGTTCGAAGCCCGTCAGGTCCCCGTCGAGCAGGGTGGGGAAGTGCTCGAGGAGGAACGAGAGGGCTCGGTTCCAGCGCGCGAGATCGTCCTCACCCTCCGGTCCGGCGCCGAGGGGAGAGCCGGGTGCGTGCGAGAGGCCGCTCACGATCGCGTCGATCGCCAAGGCTCGGTCCGTCGGCCACTGGAAGAAGTCGCCCGCCGCGGCCGCGTCGAGGATCGCGCCGCGCCGCGCCAGCGCGAGCTCGGGCTGGGAGAGGACGAAGAGCGCGAGGCAGCCGTCGGTGTCGAAGTGGTCGTTCGCGACCGCGCTCGCGCCGCGCGTGAGTTCCGCCCGGCGAGCCTCGTCGAGCTGGGCGAAGCGCAGCGCGGCGCCGCTCGAGAGGTCGTGCCGAAACTGGACCGGCGTGTGGTTCCCCGGCCAGTGGGAGAGTTCGAGGACGGCCGCTTCGCCCGGCTCCGCGAGCCCGTCGACGAACACGACGGGTTCGCGGAGCGGAGCCGCGAGGATGCGGACCGGGAGGTCCATTGCGGGGACCGGCTCGGAGGGAGGGGTCAGGAGGACTGGGCCTCGCCGTCTTCGCTCCCGCTCGTCTCGTCCTCCGCGTCGCCCTTCATCGTCTCGAGGAGCAGCGCCTTGTTGTTCGCCGAATCGCGCAGCACGGTCTCCATCGTCGCCCGCGTGTCTTCGTCGAGATCGGGCTGGGCGAGGGCGGCTTCGGCTCCGGCGTGGGCGCGGTCGTACATCTCGAGCGCCTTCTCCAGATCGCGGTCGAGGTAGTACTGCAGGAGGACAGCGGTGTCGTTGAGGAGCTGCGGGTTCTCCGGATCGAGGCGCAGCGCGCGCGAGTAGGCCTCGTAGGAACGCTCGTAGAGATCCGAGAGCACCTCCGGGTCGGGTTCCTCGCCCTCGCCGTTCTCGGCGGCGATTCGCATCGCATCGGCTTCGTCCCGGAGGAACAGGCCAACGTTGTTCCAGTGGCGCGGGTCGTCCTTTTTCGCCTCGGCACAGACCTCGGCGAGGAGGGCGCAGCGGGCGAGATCGTTCTCCTCGAAGCTCTTGCCGATCAGTCGCTCGAGGGTCCAGACGTTGAAGTCGAGGTTCGACTGCATCGCGGCGACCATCGCGGGCGGATCCGCGTCCCAGCCCCGCGCGATCGCGTCGGATGCGGCCTTCCACTCCTCGTTCTTCGCGCGCGCGAGGGCGAGATAGAACCAGGTGTTCGTGTAGTTCGGCGCCTTCTCGAGGGTGGTCTCGAGGGTTGCGGCCGCCTGCTGCGCGTCGCCCCAGGTGAGTTGGGCCCAGCCGAGCCACCAGAGCAGTGTCGCATCGCGCCTGTCCTCCGCGCCGAAGTTCTTCACGAAGAGCTTCTCGCCCTGTTCGAGGGCGCGCAGGAAGTACGTGCCCTGGTTGGCGGGGAGATCCTCGCCGCCCGTCGCGTCCCCCGACCCGTCATCGGGCATCGAGGGAGCGGGGGTGTCGGCGGTCCTGGGCGGCGTGAGGAGGCCGTTCATCTGCCCGTAGTTCTGGGCCGCGGGATTCCATCCGATCGCGACCGCGTAGGCGTCGGCGGCCTCCGCGAGCCGCCCCTTCCAGACCAGTGCGTGGCCGAGCTCGAGCGCGGCCTGGGAGAGCTGCACCTGGGCGTTCGCGTCGTCCTTCGGCGTGCCGAAGGCCTCGACCGCGCGCGAGAAGGCTTCCTTCGCGGCCTTCCAGTGCCCCTCGGCCTCCTCGCCCCAGGCCTCTTCGCTCTGGGCGACCTGGAACTGGCTCATCGCGATCTTGCCGAGCTGGAGCCAGGCCGCGCCGTTCTCGGGCTGTGCCTTCACGGCACCTTCGGCGGCGCTGCGGGCGGTCTCGAGGTCCTGCGTGTACCAGGCCGCGGTGGCGAGCGCGAGGTGGGCGTCGTAGAAGCGCTCGGCGTCCTGCTTCACCGCACGGCCGAGGAACTCCACCGCGTCGAGGAAGTTGATCTGGATCGAGGCATCGGTGACGCCGGCGGCGATGTTCTGCTGCGCGCGCCGCGCGAAGGCCATCCCGTAGAGGTAGTCCATCTCGGGACCCTTGACCCCCTTCGCGTCCAGCTCGTCGAGCGTGTTCAGCGTGTCGTTGCTGCGTCCGGAATCCATCCAGGCGCGCAACACCCACATGCGGGTGCGCAGTCTGTTCTCGTCGGCGCGGGCGGCCTTCTCGAAGAGCGGCAGCGCTTCGGCGGGCTTGCCCTGGTCGAGGAGCGCGCGTCCCTCGCGCACGAGCGAGGTGACTTCGTCCGATGCCGCGGGTTCCTGGGCGGTGACGAGGACCGGGGCGACGGAGAGGGGGAGGGCGAGGAGGAAGGGTTGGAATCGCATCGGCTGTTGGGGCTAGTCGCGGCAGGGCTCACCCCAGTGCGCGAGGTCGAAATACTCGTCCTCGCCCGGGGTGTAGGTGCCCTGGATCCACGGGATCAGGTTGTTCGTGAGCTGGGTGCGCGGTCGGGGACCGATCTCCACGGCCCGTTCGAGATAGCGGACGGCGGCCTCGTCGTCCTTGTCATGCAGCCAGGCGAAGACGCCCAGGTTCTGGTAAGCGTCGCCCCAGGCTTCGGCCTTTTGCAGGTACTCCTCCTCGAGGGCCGCTCGGTCCTCTTCGGAGAGTCCGCCCGCGTCGAGCTTCTCCTTGAGCGGGGGCACCTGCTCGTCTCCGAGCCTGGCGGCGCGCAGGAGCAGGGCCTTGGCGGGTTCGAGGTCGGTGTGCAGGTAGTAGTCCTGCACGAGGCCGGCATCGTTCACGGTTCGGATGTCGTCGGGCATGAGCTCGGCGGCCACCTGGTAGGCGGTCCAGCTCCGCTCCATCAAGTCCCGTGCCCGAGCCGCGCGTGCGTCGGCCGCGCGGCGGAAGGCGCTGCGCTCCTCCTCGCTTCCAGGCTCGATCCCGTCCAGCTCGACGCCGTCGAGCCGGCGCAGCTCGCCGAGGCTCTCCTCGGTCTTGAGGAGGCCGCGAGCCGCCTTGCAGAGCTGGCGCGCTTCGAGCTCCATCTCGTAAGCGGCGTCCCGCAGGAAGAAGCCCGCGTTGTTCGCCCAGTCCGCGTTGTCCGGTTCGAGGTGGAACGCGGTTTCGAACGCGAGGGCGGCGTGCAGGTTGTCCTCGAGTTGGTTGTAGCGGTCTCCGACGAAGGCGATCCCCATGACCCCCGAGAGCAGGCGCCCCTGGAGCTGCCACCGCGCCCCGTCCTCGATCAGCTCGTTCATCGAGAGGAACTCGGCCATCGCGTCCTCGAGGCGGTCGGAATAGAACGCGCACCAGCCCCGAGCATCCCGGCACATGACCTCGTACCCCTTGCAGGAGGCGATCACGTCGGCGTTGCCCGAGCCTTCGAGGGGGGCCGACGCGGTATCGCCTCCCCCGGCCGGTTCCCCCGCGGGGGCGGCGGCCACGAGCCGGCGGCAGGTCGCGAAGCTCTGCTCCGCGGCGGTGAACGGAGCGGGGTCGTAGTTCTGGTCCTGCTCCATCGCTCCCAGGGCCTGCTCGAACTGCTCGACGCCGAGGTACCAGAAACCGAGCGCGCCGTTGGGATCGGCGGCGACGTGTCGCCGGAGCGTGCGAACGGACTGTTCGAAGCCGCCCTCCGCGCGCGCCACCCGTGCGAGTCGCTGGAGGAGGTCCCCGTTGCGCGGATCGCGGGCGAGCCCCTCCTCGAGCCTCTTGCGAGCATCCCCAGGCCGTCCCTCCCACTCCAGCAGGTCGGAGAGCCTGGCCCATGCCGCGGAGTCGTCCGGCCGGCGGCCCAGGAGCTCGCCGTACGCGTCGACCGCTTCGGAGAACAGTGCCGCACGCTCTTCGGCGAGGTCATCGTTTCCACGGGCCCGCGCGTACGCGCCGTAGAGTACGTCGGCGAGGTGGCGGCGGTCCTGGTCGGTCAGCGCCGAGGGATCGATCGCTCCGTCGGCGAGGGCGCGGCGCGCCCGGCGAGCGAAGCGCGTGGCTTCTTCCTGGTCGCCGGCGAGGTAGGCGGCCCGGGACAGGCCGATGCTCGCGCTCGGCACCGTGGACACGACGCGGCGGAAGAAATCGCGCGCATCCTGGAGCACGCCTTCGATCAGCATCCCCGAGCCCCGTTCCGCGATCGCCTTCTCGGCGAGGGCGAGGCTCGCCTCGGCCTTCAGGAGTTCTGTCCCGGTGTCCTCGGGGTCCACCTCGAGGGCACGGTCGATCGCGATCAGCGCATCCTCCGGCGAACCCGCGGCGAGGAGCTCCCGGGCTCGACCCAAGTCGCGGTCGACGAGAAGCCGGTCGATCGCCGCGCGCGCATCGCGAAGGGATCCGGCCCGAATGAGCTCGATGATCTCTTCGGTGGGGGAGGGCTCCGGCGCCGAGGTGGGGCACGGATCTTCGGCCGTCGCGGGCGGATTCGGCGCGGGGGCCTCGTGCGAGGCAGACACCTCGGGACCCCGGCAAGCGGGAACCAGGATGGAGAGGGTGATCGCCAGGGGGTGGAGCTTCGTCATTCGGGGGAGCGGGCGGGTCGCTGGACCGGGTGGCAGAGGCGCGTCGGAGGCATCCGGAAGAGGGGCGTCGTGCCCCTCGCCGCCCGAATCCCGGACGGGGCGCGGGATTCTACCCATCCGCCCCCCGCCTGTCGTATCGCCTCTACACGGGAGCGGTGGGCGGGGATACCTTCTTCCTGCGGGGCTTGCGCACTCTCGGCCGTTTCCCCGGTAGTTTCTGTGCAAGACCGCCCGGCCCCGGGCGTCTCCGGATCCCGTCCACGCTCTCCCGTTTCGAAAAGGAGACGGTTCTTGTCCCCCTCGTTCCATCGCTCCCGAATCGCCATCGCGCTCGCACTGGCCCCGCTCCTCACCGGCTGCCGCCAGGATCCGACCTGCGTGTTCACGACCGGGTGCCGCGGGGACAGCACCGGGGGAGGTCCGGCCGGGACGCAGCCCGCGGCGTTTCCGCCTCCCGGGGCCTGGATCTCGAACCTGCCCCCGGTGATCGAGGACGTGTTCCCGAAGGGGGCGTCCGTCGGCGCCGACACCCCGATCGCGATCCTGTTCAACGAGTCGATGAACGAGGCCAGCCTCGCCGGAGCGTTCGAACTCGTCCCTTTCGACGGGCTGAACTTCCTCGCGCCGGTCACGATCGCGAACGAGGTGCTCGTCGGGGACGGGCGGCTCTTCTTGCTCTTTCCGGAGAGTTCGCTGCCCGCGAACGGCTACCGCGTGCGCGTCTCGACCGCGGGCCTCTCCGGGGGAAGCGCGCCGGTCGCCACGGACGTCACCGGACAGGAACTCGACCTTCTCCCCGGCGCGCTCCTCGGGAGCGTCTTCACCGTCCCGTTCAACCAGCCGACCGACCCCGCGATCGTGACGACCTTCCCGGCCGAAGGGGACACGGCCGCCGGAGCCGGGGGCGAGATCGTCGTGGTCTTCGATCGTGCCCTCGATCCGGCGAGCGTGACCGCATCCTCCTTCAACGTCCTCGTCGCGGGCGCGGATCCCGCGAACGATCCGCTCGCCACCGCGGTCGATGTCGCCGGGACCGCGGACACGCGCGTCTACTCGTGGCGTTCGACCGACGCATTCGGCAACCGCTTCGATCTCACCGCCGGCGCGAACGTCGACGTGTTGCTTTCGGCGACGGGGTCGAAGCTCACCGACCTCGACGGCGACCCGCTGCCCGACACGACCGTCTCGTTCACGATCGCGCCGTTCTCGGCGCCGACCGCACTCTCGCTCCTCTCCCAGCCCTCCGACGCGATCGGGCTGGCGAACCTGACCCTCGACGGGACGGAGGACCTCGCGCTCCAGGTGGACCTCCTCGACGCGGTGGACGGGGACACGCTGGAGCTGTTCCTGTTCGGAGTCGACGCGATCGGAACGAGCGCCGACCTGATCGCGTTGCGGCGCGACTTTCCCCTCAGCGGCTCCTCGCCGATCCTCGTGCGCCAGCTCGATGCGACCGAGGTGGATCTGACCGTCGGGGGAGATCCGACGCAGCCGCGCTTCCTCGACGGTCCAATCCGGATCGGAGCGCGAATCCGCCATCTCAACAGCGTCAGTCCACTGCGTCTCCTCGACGCCGATCCCGCCCTCACGGGAGCCCAGGACGCGGTGCTCGATACCGTTCCCCCGACCGTGCTGACCCTCGACGGCAGCGGCGCATCGCTCACGTCCCCCGTCTCGGACGTCGGGGACCTCGTATTGATCGGCCAGGCCGATGAGCCCCTGCGCGCCCTCGACGTCACGGCCACCTCGGGAGCGACGACCCTCGACAACGGGTCCCTCGCGCCGATGCCCGCGAGCGCCGCGGACGGAACCTTCCTCGCCGCGCCCGTTCCGCTCGGCGTGCTCGAGGACGGCACGGCGACCTACAGCGCCGTCGCGTACGACGTGGCGCTCAATGCCTCGGCCCCGTTCACCGGCACCTTCCGCCAGCGCGGTGGGGTGGGCCCGGGGGCGTTCGTTCCCGGAGACGCGGTCACGGTCGAGGTCTTCGACGCCCAGACCCTCGCCCCCCTCGCCGGCGCGAACGTCGCACTCCACGCGGATCTCGGCGACGGCGTGAACTATCCGCTCACGGTTTCCGGGACCACGGCGAGCGACGGGACCTTCGTCGGGACGAGCGACGCGGCGGCGAGCGAGGTGATCGTGACCGCCGAGCGCGCCGGGTATGACATCGTCTCGGTGCACGGGCTGACGTCCTCGCGCGTGTCCCTCGGGCTGCGGCCGAGCGGCACCGGCGCGGGGGCGAGCGTGATGGGGAGCGTCGAGAGCGATGATGTTCTGGCGCTCTTCCTGCTTCCCTCGCTCTCCGGTCGCCTCGACGACACGCGCCGCTCCCCGATCCCCGCGCGCACCTTCGCCACCGGCGCCTGCACCTTCGGTACCCAGGTTGCGTGCCCCTTCGGTCCCGAGCCCGTGGAGATCGCGCGGCGCGGTGCGCGGAGCTACTTCGCCGGAGACTTCGGGCCGACCGAAGCAGCCTACGACCCGGTCAACGTGCTGCAGGTGTTCTGCCTCGAACTCGCGCTCCCGCCCCTCTCCCTCGGAGGCGTCGAGGACACGACGATCGAGTTGCCGTTCCTGCTGATCGACCCGACCGTGGATCCGACGGAGCTGCCGGAGGACCTCGCCGCGTTTTCGCTGCGCACCGACACCGTCAGCGGTCTCGACCTCGCCAACCTGGATGACGATCCCGACACGACCGGTGAGCCGCGGGTGACGGTGGAGACCACGGTTCCCGGGCTCGCGGGGGCGCTGGCGATCGGGCCGGGGCTCGCGTTCGATCAGGGAGGGGGGCTTTCCACGGTGCGCTCCGTGCGTCCCGGCGCAGCCGCGGCGGCCGGGTTCTTCGGGGGTCGGG
Organism: Planctomycetota bacterium; assembly: GCA_011053145.1. Classification (GTDB taxonomy): domain Bacteria; phylum Planctomycetota; class UBA1135; order UBA1135; genus DRLC01. The sequence continues at coordinate 21,145 of DRLC01000063.1, read as the reverse complement.
GAGCGGTGGACACCGATGCCTTCGTGCGCTGCGAGCTGCGCGACCTCGCCGGGAACGTCGCTGCGGCCCGTCCGACGCTGAGTTCGCTCGCCTCGCTCCCGGGGGGCGTGGCGGTTCCGCCCGACGTGCCCGTTCCCGTTTTTCCGGTCCAGGGGGGCTCGAGCGCGGGGCGCGCCTTCGACGTTCGCTTCCCCGATACGATGGGGGACGTGGCCGGATGGGCCGGGGTCTATCGAGTGGAACTCACCGACGGGGCGGGACGCGCCTGGACCCTGTGGCGGCGCGACCCGTCGGGCACCGGCGAGGTCCGCGCCCGCATCGTCGATCTCAGCCCCCTCGGGACGAGCGGGCTCGCGGACGGCTCGATCGCGTTGCAGGTCTCGTCGCACGCGTGGACCGGAATGGACCCCGCGCGCTTCCTCTTCAGCGACGTGGAGCGCAAGCAGGAGGCCACGGCGCGCTCCGCCCCGCTCCAGTTCACGCTGCCCTGATGGAGAACGGCCGATTCGAGGCCGTTCTCGGCGAGGAGCGACCGATTCCCTCGCCGCTCCGGGCTCGGCGTCGTAGAATCCCCCGCAGTCGACCCGCTCCCCTCCGCTTCGTTCCGCTCCCTATCCGGGGCCGGCGGCTCCCTCCGATGATCGCACCCAAGAACGCACCGTCCTTCCTCTTCGCCTCGGTCCTCCTCGCGAGCTTCGCCGCGTGCAACGCGACCCCGGGGAAACCCGAGGCGGCGCCCTTCGTCGGGGACGTCCAACGCCTCGCGGACCTGCAGCCCGGAGACATCGCCGTGGCGCCGGTCCGCAACCAGACGGGGATCGAGGAGGTGCCCGTGGCGGCGCTGCGAGAGGGCTTTTCCGAGGCCCTGGTGAAGAGGCTCTACAGCCCGCTCTCGAGCGCCTACGTCGATAGCAACTGGGTCGAGTCTTCGTTCCGGGGCACCCCGGGGCCGGATGCGCTGCTCGTCGTCGCGATGACCGAGTGGGACACCAGCCGCCTCTTCTCGACCGGGAAGGTGACCGGGGCGGCCGAGGTCGTTCTCTTCGAGGGGGGGAGCACCACCGGAACCCCGCTGTGGAGCGTCCACAGGAGCGCGACGGTCGAACTCGGCGACGCCAGCGGCAACCCGCCGCGGCCCTCGGAGTCTCTCCTGCCCCGGGCCGCGGAGCTCTTCGCGACCCAAATCCTCTCCGACCTGCCCACCCGCGACCCCGTCCGGGCCCACCCCTAGCCCAGGAAGGGAGCAGAGCTCCCGGGCAGCCGATTTCGACCCGGAGCTTGTGCCCGGGGAGGGGCTCGCTAGACTTCCCGGCTCGGGAAGCCCGTCCATGCGGGCTTTTCGTCGGTCGGGTCCGCGGCATGTTCTGCCGCTTCGGACGAGCCCCCCGGGGCCCGTCGGGCCCGAGTCACGCCCGGAGCGCGTTGCTTCGGGGTGGCGCACCTCGCCCCCGGAGAACCTTCCCCTGGGGACGTGGCAAGTCGACCCCCAGCGCGGGCCTCAGCCCGCAAGAGGATGATGAAGCGATGGCCATTGCAGCCGAACGCAAGAAGGAGCTGATTCAGGAGTTCGCCACGGCGGAGGGGGACACCGGTTCCCCCGAAGTGCAGGTCGCGATCCTGACGGAGCACATCAAGAACCTGACCGAGCACCTGAAGGTGCACAAGAAGGACTTCGGCTCGCGCCGGGGTCTGCTGATGATGGTCGGACAGCGGAGCAAGCTCCTGCGGTACCTCCGCAAGTGCGACGTGCAGCGCTACCAGACCCTCATCAAACGGCTAGGCCTCAGGCGCTAGGGCTCGGTGGTCCCCGCGGTGTCTCCCGGGTACGGCATCTCCGAGATCGATCGGGGCGCCGCACGGCCCGGGACGCGCGTGCCGCACGCTTCGGAGGAGAGTCCGAACCGGGGAGAACAGGGCCGCCTCGATCGCCCGTGAGTGGGGCGCGGTCCCAGTGCGAGCGCCATCCGTGCGCCTCGCCGACGAACAAGACTGACGGAAAAGAACTCTGACACACGCATAGACGATGAGCAGGCGCCAGATGCCTGCAGGACGAAAGCAAAGAATGACGAACCTAGAACCCGTACGCGTAACCTGTGAGGTCGCCGGCAAGACTCTGACCCTCGAGACCGGACAGGTGGCGCGCCAGGCGCACGGCGCGGTCCTCGTGACCTACGGCGAGACCCAGTGCTTCGCCGCGAGCTGCACCTCCGGAGGTCGTGACGACCTCGACTTCTTCCCCCTCACGGTGGACTACCGCGAGAAGCCCGACTCCGCCGGCAAGATCCCCGGCGGCTTCTTCAAGCGCGAGGGTCGTCCGACGACCAAGGAGATCCTCACGATGCGGCTGATCGACCGCTCGATCCGCCCGCTGTTCCCGAACGGCTTCAAGCAGGAGGTCCAGGTCCTCTCGCGCGTCTTCGGCTACGACGGGGAGCACTCGGCCGACATCCTCGCGATGATCGCCGGCTTCGCCTCGCTGCACGTGTCGAACATCCCGTTCCACGGCGCCCTCGGGGCGATGCGGGTCGGCAAGATCGACGGCGAATTGTGCCTGATGCCTTCGGACACCCAGCGCCGCGTGGAGTCCGACCTCGACCTCGTCGTCGCGGGACACAAGGACGCGATCGTGATGGTCGAAGGAGCCGCCAACCAGCTTCCCGAGTCCGAGATCATCGACGCTCTCGAGATGGCCCACGATGCGATCAAGACGATCATCGGTGCGGTCGAGGAGCTGCGCGAAAAGGCCGGCAAGGAGAAAATGCCCTTCACGCCGCCCGAGCCGGATCGCCAGATGGAGGAGGCCGTCGCGGCCTACCGCCCGCGTCTCGAGGAGGCCATGCGCACCGAGGGCAAGCACGAGCGCCAGGAGGCCGTCGATGCGGTCCGCAAGGAGTGCGTCGAGGCGCTGCTCGAGGACTGCGAGGAAGGAGCCGATCTGAAGGCCTACACGAAGGCCGTCAAGGGGGCGTTCCACGACCTCGAGTCGGCGGTGGAGCGTGCGATGATCCTCTCCGGGACGCGCATCGACGGCCGTGCCCACGACGAGGTGCGCCCGATCACGATCTTCCCCGACTTCATTCCCCGCCAGCACGGCTCGTCGCTCTTCACGCGCGGCGAGACCCAGGCGTTGGTGTCCTGCACGCTCGGAACGCCGGACGACCAGGCGATCATCGATGGCATCGAGGAGGAGTACAAGAAGCGCTTCTACCTGCACTACAACTTCCCGCCCTACAGCGTCGGCGAAACGCGCCGCATCATGGGGCCGGGCCGCCGTGAGATCGGACACGGGATGCTCGCCGAGCGCGCTCTCACCGCGGTGTTGCCGGACTCGGAGAAGTTCCCCTACACGATCCGCATCGTGTCGGAGATCACTGAGTCGAACGGCTCTTCGTCGATGGCCTCGGTCTGCGGGGGTTGCCTCTCGATGATGAGCGCGGGCGTTCCGATCGCTCAGCCGGTCGCGGGGATCGCGATGGGGCTGATCGAGGAGGGGGACACCCAGGTGATCCTGACCGACATCCTCGGGTCCGAGGACCACAACGGCGACATGGACTTCAAGGTCGCCGGGTCGGGGATCGGGGTGACCGCGATCCAGATGGACATCAAGATCAAGGGCGTCACCCGGGAGCTCCTCGAAGAGGCCCTCGAGCGAGCCCGGTTGGGTCGCGTGCACATCCTGCGCAAGATGCTCGAGGTGGTCCCGCGTCCGGCCAGCGAGGTCTCGCGCTACGCTCCCGCGATGGAGCTGATCAAGATCCCCTCGGACCGGATCGGCTTCCTGATCGGCCCCGGCGGCAAGACGATCAAGGCGATGCAGGCCCAGTACAACGTTCGCATCGCGATCCTGAACGACGAGGGCGATGTCACCGTATCCGGGCTCGACCGCGAGAAGGTGGAGGAGTGCCTGCGCACGATTCAGGCCATGACCGAAACCCCGAAGATCGGAACGCGCTACAAGGGCGTCGTGAAGAGCACCAAGGACTTCGGGGCGTTCATCGAGATCCTCCCGGGGACCGAAGGCATGTGCCACATCTCGGAACTCGCCGAAGGCTACGTCGAGAAGGTCGAAGACGTCGTCAAGGTCGGCGATGAGATCGAGGTCGTGGTCATCAACGTCGATGATCGCGGCAAGGTGAAGCTCTCCCACCGCCAGGCACTCCAGGAGGCCTGAGTCTCACGCCGATGGGAGCCTGCTGAGGGTATTCCCTGGTCCGGCAGGGGCCCGGTTCGCTGTGGCGGACCGGGCCCCTGTGTGTATCCGCCTGGCCCCCGCCCGCTTTCGGAACTGATACGCGTTTTTTTCGCGGCAAGATCGGTATAGGGCTTACCCTAGGAGCGTGGTCCGAGCCGATAGTTGGAGGAGTTCCGGCTCCCTGCCGTCTGTCCGGAGCGGACCCGACCAGCGGATCCCCATCCCAGCGACCTTTTTTCCATCGTGTCCGAGCCTTGTGCGTCCCCTTCCGGGAGACGGAGTCGACGAGTCCGGGCCATCGAGTTTCGAATCATGAAGATGAAGAGTGTGCTTCTTGCGATGTTTTGCGCGAGCACCGGGGGGTTCGTTCACGCCCAGTCCGCCGATGTGGCGGCTTCGAGCGCGGCGATCACGATCGGCCTTGCGGATCCCGGCCAGCGCTGGATCGCGAACGAGGAAGACAACATCGCGGGCATCTGCGACCTCTCGAAGGTTTCGCGCCCCGCGCGGGTCGATTACGACGCCCTGATGGAGGCCACGCCCCAGATGCGTGAAATCCGTCGGCGTGACCTCGACCCGAATTCGCCCGAGGGCAAGGCGCTCCGCAAGGGCGCCAGGATCCTCGTCACGAAGAAGTGCGATGCCGTCCGTCGTTCCGGCGGCTACTGCTCGGTCTGGAAGGCGATCACGAGCAGCGACGGGCGGGCCGTTCCGGACCTGACCGACCGGGTCCTCGATCTGATCGAGGGCTGAATCCGCGAACCGGCGCGCGCGCCGTCGCATGGTTCACCCCCGCGGAGAGGGATCCCATCCCTCGATCCGGTCCCCAATTCCTCGCGCTGGCGGTGCAGTTTCTGTAGGAAGGGGACTCCGCCCAGCCTCCAGGATGAGTCGTACCCGCACGCAGAGAGCCTTCCGAATCCCGCTCGCCCTGGGGGGGCTTTGGTGCGCGCTCGCCAGCGGATCGTGCCTCGCGCCCCGGAGCGAGGGGACCCAGGGCAGCATGGAGGAGTTTGGAGAGCTCCTCGAAGCGTCGGGAGGGACACCGGTCACCGGGACCGCAGAGGTCCTCGACGCCGAGCCCGGGGAGGGAGCCGGCCTCGAGGAGTCGCCCGAGGAGATCGACCCCCAGCTCGCGGCCGCGATGCTCGAAGCCGCCCAAGCGGCGGAAGAGCCCGTGCCCGAGATCGAGGAGAGCCCCTATCTTCGTTTCGGAGAGCGCATCATCGTCCGCGAGAGGGACGGCTTCACGTTCGTCACCAAGCCGTTCACATTGCCGCCGGGCCGGCCCGACAAGGTCGTGGCGCTGATGAAGGCGCTGAAGCCCTTCCCGTTCCAAAAGCGCGCCCCCGTGGAGGGCACGGTCGCGAGCCCGGCCCAGGATCCGAACGTCCTCGAGTACGAGATCCTCGGCGGGTTCGATGACGAGTACTACACGAACTTCGGTGCCTTCGATGCCCAGGGACCCGTCTCCAAGACGACCGCGCTCAACGATGTGATGATCGTCACCGCGGTGCCGGACATCCTGGAACAGTTCGAGGACTTCCTCGACCTCTTCGCCGGCGGAGGGGTTCCACAGATCGAACTCGAGGCCAAGATCATCGAGATCGTCGAGACCGAATCCTTCGACTACGGATCGAGCGGAAGCCTGATCTTCGGGGACGGGAACTTCGTGAACTCGCTCGACTTTTCGCTGCCGAACCTGGGCAGCAGCACCGACGCCTTGCTGACGCTCGGGACCCTCCAGGACCAGGTCAACTTCAGCGCGATCCTCGAGGCGATCAAGGGCTGGCAGAACGTATCGATCGAGACGCGGCCGAAGACCGTCGTGCGTTCCGGCGGGGTCGCGATGGTCGACGCCTCGCGCGACATCCCGTTCATCGAGTTCAAGACCCTGGACGCGAAGGGCTTCTTCACGACCTCGACGACCTACAAGAAGATCGGCACGCAGCTTTGGATCTCGCCGCGGCGAGTCGGGTCGAAGACCCTCGCACTCGATGTGAAGCTCGTGGGCTCCCAGGCGGTCGGCACCCAGGCCGTCCTCCAGGCCCAGGGTTCCGCGACGCCGATCGAGATCCCGATCATCGCCTACCGCACGGCGAAGACCGTCGTGCACCTCAAGCCGGGACAGACCCTCGTGATCGGGGGGATGACCCAGGAGAAGGAGCAGGAGATCACGAGCAAGGTTCCGATCCTCGGTGAGATCCCGATCCTGGGGTGGCTCTTCACCTCGACCCTGCGGGTCAAGGAGCGCCAGCACGTGATCTTCGCGATCAGTCCACGGATCATCCAGCGCTCGGACTTCGACAGCGAGCTGTGAGACCCACGGGTGAGCCGATCGCGCCGGTCGCCCCCCCGCACGATCCGGGGGCTACCCCTTCCCTCGCGGGTCCCGGGGAAGAACGGCGGGGCTCGCTCGTAGGCGACCCGTCATGAGGATCCTCGGCCGACCCGGAACGGCCCCCGCCGCCAGGCGAGGCGCCGCCCTGATGCTGTCCTTCCTGGTCCTGATCGTCCTGATCCTGATCGTCGCCCAGATTTCCTACTCGACGAAGACGGACGCGCGCATCTCCCGGAACGAGGAGGCGCTCCTGACGATGGACCAGACGATCGAGTCCGTGCTCCTGCAGGTCTACGACGACCTGGCTTCGGATGGGGCCGGAGGCGGCGGGAGCGGTGGGCTCGAGGGCGGCGCCGGAGGTGGTGGGAACCCGTTCGCCGGTGCGAGCGAGGGGGAGGGAGGTCCCACGGACTCCCATGAGGACGATTGGGCGCACCCGCAGCGCACCGAGATGAACGGGCTGCAGGTGCGCGTGCTCGTCCAGGACGAGGACTCGAAGTTCAACATCCTCTCGATCCTGACCGAGGACGAGGAACAGGCCCAAGCAGCCTTCGAGCGGTTCGTCCGCGTGCTCGAGTTCGCGCGGGCGGGGACCCGGCTCGAACTGGACCACAGCACGGCGCGTCAGATGGCCACGGTCATCCTCGAATACATGAATCGTCGTCGCGACCAGATCCTCCCGCGCCCGTCCCTGGTCTCGGACGATCCCGACAACGAGGACATCGGCCTGCCCCTGACCCTGCGGGAGTTCCACGCGATCGATCCGGCGCTCTTTCCCTCCACTCTCTTCGCGGACGTGCGGGATGAGGACGATCGCATCGTTCACTCCCTCGGCTCGTTCCTGACCGTCTACAGTTGCCTGACCACGGCCGGGGAGATCGCTTCCGACGGGGAGGGCCAGAACCAGGGCGCGCCCACACCCGACGATCCGGCCAACGCGCCGGGCGCCGCCGCAGGCGGTCAAGCGGGTCAGAACCAAGGGAGCGAGCCCGACCGGCCGGATGGTCGCATCAACGTGAACACCGCGCCGGGCGCGGTCCTGCGCGCGCTCGTGGATGACCGCGACGTTCCCTTCGGGTTCTGGGACGAGGTGATTCGCTACCGCAACGAACCCCAGGAAGACCAGGAGGACGTGGATCCCGAAGACGTCCCTCGGGATGAGTTCGGCGAGGAGATCATCGCCCGCAAGTTCTTCTCTTCCTTCGACGACCTCTCCCAGGTGCGCGGTTGGGATCATCTCGAGCCGATCGTCCAGGGTGAGCTGCAGAATCTCCTGAAGGTGCAGAGCAGTGTCTTCACGATCTTCGTAACGACTCGCCGACCCACCGGAGAAGAGCGTGAGCGGGGCGAGCGCACCCGCGAGGAGGTCGAACGGGACGAGGCCGAGGGGCAAGGACTCGTGCGGACCGTGCGCTCGGTCGTCTGGCGCCGCGCGAGCGAATCGGGCGATGTGGAGATCATCCCGCTCGTGCGCTGGGAGGTGGTCGACTACGTGCCCTACGAGGTCCTCGACGACCCCGAAGGGCGGTTGTAGGGGAGACGGGGTCGCGTCCGAGGCCTATCCTCTTCTGGATGAGCCGAGCCGACCGCGCGAGGGGCGCCGACCTGCTGCGTCTGGACGTCTTCCAGCACCTCTTCGCGGGGGTCGCCGAGGAGATGGGGGCTTCGCTCCAGCGCTCGTCCTTCTCGCCGAACATCCGCGAGCGACGCGATTACTCCTGCGCTCTGTTCGACGGTGAGGGGCGGATGATCGGTCAGGCCTCACATCTGCCCGTGCACCTCGGTTCGACCCCGATGAGCGTCGCCGCCGCGATCGAGCGCGTGGAGATGGGGCCGGGGGACGCGGTCCTGTTGAATGATCCCTATGCCGGGGGGACCCACCTGCCGGACCTCACCCTGGTCTCACCCGTGTTCCTCGGAAGGGACCGGCGGCCGACCTTCTTCTGCGCGAACCGTGCGCACCACGCCGACGTCGGGGGGGCGGAGCCGGGATCGATGGCGGGGGCCAAGGACATCCACGGCGAGGGGGTTCGCATCCCGCCGATGCACCTCGCGCGGGGCGGGAGGATCGAGCGCGAGCTCGTCGAGCTCCTGCTCGCGAACATGCGCGCGACGCGGGAACGCGAGGGGGACCTCCTCGCACAGTGGTCGACGAACCAGCTCGGTGTTCGAAGGCTGACCGCGCTGGCCGAGGAGTACGGCAAGGGCGAGCTCGTCGGACGCGCGCGAGAGCTCATCGATTGGACCGAGCGGCTCACCCGGGAGCTCCTGCGCTCGCTTCCGGACGGATGCTGGCAGTTCGAGGACGAGCTGGAGGGGCCGAAGGGCGACCGCCCGAAGATCCGCCTGCGCCTAGAGAAGCGCGGGGAGGCGATCACGTTCGATTTCCGCGGGACCGACCGGCGGCCTGGGAGCGCCCGCAACACCGTGCGCGCCGTGACCGTGTCGGCGGTCTTCTACGTGCTTCGCCTCTTCCTTCCCGCGGGCACTCCCACGAACGCGGGAATCTTGCGGCCCGTGACGATCCTGACCGAGCCGGGGACCCTCGTGGATGCCGTCTACCCCTCGGGAGTGGCTGCCGGGAACGTCGAGACGAGCCAGCGCCTGGTGGACGTTCTGCTCGGCGCGTTCGGGAAGGGGCTCGTGCCCGATGCGCCGGCGGCGAGCGCGGGCACGATGAGCAACCTGACCTTCGGCGGGCTGGACGCCTCGGGCGGGACCTTCGCCTATTACGAGACGATCGGAGGCGGCGCCGGCGCCGGCCGCGGTCGTCCCGGGGCGCACGGCATCCAGACGCACATGACGAACACGCGCAACACGCCGATCGAGGAACTCGAACTCAGCTACCCCGTCCGTGTGCTCGCGTCGACCCTGCGCCGTGGATCCGGCGGGGCAGGGGAGAGTCCCGGGGGCGACGGCATCCGAAAGCGCCTGCGTTTCCTCGCTCCCGTCCAGGTGTCGTTCACCGCCGAGCGCATGCGGCGGGGTCCCTGGGGTGCCCGGGGTGGGGGGGCCGGGCAGCCCGGCGGGTTCCGCTACCGGCTTCGGGGGGCACGCTGGAAGCGGCTCGGGGACGGGGTCGTGCTCGCCCTCGGGGAGGGGGCGGAGATCGAGGTGCGGACCCCCGGTGGCGGGGGCTTTGGAAGGCCGGGGCGAGGGGAAGAGGGCTGAACTCGCGTCTCCGCCCCGCGCACCTGGATTAGGTCTTGTCCCCCTGTCCGAAGGCGTGGAAAATGCGCCGCTTCCCCGGTGATCGCCGGAGGGAGTCGCTCCGCGCCTCGGCGCGCCCGGGGCTCCTCCTCCGTCGGTTGCGCACCCCGGAAGAGCCCTCCGCGTGTCCCGGAGGTGGACCCGGGACCCTTGGCCGCGGTTCGGATCGCAGACCCCCTCCCCCCCATTTCATGTCGACCCTCAGTGTGTTCGGTTCCCAGTGGGGTGACGAGGGCAAGGGCAAGATCATCGACCTCCTCGCGGGACGCGCCGACGTGGTCTGCCGCTACCAGGGAGGCGCGAACGCCGGGCACACGGTCGTGGTGGACGGCGAAAAGTTCGTGCTGCACCTGCTACCGTCGGGAGTGCTTCAGGAGGGCAAGGTCAACCTGATCGGGAACGGCGTCGCCCTCGACCCGATCGTGCTGCTGGAGGAGATGGACGGCCTCGCCGAACGCGGCATCGTGATCGATCCCGAGCGCCTGCGCCTATCGGCCGCGGCCCACGTGATCCTCGAGGTCCACCAGCGCTTGGACCACGCTTTCGAGCGTTGGCGCGGCGAGGGCCGCATCGGCACCACCGGGCGAGGGATCGGCCCCGCCTACGCGGACAAGGCATCGCGCACCGGGCTGCGGGTGGGGGATCTCGTCTCGCCCGAACGACTGCGCGCGCGCCTCGAGGCCTTCCTCCCCGTGAAGAACGCGATCCTGGAGCGCGTGTGCGAGGCCGAGCCCTTCGACCTGGAGGAACTCTTCGAGCGCTACGTCGCCGTCGGTGAGCGTCTGCGCCCGTTCGTTGCGGACGCGGGCCACGAGTTGCGCGAACTCTGGCGAGCGAACAAGCGCATCCTCTTCGAAGGCGCACAGGGTGCGATGCTCGACATCGATCACGGGACCTATCCCTACGTGACGTCCTCGAACACCGGTGCGGCCGGAATCGCGCCGGGGATGGGATTCCCACCGAGCGCGATCGGCGAGGTCTGGGGCGTGGCAAAGGCCTATTGCACCCGCGTCGGCGAGGGTCCCTTCCCGAGCGAGATTTTCGGGGACGACGCGGAGCGGCTGCGCGCGCTCGGCAACGAATACGGCGCCACGACCGGGCGCCCGCGGCGCTGCGGGTGGTTCGATACCGTCGCGGTTCGCTATGCGCTCGAACTCAACGGGGCCACCGGGCTCGTGATGACCAACCTCGATGTCCTCTCGGGCTACGAGCGCATTCCGGTGGTGACGCACTACGACCTTCCCTCCCTGGGGCAGAGGGGGCTGACGCGCTTTCCCGCGGAACTCGCGGACCTCGGAGAGGTCGACGTGCGCGTCGAGGAGCGACCGGGTTGGAACGAGGACATCTCGGGGGTGCGCGAGTTCTCCGATCTGCCCGAAGCCGCGCGCGAATACGTCCGCTGGATCGAGGGCGAGATCGGGGTTCCGATCGTGCTCCTCTCCGTGGGACCCGAGCGCGAGTCCATCATTCCGAGGGTCTCCGGGACCCTCGTCGGGGCGTGAGCGAGCCGATCCAACGACCGGACTTCGGGGGGCCGTTCCCCGAGCACATCGCCATCATCATGGACGGCAACGGGCGTTGGGCCCAGGAGCGCGGGATGCGTCGCGTCTTCGGCCACCGCGAGGGCATTGCCTCGGTCCGTGAGGTCACGACGGCCTGTGCCAGGATGGGCGTCAAGGGACTCACCCTCTACGCGTTCTCGGTCGAGAACTGGAAGCGACCGCGTGTGGAGATCCGGTATCTGATGCGGTTGCTGCGCCGTTTTCTCGTGGAGGAACGCCCCACGCTGATGGAGAACGGCGTTCGGCTGCGCGCGATCGGCCGCCTCGAGACCCTGCCGGACGAGGTCGTGCGGGTGCTGCGCGAGACCGAGGAGTTGACCGCGCGGAACGAGGGCATGGTGCTGCGGCTCGCCCTCTCCTATGGAGCACGGTCCGAGGTCGCGGACGCGCTCGAGCGCTTCGCTCGGGACGTCCGTGATGGAAGTGTGGACGTCGCCGCCATCGACGAGGAGACGCTGCGCGCCTACCTCTACGATCCCGAGATGGTCGATCCCGATCTCCTGATTCGGACCGCCGGGGAGATGCGCCTGTCGAACTTCCTGCTGTGGCAGATCTCCTACTCCGAGATCCACGTCGCGCCCGAGTGCTGGCCCGAGTTCCGGGAAGCCCAGCTGCTCGAGGCGCTGGAGTCCTACGCCCGGCGCGTGCGCAAGTTCGGCGGCTTGATCTCGGAAGGGCCGAACTCGGTCTCCAAGGCCCGCGAACAGAGGGCCTGACGCCGCCGGCATGGGGTCGGTCACCAAGCGGATCCTGATGGGCACGACCCTCGTGGTCGGTGTCGCGCTTCTCCTCTTCGGCTATGAGGCCTCCCCGGTTCGCTGGCGCGCTGGCGTGCCCTGGGGGGTGGCGCTGGTCCTCTCGTGGCTCGGGGCCGGTGAGGTGGCGGCAATGGGAGGGTTCCAGAGGCCTGGTTTCACGGCCCTGCTCCGTGGCTCGGTCGTCCTCACCGCCGGACTCGTCTGGTGGGGGCGCGCCGGAATCGGCGGCGTCCCCGCTTTGGAGACGCCGTGGGCAGCGCTACTGCTCGCGGCCCTTTTCGTCGGACTCGCAGCGCTCGTCGTGTCCGGGCAAGCGCGGAAGCGGAGCGCTCTTCTCGCGGTCTGGGTGGCCGTCCCGCTGTTCGGTCTCGTCGCGCTCGGGTCACAGTGGGGGACCCGCGGGCTCCTCATCTTGATCCTGCTCTCGAAGGTGGGCGACATCTTCGGCTACTTCGTCGGGCGTGCGATCGGCGAGCGGCGCCCCTTCCCGAATCTCTCTCCGGGGAAGACGGTCGCCGGGTGCGTGGCCTCCCTTCTCTCCGCGATCCTCACCGGAGCGCTGCTCGGCGGCTTCGGCGTCCTTCCCGGCGAAGCGAGCGGTTGGGTCACGGGCGCAATCGCGGGCCTCGTCCTCAACCTCGCTTCCCAAGCCGGGGACCTCCTCGAGAGCAAGGTGAAGCGCACCGGTGGCGTGAAGGATTCGGGGACGCTCTTCGGTCCCGCAGGGGGGGTCCTGGACGTTGTGGACAGTCTCCTGCTCTCCCTTCCCACGGCGCTTGCCGTCTGGCCCTGGCTCTTCGGATAGGATGGTTTGACGATGGAGGTGACGATTCCCCTGCGCTCCCACGAGGAGGCCATCCATGTGCTCGGTCCCTACGACCGCAACGCGAAGTTCTTGAGGCGGGATCTCGGCATCGAACTGTACACGCGCAACGGGAATCTCAGGATCCGCGGCGGTGAGAAGGAAGTCGCCCTCGCGAAGGAGCGTGTCGAGCACCTGCTCGGGAAGCTCCGCAAGGGAAAGCCCATCGAACCCCAGGAGGCGGAGCTGATCCTGGCCGGGGAACCATCCAAGCCATCGGGGAGTGGGGCGAGCGAGCGCGGGGATGGGGCAGCGCGCGGTTCCGGAACCTCCTCCAACCGCGGGGGTGACCCCTGGGCGGGAGTCAAGGCGCTCGTGCACACCGGGCCGCGGCGTCGTCCCGTCGTTCCCCGCACCGAGAACCAGCGACACTACCTCGACGCGATCGCGCGGCACACCCTGACCCTGGGCGTCGGCGTCGCCGGGACGGGCAAGACATTCCTTGCGGTGTCGGCGGCTGTGGACCGGTTGCGCGCGGGTGAGTGCCGCAGGCTGATCATTACCCGCCCGGTCGTCGAGGCGGGGGAGCATCTCGGATTCCTGCCGGGGGACCTGCAGGCCAAGCTCAACCCGTACATGCGACCGGTGTACGACGCGCTGTTCGACCTGGTCGGGTTCGAGGAGACGAGTGAGCTCGAAGATGCCGGGGTGATCGAGGTGGCTCCCCTCGCCTACATGCGCGGCCGCACGCTGTCCGATGCCTTCGTGATCCTGGACGAAGCCCAGAACACCACCGTGTCCCAGATGAAGATGTTTCTGACGCGGCTCGGCGAAGGGTCCTGCATGGTCGTCACCGGCGATCCCACGCAGTCCGACCTCGACGGGGGGCAGACGAGCGGGCTGCTCGACGCGGTCCGGAGGCTCCGCGGCCAGGCGGGCATCGCCGTGGTCGAGTTCGATACCGACGACATCGTCCGCCATCCGCTCGTGGAGCGCATCGTCCGCGCCTACGAAGGGGCGGAGCTCCATCGCCACGGCTCATGATCGAGGTGACCTGGGACCTCGACGACGCGGAGCGACCGCTCGGCGAGGAAGACGTGGTCGGAGCGGTGGAGGAGGCGTTGCGTTTCGGGGGGCGCGAAGGCGCATCCCTCTCGATCGTCTTCGTCGACGACGCCACCCTGGCCACGCTCCACGACGAACACCTCGGAGACCCGACCGAAACCGATGTGATCACCTTCGATCTCGGGGAAGGGGAGGGGCCGGTCGGGGAGTTGTACGTCAGCGTGGAGCGCGCGCGCCGCCTGGCGCACAGGCGCGGCGTGTCGGTGGCGAGGGAACTCTCGCTCTACCTGGTGCACGGCGCTCTGCACCTGTGCGGATTCGACGATGGGACCGGGGAAGAGCGTGCGCGGATGCGCGCGGCCGAGGCGAAGGTGCTGAGTGCGCTCGGATTCCCGTCCGACGACCTCGATCACGAGTACGGTTTGGACTGAGCTGGGACGCGGCCCGGCCTGGGAAACGTTTTTCGCGCACGTTTTTCGCCCCGCCCCACGGGCGTGTGGCCCGGATCCGAGTTCGGCCTCTTCGGGCGAAATGGGATCCGGATTCGGCACTTTCGGTGGATCGACGCGGGCCGGTCGCCGTCATGTTTCCGGGGCTGGCCGAAAAAGAGTTGCTTGCATCGAGGGGACGGTTTTCGGATTCAAGGGCTTGCGGGTCCGCCCGGACCCGGAAACCGAAGCGACGAGTCCATGCTTGCGGAGGAGCGCATGGCAACCATCGCGGAAGCCGGACAGGCTTCACCGAACAACCCGGAGACCCACCGCGACGACGGCGGTCCACTGTGGCAGGCCTATTGGGTGACGCGCTCGAGCGACACCCGAAACCAGCTCGTCGTGCACTACCAGCGCCTGGTTCGGCGCATCGTCGCGCGCTTCGCGCAGCGGCTTCCGCGAACCGTGGACCGCGGCGATCTCGAGACCGCCGCGAACGTGGGGCTCATCTCTGCGATCGCGAGTTTCGATCCCGAGCGGGGGGTACCCTTCGAGCCGTTCGCCGAGCCTCGTGTTCGCGGCGCCCTCCTGGACGAGCTTCGCAGTGAAGACTGGCTGCCGCGACCCTGGCGCCGCAGGATCGAACAGCAAAAGCGCACCGTCGAGCGCCTGCGATCCGAACTCGGACGCGAGCCGATCGACGACGAGATCGCCGATGCCCTCGGGCTTTCCTACGACGACTACGAGTTCCTGTTCGGGATCGGGATTCCGAAGGCCCCGACAGGATCCGTACCGGCGGGGGAGGATCCTGACGACGGCCTCGATGTCGTTCCCGACCGCAGCCTGGACAGCCCCGGGGACCGCCTCACGCGAACGGAGCTCCTGCACCTCGCCGCCCAGCGCATGACCGAGCAGGAGTACCGCATCGTCTACCTCAAGTACTGGGAAGAGCTGCCGATGCGCGAGATCGGCCTCCTGATCGGCCTCTCCGAATCGCGCGTCTGCAAGATCCACAGCAGCCTTCTGGAGCGGTTGAAGGATCGCTTCCGCGCACACTGAGGGGGCCCGAAAAAAAAGGCGAGGGTACGGGGTGCGGCCCCGTACCCTCGTGATTCCCGCTGAGGCCGACTTCTAGCGAAGCGGCAAAGCCTTCTCCTTCCCCAAAGAGAATGCGAGCGGGAATGGTGCCGGAGGTACGGGTCCCCATCCGTCCTCCGACGAAACATCTCCTCCAACGCGCCCGCGCCAGCCCAGTCCCCACGAGGCGGCGCGGACATTCTCGGTCCGGAAGTTTCGAGGCGAGCTTCCCCGTCCCTCCCGGCTCTCCAGCCCTTCCACGTCCCGGCGGACGGGGGAGGGCACGACTTCGCTGCACGGACGAACCGAATCCCGGGGGGGCTGCGGGTCCGTGCACGTGAAGGGGCGAACGCCGATCTCGCTCCGAATGCGAGTCCTCACGGGGGTGCAGCGGCAATGCACGGGCTGCCACCCCATCGCGGGCCTAGTCTCGTTTCGTTTCGACATCCTCATGGCGTTCGCTGGGGATGCCGTCCGTCCCGGGAGGAGGTGCCAGGCTCGGGTCCGTTTTCGGACCCGAGCCCGACGGGATGGGAAGAGTTGGCTTCACATCCCGGCGCCTTCGCGCGGAACGGGACAGCAGTCCCGTGTCGCCCCTCGGATGACGCCTGGATGGGTTCGACGACGTTCGGCGGCTCGGCTGACCCGGAGGGTCCCGTGGCTTTGCGTCCCGGCCTCACGGCCGGTTTGCCTTTGTCGTGTCATCGTTGGGAGCGACGAACCATACCTTCGATTTCGCAATGGGCAAATCGGAGTGGAGACTTCTCGCATGCGCCAGCGCGGAGCGAATGCAAGTCTCCTGAATTCAAGGGCTTAGGCCTGTGTCGAGGTTTCTCGACAGAGGCGGATTCTCCCGCTCTCAGAAGCGATTTCCGGGCTTGGCCCGGATTCTCCACGAGCCTGCGCCCCAGACTTCGCAATCGACCGCCTTCGGCGGTTTCTCGTCCCCAGACGGCACGTTGCGCCTCCTGCCGTCCTCTTTCGACCCGCCCCCCTTTCCGGGGGCCCACTGGACCCCTGGAATCCGCTTCGCGGACCGGTGCTTCCCCTCCGGGGTCAGAAGCCGCAAAGCACCATCAGGGAACGAGTGCTGTGTCTGGTGCACAGGCCCATGAAGAGCCCGGGTCAGCGGCTCGCCAGGGCGCGGTGGACCGCGAGCAGGGAGTCGAGCACCGCACCGAACTCCTCGAGCCGCACCATGTTCGCGCCGTCGGAGGGGGAGGAGTTGGGGTCGGGGTGGACTTCGAAGAAGACCCCGTCCACGCATCCCGTCGCGATCGCGGCGCGCGCGAGGAGT
Organism: Planctomycetota bacterium; assembly: GCA_011053145.1. Lineage (GTDB taxonomy): Bacteria > Planctomycetota > UBA1135 > UBA1135 > DRLC01. The sequence continues at coordinate 4,410 of DRLC01000063.1, read as the reverse complement.
GGGGCGAGGGTGCGGTCGCCCCCGGTCCGTCCGTCCGCCCCGCCCGGGCGCTGGACGGAATGGGTCGCGTCGAAGACCACCGGGTGCCCGGTGGCGGCGAGGTCGGCAAGTCCCGCCATGTCCACGACGAGGCGGCCGTAGCCGAAGGAGGAGCCCCGCTCGGTGACGAGCACGCGTTCATTGCCGGCCTGGACGCACTTCTCGGTCACATGGCGCATGTCCCACGGTGCGAGGAACTGGCCCTTCTTCACGTTCACGCATCGGCCCGTCCGGGCCGCCGCCACGATGAGGTCGGTCTGGCGGCAGAGGAATGCGGGGATCTGGAGGATGTCGCAGACCTCGGCCGCTGGAGCACACTGCTCGGGGAGGTGAACATCGGTGAGAACGGGCAGCCCGATTCGCTCCTTCACCTCCGCGAGCATCGCGATGCCTTCCTCGAGCCCCGGGCCGCGCCCCGAGTGCAAGCTGGTGCGGTTCGCCTTGTCGAAGCTCGCCTTGAAGACGAGCGGGATGCCCCGCGAGTCGGCGAGTTCCTTCAGTGCCGACGCGATCTCGAGCGTGAGGTCCAGGGTCTCGAGTACGCAGGGACCCGCGAGGACGAAGAGCGACCCCCCTCCGAGGCTGCAGCCGTCGAGCGGGACCGACGGACGTTCTTCGGGTCGGCTCATGGCGAGGATTCTACCCGGGGGACGAGCACCGTATAGCGGTTCGGCGCGAGGGCGACCTCCACGGGGGTGACGCCCCCCAGGTCGCCGTCCACTTGGTAGGGGACTTCTTCGCGGGACCGGATACGGATCGAGCGGGCCCTTTCCATGCGGACGGCTCCGGCGGGGAGGTGCCCGACGACTCCCCGCACGAACGCGCCGAGGAGTTCGCGCTTCGTGCCCTTGGGAAACAGGTAGACCTCGAGTTCCCCGTCGTCCATGCGGGCATCGGGGCTGAGGTGCAGGACGGCGCCGTAGCCCGTCGTGTTCGACACCAGTACGAAGCCGAAGGTGCCCTCCACCACGCTCCCATCCAGTTCGACCGCGAGTTCGGGGGGGCGGTAGCCACGCAGTGCCCGGAACGCTGCAGGGAGGTAGTGGGACTTTCGAATCGGGCCGCGGCGGCGTCGTTCGAGCTCGCGTACGGTCAGGGCGTCGATTCCGACGCCGACGACGAAGGTGGCCAGTGTGCCGTTCACGCGCAGGACGTCGATTTCCATCGCCCGGCCCCCGATCAGGATGTCGAGTGCGTGATGGACATCGCGCGGGAGCCCGAGTTCGGTGGCGAGCACGTTCGCCGTTCCGATCGGGAGCAGCCCCACATGGGTCGAGGGGTCGACGAGGCCGTCGAGCACCTCCCGCACCGTGCCGTCCCCTCCGACCGCGACGACGAGGTCCGCGGGCTGCTCCATCGTGCGCAGCTTTTCGAACGCATCGCCACGCCCCCCGGTCAGGTGGACTTCGCACGGAATGCCGCGCTGACGTAGCCCGGTGGAGAGCTCCTCGGCCGCGCGCCGACCGAGCCCGCGCCCCGAGATCGGATTGGCGACGATGAGCGCGCTGCGGTAGCCGTGGCCGCTCCCCTCGCCTGGGAGGAAGTCCTTCATGGGCCGCGGAGGATAGCGATCCGGGGGGCCGGAAGCAGTGGAGAAGGATGAGGATCGGCCCAGCGCACCCCCCGAGGCACGGGAGCGGTTTCCCGTTAGATTCGGGGGGTGGTCGACTTCCTGATTCTCGGAGCGAGCGGATTCCTCGGCACCGAACTCGCGCGCCGCGCGGGTGGTTCGGTCGAGTTGGCGGCTCGCAGCGGCCTTCGAGGGGCCACCCCGATGTCCACCGTCCGCCTCCATGCCTGGGATGCGGAGCGGCCGGGGGCGACGTGCGAACTCCTCTCCCGCGTTCGTCCACGCCACGTCCTCAATGCGGCCGCACTTTCGAGCCTCGCCGGCTGTGAACGGGATCCCGAACGCGCGCGCCTCCTGAACAGCGATCTCCCGGCCGAGTTGGCGGAACTCGGGCTCGAGTTCGGGTTTCGCCTGCTGCACGTCTCCACGGACCTCGTCTTCGGCGCGAGTCCTCCGAGCGGGGTGCGCTACCTCGAGACCGATCCTCCCTCGCCGATGAGCGTCTACGGGGAGAGCAAAGCGCGCGGGGAACAGCGGGTTCTCGCCCGGTCCCCCGGCGCCCTGGTCGTTCGGCTCCCGCTCCTCGTGGGGGACTCCCACGGAAGCGGTCGCGGAGGGTCGGACAGCCTGATCGCCGCCATCGATGCGGGCGAGGAGGTGACGCTGTTCGAAGACGAGTGGCGGACTCCCCTCGACGTGGGAATCGCCGCGGACGCATGCCTCGAAGCGATTCGACTCGGGGTGTCCGGACTCCTGCACATCGCCGGTCCCGAGCGACTCTCCCGGTTCGAACTCGGGGTGCGGGTTCTCGGAGCACGTGCCGGTGCGGTCCGGCGGGGCCGGCGGGCGGACCTCGGGCTCGAGCGTCTGCGACCCCGCGATGTTTCCCTGGACACGGGCCTCGCACGCTCGATCCTCACGAGTCCCCTCTCGTCGGGCCTGGGACAAGACGACGCAGAACTGTGATCCACGGCCTTGGAGAGGCCGCGCTACCCACTTGCTCCGACCGGCTCGGCTTGACCGGCTCCGCACCGGGGAGTGAACTGTGTGGCCGATTTCCCCGCTCTTCCCCTCCCCGCGCACGCCGGACCTTCCCATGAGTCTGCCCCCCAAGTACGACCCCCACGCCCACGAAGCCGACGTCTACCGGGCCTGGACCGAGGCGGGGGCGTTCCGTCCCTCCGCAGAGGCCGGCGACCGGGAGACCTTCACGATCGTCATCCCCCCCCCGAACGTCACGGGTGTCCTGCACATGGGGCACGCGCTGAACGGCACGATCCAGGACATCGTGATCCGCTTCCAGCGCATGCTCGGCAAGGATGCGCTCTGGCTTCCGGGCACCGACCACGCGGGCATCGCGACCCAGGCCGTGGTCGAGCGCAAGATCCTCGACGAGGAGGGCAAGACCCGCCAGGAGATCGGGCGCGACGAGTTGATCCGGCGCGTGTGGGAATGGAAGGAACTGCACGGCAACCGGATCTTCGAGCAGTTCAAGCGCCTCGGGGCCTCGTGTGACTGGTCGCGCACCGCGTTCACGCTCGACGAGGACCTGTCGCGAGCCGTCCGCGAGTCCTTCTGCCGACTGTGGGACAAGGGGCTGGTCTACCGGGGCGCGCGCCTCGTGAATTGGGACTGCGTCCTCGGGACCGCCGTCTCGGACGACGAGGTCGAGATGAAGTCCATGAAGGGCAAGCTCTACTACCTGCGCTATCCGGTGGAGGGGACCGATCGCGCGCTGGTCGTCGCAACCACGCGGCCCGAGACGATGCTCGGGGACACTGGGGTCGCCGTGCACCCCGAGGACGAGCGGTACGGTGATCTCGTCGGCAAGTTCTGCGTGCTGCCCTTCGTGGGCCGGCGGATCCCGATCGTCGCGGACGATTCGGTGGACCCCGAGTTCGGAACCGGAGCCGTCAAGGTGACGCCGGGCCACGATCCGGCCGACTACGAGCGGGGTTCGCGCCACGGGCTCGAGGTGCTGACGATCCTCGAGAAGGACGGAACCATGTCGGAGAACACGGGACCGTTCGCAGGGATGTCGCGCGAGAAGGCCCGGAAGGAGGTCGTGAAGCGGATGGAGGAGCTCGGGCTGCTCGAGAAGACCGAGAACCACGTCCACAACGTTCCGCTCAGCGATCGTTCCAAGACACCGATCGAGCCCCTGATCAGCGAGCAGTGGTTCGTGCGCATGGAACCGCTCGCCGGCCCCGCGATCGAAGCCGTGCGTTCGGGGGCGCTGGTCCTGAAGCCCGCGCGTTGGGCAAAGGTGTACCTCGACTGGCTCGAAAACGTCCAGGATTGGTGCATCTCGCGTCAGCTCTGGTGGGGCCACCGCATTCCGGTCTGGTACGACGAGGACGGCGTGCCCGTCGCTTCGCGCGAGGACCTAGAGATCGGGTCGCCGCACCCGAAAACCGGCAAGCCGATCGTGAGCCAGGACGAGGACGTGCTCGACACCTGGGCGTCCTCGTGGCTTTGGCCGTTCGCGACCCTCGGCTGGCCGGAGAAGAGCGACGACCTCGCGCGCTTCTACCCGACCCAGTTTCTGTCCACCGGGCGCGACATCATCTATCTCTGGGTCGCGCGCATGGTCATGGCGGGCTATGAACTCCTCGACGAGCTTCCGATGGAGGAGCGCTGCCCGTTCGCGACCTGTTACGTCCACGCCAACGTGCTCGACGCCAAGGGGCGGCGCATGTCGAAGAGCCTCGGCAACGGAATCGATCCGATCGAGATGATCGACTCCTATGGTGCCGATGCGGTGCGTTTCTCTCTGATCCTGCTCACGCGCGAAGGGCAGG
>DRLC01000062.1 GCA_011053145.1 Planctomycetota bacterium | reverse complement strand
CAGCCGCGAAGCAGGTGAGCTCGAGGCCACGCTCCTGAGCGGACTCGTACAGCCGGTCCATCAAAGACTCGATCGAACCGCGGAGTTCGAGTGGCTCCATGACCAGTTCCGGCCGATCCCCATCGAGGCGTGCATACTCGAGGATTGCGTCCACGGTCCCCAGGAGTCCCGTCGTCGACGATCGAATCGTTCGGGCGAGTTCGCGCTGGTCCGGCGTGAGCTCGGACTCCAAGAGGAGGTCGCAGGTCCCCAGGATCCCGTTCATCGGGGTCCTGATCTCATGGCTCATGTTCGTCAGGAACGAGCTTTGGGTGCCCGATTCCTTGCGCGTGACCTGCGCGGCTCGCTCGGTGGACGCCGGCCCCATCTCCGGCGCCTTCGGAACCGCCGAGGCCCTCAGGGCCCCTGCCCGCATTCCCGCCAGAGCGACGTAGCAGGTGCAGACCCCAGCCGCCGCAGCAGCACCCCACGCCATGAAGGCGGAAGCCACCGCCAGGACTCCGAGACCGCAGAAGAGCGGCAGCTCGGGCGTCCTGGTCCTAGGGGCCGGGGGGGATGATTCGGTCACGGGGGACATGGCACGGAACTCGACCGGTCGGGAGAGAGCACCTCGCGCGATCGGCACATGACCGGTCGCGGGAACTCATCGGGCCCCCGGCCTGGCGAACTGTGGGCTATCGCCGAGTTCCTTGGCGCGCGGAACACGCCCCCCTTCACGTTCCCGAGAAAGGATCTCACCCCCGTTTCCACTCCATCGGTCGGGGCTCGAGCCGAAGGACAGGAGCATTTTTTTCCCGGACTTCCCCGGGGCGAAGCCGATCAGGAAGCGACCGCCGGATCGCGCCCAAAGACGCGGCACAGGTGCTTCACCAACAAGACTTCCGCGAGCACGGTCGTCGGCGGGACATCCCCATGGTCGGCAGCACGCGTCATCACTCTCGGATCGAGCCCGCAGGGTTGGAAGCGATGAAATGGCTCGAGCTCCGTATGCAGGTTCAGGGCCAGCCCGTGGTAGGTGACCCATCGGCGCACCGCCACACCGATCGAGCAGACCTTCTGCTCCCCGATCCAGACTCCGGTCAGCCCCGCCTCGCGGCGTCCCTGGATCCCGAACTCGTCGAGAACGCCGATCACGACTTCCTCGAGGTCACGCAGATAGCGGTGCAGGTCGCGTCGCCCCTCCTCGAGCAGGAGGATCGGATAGGCGACCAACTGACCAGGCCCGTGGTAGGTCGCCTCGCCGCCACGCTCGACCTCCACGACGTCGACCCCCACGCCGGAAGCGGCTTCGACAGACGCGCCGCGGCCGACGGTCACGACTGGCTCGTGCTCGGTCAGGAGCAGGATGTCGCCCACCTCCCCCGCCGCACGCGCCTCGACGAGGCGAAGCTGTTCGGCGTGGCAGGCGCGGTATTCAGTGCGCCCCAGCCGCCGGACCTCGAGAGGCGGGAGCTCCGTGGTCATGGCCTCAACGCTTCTGGAAGACGTGCACGGCCATGTGATGCGCGGCCTCGGCGGCCTCCATCAGAGCCTCGGGCAGGGTGGGGTGCGCGTGGATCGTGCGGGCGATGTCCTCGGTCGTTGCGCCCATCTCGATCGCGAGCGCCGCTTCGGCGATCAGCTCGGTGACCTCCGGTCCGACCATCTGCACGCCCAGCACCTCGTCGGTCTCCGCGTCGGCGACGATCTTCACGAAACCCTCCGTCTCCATGAGGCTCATCGCACGCCCCGAAGCGGCGAAGGGGAACTGTCCCGTGATCACCTCACGCCCCATCTCCTTCGCCTCGGCCTCGCTCATTCCCACCGCCGCCATCTCGGGTGCGGTGAAGATCACGGCCGGCACACAGCGCACGTCGTACTCCTCGGGCTTTCCAGCGATCACCGCCGCGGCGACGAGCCCCTCCTTGCTCCCCTTATGGGCCAGCATCGGCTGTCCGGCGAGGTCGCCGATCGCCCAAACCCCCTTCGCCTTGGTCCGCAGCTGCGAGTCCACCTCGAGGAAGCCACGGCCGTCGACCTCGAGACCGACCGTCTCGAGGCCGAGCCCCTCGCTGAACGGGCGCCGCCCAACCGTGCACAGGATCTGGTCGCACTCGATGTGCGTTTCCTTTCCGTCACGGCCCTCCACGAGCACGTCGAGTCCACCGTCCTTGACGGTGTACGACTTCGCACCGGTCTTCGTAATGAGCTTGATCTTCTGCTTCTTGAGGGAACGCTCGATGATCTTCGCGCAGTCGCGATCCTGCCCGGGGAGCACCCCGTCGGTGAACTCGACCACGGTGACCTGGCTCCCGAGCCTCCGGTACAGGATGCCGAGTTCGAGCCCGATGTAGCCCCCCCCGATCACGAGCAGGTGTTCGGGGAGGCGGTTGGGAGCCAAGGCCTCCGTCGAAGACCAGACGTGGTCGTGGTCGTAGTCGAATCCCGGCACCTCGCTCGGCACTGAGCCGGTCGCCAGCACGACATCGTCGCAGGCGAGTTCCTGCTCTCCGTCGTTCGTTCGGACGAGGACCTTCCCCGGCCCCGCAAGCCGCCCCTCACCCACGACGCGCGTCACGCCGTTGTTCTTCAGGAGCGATCCGATCCCCCCCGTGAGCCGCTTCACGACACCTTCCTTCCAGGTGACGAGTTTCGCGAGATCGAGATTCACGCCCTCGACCTCGATGCCCATCGTGGAAGCCTTCGAGATCTTCTCGAGCAGCGATCCGGCGGCGATCATCGCCTTCGAAGGAATGCAGCCGACGTTCAGGCAGGTGCCGCCGAGTTCGCCCTTTTCGACGATCGTGACCTTCTGCCCGAGTTGGGCCAAGCGGATCGCACAGACGTATCCGGCCGGACCGGCACCGATGACTACGACGTTTCGGGGTGCACTCATGACAAT
>DRLC01000061.1 GCA_011053145.1 Planctomycetota bacterium | reverse complement strand
TCGCGATCCCCGGCCCGGGCCGCCGCGAGCCGTCTCGTGAAGTCGGGCTTCATCGCAGAGATTCTAACCCGCACCCCGACCAGGAACCCGCCAGGCAGGGGGGGGATCCGTTGCGGGGTGAATTCGCTGACCGCCTGACCGAGCGGAGGAAGGGCTCTCGCCCGAGGGCCAAGCCCCGTTGCGCCGCCTTGGTCCACGGGTCCCTCCAGGGAGGAGAGGGCGACATCGAGCTCACGATCCGGCGAAGGCTCTCGGTGATGGTCGCGCCGATCTCGAGCGAGCGCAGCCTGAGCGTCGCCACCATGGCGCGATGCAGTTCCGTTCCCCCTAGGACCGCTCGCAGCTCCTGGTAGAGCACGTGGGCGACGGCCGTCCACGGGACGCGCACCTGGTTCGCGGAAGCTCGAGCAGCTCGTACGGTCGATCTCCAGGTCGTGCTTCAGTTCCTTGATCCGGTTCTCGCTGTCGCCTCGCAGGGAATACAGCTCCCATGCCCGTTCGGGAAGGATTTCGAGATTTGCGGTCATCCGCGGGGCTTTCGGGACGCTGTGGAGGAATCCGTCCCCGCCGGCTCCTGTCCGGCAGAACGCCCTGCCCCCGAAGTGCCATGTTCCGCACCCAGACACGACTCCTCTCCCTTCTCCCTCTACTCTTCTTCGCGTCCGCCACGAGCGCCCAATCCCTCGCCCTCGGCGAGCTGGCGGCCCCCGATTCCCTGGACGGCGACCAATTCGGGCTCGCCGTCGACTGCGCCGGACACAGCGTGATCGTCGGCACGAAGGTTCATGACGGGGGCGGCGGCATCCTCTCCGGTGCCGCCTACGTCTACGACTGGATCGGAAGCTGGATCCAGTCCGCCAAGCTCGTCGCGTCCGATGCCGCCCCGCAGGACTACTTCGGGATCGACGTGGGCCTGACCGCCGATCGGGCGATCGCCGGTGCGAGCGGTGACGACGACGGCGGCACGAAGTCGGGCTCGGCGTATGTGTTCGAGCGCCAACAGGACGGTACTTGGCTCGAGGTGGCCAAGCTGACCGCGAGCGATGCGATCGCCGGCGCCGACTTCGGGACGTCGGTCGACATCGACGGGGATCTCGCCGTGGTGGGAGCGCCGGACGCCGGCGCCGGCACGAACAAACCCGGGCACGTCTACGTGTACAAACGCCAGCAGGACGGCACCTGGCTCGAGGTTGCGATCCTGGTCGCCTCCGACGCGAGCAACAACGACGACTTCGGCTGGTCCGTCGCGATCGACGGGGGTCGTGTGATCGCCGGCGCGACGCTCGACGACGATGCCGGCGGCGCCTCGGGTTCAGCCTACATCTTCGAGGAACAGCCCGATGGGAGCTGGCTCGAGGTCGCCAAGCTCGTCGCCTCGGACGCGGCCGCGGGTGACCAGTTCGGCTGGTCCGTCGACATCTCGGGCGACACCGCCGTCGCCGGCACCTGGCTCAAGTGGGTGTCCCCCTTCTTCGGGGCGGCTTACGTCTACGAGCGCCAGCCGGACGGGAGCTGGAGCCAGGTCATCCAGCTCCTGCCGCCTTCGGGGCCAGACGGAGGCAAGTTCGGCTACACCGTCGGGGTCAGCGGTGACGTGATCGCGATCGGCGCCCACCAGCGCCACGTGAACAGTTTCGTCTTCTCGGGCGAGGTGTTCCTGTACGGGCGAGTAGGTGGGGCCTGGAACATCACGATGGCGCTCGACAAAGATCCCGAGGAGACGGACGAGCAATTCGGCAACGCGGTCGCCATCGACGGTGACTTGCTCATCGTGGGGGCGCACCAAGTGGACCACACCAACGGCAACGACGACCGCGGGATCGCGATCCCGTACTTCGGGAAGGGCGGCGGTGCATCCACGGCGTATACGCAGGGAACCGGCACGCCCGGTTGCAACGGCCCGATGCTGATGGGGATCAACATGCCGCCGCTGATCGGCGCGACCGAGTTCGCGTTCACCTGCGACAACGTCCCGCCGACCACGATGGGTCTACTCGGCCTCAGTTCCATGGCCGACGTCGCAGGCACGTTCGTCCCCTCCCTCGGGATTCTCTCCCACCTCGATCTGTCGGTGAAGCCGATCGTCTTCAACGCGTTCCCCAGCGACTCTTCCGGCCACGCCGAGTACAACCTCCCGATCCCGAATCTCACCGGCCTCGTCGGGACCACCTGGTATGCGCAGTCGGTGTGGCAGTGGACGACATGCAGCCTGCCGCCCTCCGGCTACAGCAGCTCCGACCTGATCACCTTCACGATCGACCAGTTCTGACCGACGGGCCCCCTACCCGATGTCGGGGGCCGTCCCTTTCGGAACCGGTCGCATCGACCGGAGCGGGCCCCGCCGAGGAGATCGGCGGGGCCGAGCCTTTGTGTGCGGCGTCCCCGATGCGTTTCGGAGAGCGGGGCCTCTTTGCCGCTGCGAGGAGAGAGCGTTTGGAAACGGTCCGCCGTGTGCACGATCTCGGACGGAACGCCCCGTGACCGAACACGCCGACCGCGGGCTCGGCTCGCGAATCCCAGACCGACCGGCGTCGCTTCCGTGGATCGCCCGGCATTGCCCTCGCCAAACGACGACCCCAACCGCGAGCCGCAAGGTCGCGGCAGGGTTCCCTCCTGTCTACTTGGCGAAGGGGCCTCCATCTCAGGGCAGGATGTCGATGCGCACGGCGTTCGTGATGCCGAACTTTCCCGGGAGGCTCGCGTCCGAGAATGCGCACTGGGCATAGACGGTCGCGGGTCCACCTCCTCCTGGGATCGGCGAGAACTGGAAAGAACCGGACGCGTCCGTCGTGCCGATCAGTCGGGTGGTTCCGGGGACGGGGACGACGGTGCCGCCCAGGATCGGCGTCGGGTTGTAGAACGGTCCGTAGCTAACCCAGAGCGGGGCGAGGGGCGCGGCGCTCGTGACCGTCATCGTCGCGCTGTTCCCGGTGCTGAGGGGCGGGCCGCAGATGGAGAGCGTGCCCATACCAGGGCCCATGAAGCCTTCGTCGGCGGCACACACCGTATCCACGACCTGGACGCAGGCAGAGAACTCCGACGTGTCCCCGCTTGGCTCCCGAGTGGCCGTCGCGGTCACGTACCATCCCACTGGAACAGCGCCCAGGCTGACGCTGATCCCGGCGTTCCCTGCCGCGTCCGTCAGGACGGCGGTGGAGCCGAGGAAGACTTCCCCCTGGCCGTACCCGCTCCAGTCGCACTGGCTCGAACCGAAGAACTCGATTCCGAAGTTCGTGTTGGGTTCCGAATCGAGTTGGCCGGAGACCTGCAGCACACCGCCCGGATCGATCCAGGCGGATGCGAGGACGGGGAAGTTCTGGAGCCCGTTTCCTCCGGTATCCGCGTCGAGGGGATCGTTGGGGGTGACACCGGGGGTACTGTTGCCGGTTCCGAGCAGATCGATACCGAGGTACGGGAACCCCGCGAGGCCGTTCCCGTAGATCGAATTCCCGCTGATTCGGAAGCCGGAGACGGTGTTCGGCACCTCGATCCCGCTGAGTAGGTGCCCGGCGATCGTGTTTCCCTCCCCCGGGCCTGAACCGCCGATGAGCACGTTCGTGGGGTTCCAGCCCGGATCGACCGTGATTCCGGTGAGCGAGGGCAGCGTAGGATCCCCGTTCGCGTCCAGCCCGATGGTGTTCCCATGGAACCGAACGTCGTTCGAAGGTCCTAGGAAGAGCACGGATTGCCCCGCGATCAAGCCGTTCGACTGTTGGTAGAGGATTCCCCCGATCAGATTGTTCCGGATGACGATGGAGGTCGAGGTTCCGATCCGAAGCCCGACAACCGCTCCCCGGTTCGCGGGGGCTAGTCCATCTGGAGTCGTGCCGATGTAGTTGTTCTCGATCGTCGCTCGAACCGCCCAGGGGAGGTCGAGGGCTACGCCCGTTGGAAGTCCTGTGTTCCGATCGGAATCGTAGAGACCGAGGATCGTGTTTCGATCGGAAGGGCTACTTCCACCGACGATGTTGTCCGAACCTTCCACGGTCACCTTTTCCACCACCGAACCGACGAGCCTGTTGCGGTCTCCCCGGATAGCGACCTGTCCCTCCATCAGGTTTCGCACGAGGTTGTCGTCCGTGTCCACGGAGAGAGTTGGTTGGTTGCAGTCCTCGACGGTGCAGCCGTCCGCCCTCGTACTCGTGTTGCTGGGATCAAAGGTCAGTCTCAGGTTCGTGCTCTGCAGACCACGTACGACGCTGCCGGCCCCCACCAGGTACAGGGGGATGCTGATAAGGATCTCGTGCCCATTTGGGTTCGTGTCGCCCGCAAACGCGGTTTGGGTCGTTCCGTCGATGATGACGGAGTCGATCACATACTTCAGGCCGGTGTTGGGAGGGGGGAGAATGAAGACGAAGGTGGTGAACTGCGATGCGGGCACCTGGAACCCGATCGTTTGCTGTCCCGGCGTGTTGTCCGAGACGATCAGGGCTTCCCAGAAGGAAACCTCTCCGTCGGGACCGGGCAGGTCGGGCACCATGGCGGTGGGGGGGATGTCGACCGTGTTCTGGGGTGTCGTCACGAAGACGGTCTGCGCTGCGACTGGCCCAGAAGCGAAGGCCAACAGCGCGCACAGGATGGGTGCGGGTCGGAGAAGCATGGGGCAGGCAGGGGCTGGCCCGGCGGAGGGACGCGTCCTCCCCCAGGCGGTCCATGGAGTCTTTCTTTCCTGGCTAAACGAGGTCCCCGAATCTGTCAACGGCCGGCCTCTTTCCACTGGATGACGGGCCTCGTAGCGATCTCGCTGGAACTCGCCGGATCTTCCCCGGGCCTCGTCCGCATCGAGCGCGGCCGCGATGCCGTCCGCGCCCCCTCGCCTCCGGCCACCTACAACCTCGAGCCCAGCGACCCCTCCGCCCTCCCGGGCGCCCAACCGAACCTCGAGAAGACCCGCGGCGCGATCCGGGACCGCATCCTGGCCACCCGCCTCCTCTGCGCCGCCGCCCCGCGCTACGAGGGGAAGGCGATGCTCCCCTCCTGGAACTGTCGCGTGACCCCCACCCCGAGAGGGGCTTGCCCCAGGCCCGTCCCGGCTGCCTCTACTCCCCGAGGAAGTACGCCGTGGCCGCGCGCTGCGCTTCCTCGACCTCGGCCTGGAAGTGCTCCCGCCAGGCGTGGGGTGTGAG
>DRLC01000060.1 GCA_011053145.1 Planctomycetota bacterium | reverse complement strand
GTCGTAGTCTGTGGTTTGGACACCCATCTCGTCGGTCACTCGTCGACGCACCCTTCCCAGGAACTCGGAGAGTAGGTCGGTCTGCGTGTGGTACGCTTGAGGCTCCTCCTCCCATTGCCGTATCGCACACCAGACATAGAGGCACTGAGGGTTCGTCAGGAGCTTGCGCTCACGCACAGACATGGACTCGTAGACACCCTCATGGGACTCGACGACCCCTTTGACGATGTCGTCGCCCAGCTTCTTTGCCTCAACGCGCTCGAGCCGGTGAAGCGCCGACTCTCGAGTTTTCCTTTCCCAGGCCCTGATCTGCTGGTCGTCGTCTAGGTCGAAGGTGCGGCATGCGACGACTATTCGCAAGGCCGGGAAGTCGAGTGCTCGCTCAATAATCTCCTTGCAGATAACCCATGCCTTGGCTGCATGCCCGCCGGTCCACCTGATTGCGTCGAGCTGATCGAGGATGAGCACGGCTGGCCTGCCGGCTGCAAGGGCAGCGAGGCAATCACTTGGCGGTGCTGGTAGCTGCATGTCGTCGCTGAAGGCCTCTAGGGTCGAGTCCGGACGATGGATATCCAGTCGCACCGGAAGAACGACTGTCCCTTCCTCTCGGAGCTCGCGCATGAGCTCCAGCAACACGCCACTCTTGCCGGACCCGGAAGCACCGTGCAGGAATACGGTGCGCGGGCCGTCCGAATCAGCCAATAGGGTTCGTAGCTGGGTGGTCTCTAGTCGTGGGATCAGCGACTCACCGATCAGGACTCCTCCGACTGAGTCTTCGAACTCAGTTTGCAGTCTTTCGATCGCAGGGGCGATCTCGCCTGCTCTGAGGTCCCAAGGCGGATGCCCAGCGTCCCTTAGGTGCTGCCGAAGCTGATCGACGTGAACTTTGTTGCCTATATTCTCGAAGAGGAAGTCCCCGATGCACGCGACGATCGCCCGGGCACCTCCCTTGGCCAGTCGGGAAGCGGCGCGTTCGACGGACTCACGTTCCTCGTCCCATACTCTGAATCTCAGACGTTGGAGGAGACGCAGTGCCTTAGCATGCTGGCCCTCATCTGACGAGTCCAAGCCCCATAGTTCGCACACTCGATCGAACTCTTCCCGGTGAGTCGATGGGACACTGTGCTTCAGGAACTTCGCTGGGTCGTCGTTGCAGTGACGGGAGCGCCTGGCGAGTTCCCTTACGACGGGAACGGCGTCCCTGGAGACGAACACGAACCGGTCAACGTGGCCGGTCGTGAGCTGAAGCTTGGCCTTTGGCAGCACCTTCTTGAGGCTGGCCGCAGTCCACCTGCCGGCGGTTCCATTTTCACTCTTGCACTGGTGCCCTTCGGTCGTCCCGTCGAGCAAGCGCAGCCGGAACTCAATGCCCTCTCCTTCGTCCCCAAGCGGCTCCCAATGGATTGAGACAGCCTCGCCCTCAAGCATCCGAAGGGCCTGCCGGATAATCCAGAGACGCTCGTACTGGTTGCCGAACTTGTCGGCACGCCCTCCAAGCTCAAGGGCCATGGCTTACGCTCCCTGCCGCTCGCCTGAATCGGTCTTGTGACTATGTGATCGTCTACCAGTCGGTGAGCCTACATCTTCGCGGGCGTCGCGGTAGGTGTCAAGGTCGTTGCCGCCTGACGTGATCGGTTCATGCGGCGCTGGCCTCCCTTCCGGCATCGCCTCCAGAGTGAAGGGTGACCACCGGGACAGGGTCGAGATTCCGGATGGCGCCTGTCCACCGCTCGGGATGCTGCTGCCTGGCCTCGGCGAACACCGCCGCGCGGCGCTCGAGGATCTCCACGTGTCGTCCGGCATGGCGGTCCGCCGGCGTGACGAAGCGGATCCCGCTGTGGAGGTGCTTGCAGTTGTACCAGTCCACGAAGGACGCCACCCACGTGCGGGCCGCCTCGAGCGACTCGAAGGGCTTCGAGGGATAGGCGGGGGAGTACTTCACCGTCCGGAAGAGGGATTCGGAAAAGGGGTTGTCGTCGCTCACCCGCGGCCGGCTGAACGACGGCACCACGCCGAGCATCTGCAGCGTGGCGAGCATCGTCGCCGCTTTCATTGGGCTCCCGTTGTCGGAGTGAAACGTCAACACCCCGGCCTCGACTCCGTGCTCCCGGCAGGCTCGCTCGGCGAGAGCCGCGGCATGCTCACCGGACTCCGATTCGTGGACAGCCCAGCCCACGATCATGCGGCTCCACACGTCGATGATCATGTACAGGTAGTAGAAGCGGCCGCGCACGGAAGAGGGCAGGTAGGTGATGTCCCAGCTCCACACCTGGCAGGGGCCTGTGGCTCTCTTCGCACGCGGTCGAGGCCGGGACGTCGGAGGTGCACTGCGTCCGCGGTGCGCGAGAAAGGGTCCGACGGGAAGCCGGCGAGACCTACCCAGCGCTCCGCGCTGGCCAGGGGCCCCTCGCCTCGACGATGCAGGGGGACAGGCGGCAACTACCCTGACGCAGGGGGGGAGCGAGCCTTGCATCTCCTGGCAGCGTTTCCTCTCCTCGGGCGCACGCAACGGACCTTGTCCGTTCGCACCCCAATCCCCATTCCATCCCGGAGGAATCGAAATGTTTCAGGAGAGCACCCAGGCCGCGCAGGACCGACTGGCGGAGGCGATTCAGCACTTGGCGAGCGCGATCGAAGGCGGCGGAGGGCTCGCCGGTCAGACGGCCGGCGGCGGGGCCGAGGCCGCACCCGCGGCTGCGCCGGCCGGTGACGCGGGCGGCCTGTTCGGTGCAGGGGACATCGGTGACATGCTCGCCAAGCTCCAGGGCAAGGCCGTGAGCTACCTGCCGCAGCTCCTCGGCGCGATCGCGATCCTGGTCATCGGGTACTTCGTCGTGAAGATCCTGACCGGGGTCGTCCGCAGGGCGCTCGGCAAGACGAAGATCGATGCGACGCTGACCGGGTTCCTCTGCAATGTCTTGCAGATGGCGATGCTCGTGTTCGTCGTGATCAGCGCGGTCACCCGCCTCGGAGTGAACACCAACTCGTTCGTGGCGATCCTGGGTGCCGCCGGCTTCGCCGTCGGCTTCGCGATGCAGGGCTCGCTGTCGAACTTCGCGGCGGGCGTGATGCTCATGATCTTCCGCCCGCTCCGCAAGGGAGATCTCGTGGAGGCGGGAGGCGTGCTCGGCATCGTCGACGAGATCGGTGTCTTCGCGACGATCATCAACACCCTCGAGAACAAGAAGGCGATCGTCGCGAACTCGACGATCACCGACGGGAACATCATCAACTACACCGCGAACGGAAAGCTGCGCGTCGACATGACCTTCGGGATCGGATACGGGGACGACATCGATGCAGCGATCTCGACCATGCAGGGCATCCTCGACGCCGATTCGCGCGTTCTGAAGGATCCGGCCCCGACCGTCGCGCTCTTCGAGCACGGTGACTCCAGCGTGAATTTCGTCTGCAGGCCCTATGTGAAGCCGGAGCACTACTGGGATGTCTGGTTCGACACCCACAAGGCGGTCAAGGAGGCGTTCGACGCGAAGGGCATCTCGATTCCGTTCCCGCAGCGAGACGTGCACATGTTCCAGGCCACGGCCTGATCGCACGGGACCCGGTCCGGGGCGGGCGGGTAGACTCCCGCCATGCCTCCGACCGGTCGAGACACCGAGGGCTCCGTCGCCTTCTTGATGAAGGTGGCGGAGCTCCTGCACAGCTACGGGACCCCCGCGTTCCGGCTGGAGCGCGTGCTCTTGAAGGTGGCGAGCGATCTCGGGATCGAAGCCTCGTTCCTATCGACCCCGACCGCAGTGATCGCCTCGGTGGGGGAGGCTCCCCGTCGCGTCGTGCACCTGATCCGCAGCGACAGTGGAGAGGTCGACCTCGGCAAGCTCGTGGAGTTCGACGAGACGATGGATCGCGTGCGCGATCGTGAACTGACTCCGCGGGAGGGACTCGAGCGCCTCGAGGCGATCGCGGGGCGCGGCTCGCGCTACCCGGCAGCCGTCGGCGCCCTCGCATTCGCCGCGGCGTCGGCGGGGGCGGCGGTGTTCTTCCACGGCGGCCCGCTCGAGGTGCTGGCGACGCTCCTGCTGAGCCTGGTGACCTATCTCCTCGCGCGCCTCTCCCCCGGCGGGCACGATGCGGTGGGCCTCTTCGAGCCCCTGGCCGCATTCACGACGGCGAGCCTGGCTGCCGCGGGCGCGTTCTGGTTCGGGATCGACGCGCGCATCGTCACGCTGGCGGGGCTGATCGTGCTCGTGCCGGGGCTGACGCTGACGGTGGGGTTCATCGAACTCGCGACGCGGCACCTCGTCTCGGGGATGGCGCGGCTCGCGGGTGCGGGTGCGGTCTTCCTGACCCTGCTCTTCGGCGTCGCGCTCGGCTGGCGGGTGGTCGCGCTGATCGCGGGCTTCGAGGGCGGGATCGCCACGGCGTTCCTTCCCCCGCGCACGACTTCGGAACTCACCGCGGGGTGGGTCTGGGCCGCGGTGCTCACCGCTCCCTTCGCGTTCGCGATCGTGCTCGAGGCACGCCGCAGCGAGTTCGGGGTGATCTTTCTCGCGAGCGTGCTCGGCTACCTCGCCGCGCGTTTCGGCGCGGACCGTCTCGGCGGAGACCTCGGACCGTTCCTCGGTGCGCTCGTCGTCGGGTTGGTCGCGAATGCCTATGCACGCCTCGCCGACCGCCCGGCCCTCGTCCCCCTGACGCCCGGGATCTTCATGCTGGTCCCCGGCAGCCTCGGCTTTCGCAGCCTGACCTCGTTCCTGGACGCCGATGCGGCCGCCGGAACGGAGTGGGCGTTCCGCACGGGGCTCGTCGCGGTCTCTCTCGTGGGGGGGCTGCTCCTTTCGAATCTCATCCTCCCGCCGAGGCGTGTGCTCTAGATGGGATCGGGGGGCGCCTCCCCACGGAGGACCCCGTATCGCCTTGGCGGCGAGGTTGCGGGGAGTGTGAGCTCCTGGTAAAAACGGAGTTGCTCGTTTTGAAACACTTTTCACGGAGGACTCGATGAAGAAGTGGTTCCAGATGGTTGTGGCGTTCCTTGCTGTCGCCACGGTGTCGTTCGCCCAGTCCGTGTTCGTGGTCGATGCCTCGGGAGGCCCAGGTTCGACCCATACGACGATCTCCGCGGCGATCGCGGCCGCCCAGGACGGAGACATGGTGCTCATCCGGGATGGCGTCTACCCGGAGGACCTTGTGGTCGACGGCAAGGGTCTTCGGATCGAGGGGGACGCGGGCGCGCATGTCCGGGTCGACAACATCCGCATCGAGAATCTCGGCCCAAACCAGGTGGCGTCCGTCGGAGGCCTGAGTTCGAATGGGCTCGATAGCAAGAGCGGGCCGAACATCTTGCTTTCGAACAACCAGGGAGCCGTGTGGTTGCAGGTCTCGAGCGAGGCCGACCGCGGGATCATCGCGACCATCCAGGACTGCGACGACGTCGTCCTCCATGGGATGTCCCTCGTCCCGACCTTCCCCATCAACAGTCGGTGCGTCGGCGGCGTGTGCTACGACGCGGTTCTCACGATCGAGCGTTCGACGGTCTCGATCTTCGATTCCGTCGTGATCGGCCTCATGGGGGATGACATCTTCATGCCGAACGGGACCATCGGAGCCCTCACGATCGATTCGGCTGTGTGGATCCTCGGGACGACGATCCAGGGCGGGAACGGAGCGGACGGCTGTTGCGGAACCCCTGCCG
>DRLC01000059.1 GCA_011053145.1 Planctomycetota bacterium | reverse complement strand
TTTCCACCGGGGCCGCGATGGTGGCAGCCGAAGTTCCTGAGCCGGAGTCCTCGCGAACTCGAGCGGAGCCCGGCGATTTCAGGAGACCTCGACGAGTGGAGCAGGGAGGAGAGGTCCTCGTCCTGGATGTCATCACGGGGACGGCGCCCGTAGGTACTCCGTGGCGATTCCGCATGCTCGATGGCGAGAAGGAGTTCGGTCCTGTCGCAGTTCCCGAGAACGGAACGCTCGCGATTCCGCCGGGAGATTGGACGGCTGTTTCGGTCGACGCGGAGTGGAGTGTTTCCACCCCGAGAGGACCGTTGAAGGTCCGGCGAGGAGAGCGCCTGGTCGTCTTCGTGGGGCGACGGGGTCTCCTCGCCGTGGAGGTTCGAACGCGCGAAGGCACGGCCGTCGCCGATGCCAGGGTGTTGTGGGAGAGCCTCTCGGACATTGCGGCCTGGGACGATCGACCGGACGGGATGCCGGAGGCTCTTCTGCCTTCGGAGTTGGACGAGGGGGTTGCGTGCGGCGTGACGGACGCCACGGGGCGGGTGGAACTTCGTGTCCCTTCCGGGTTCGCGAAGGTGCACGTTTTCGCGCCGGGTTTCGAACCGTTTCAGACGGAAGTCGAAGGCCCGCTGGCCCGGCCGGTCGTCGTGGTTCTGACTCCGGGGCAGCACGCCAAGCCGGCGACCGTGCAGGTCCTCGATGGGCGCGGTGGGGGGCCGGTGAGCGACGCGAGGATTTGGAGCGATCTCGGCGAGAGTCGGACCACCGACGGGAACGGGACGGCGCGCCTGCCCCTTTCGTTCCTGGATCGTCGGCTCGTGTGCCGCAAGGCCGGGTTCGTACCGCTCGCCTTCGTCGTTCCGCTCGAGAGCACGGAAAAGGAGGTGCGACTCCAACGATCCGCGACCCTCGAGATCCGGACCGAGTCGGCCGGAGCCGGGCCATGCTCGGGAGCCCTTGCGCGATTCGAAATGGAGACGGACTGGGAGGACGCTGGAGGCGGTGTTGCCTGGCCCCGCTTCGCCACGCTCGACGGCATGGGGCGAGCTTCCCTCGACTTCCCGCTCGGGGCGGAGGGAATCGTTCGGGTGGCGGCAGAGGACGGATCGAGTGGGGAAGCCCGCTTCGTTCTCCGCGAGGAGCAGACCCGGGTCACGGTTCCTCTCCGGATCGCTGATCCCCTCGAGCTCGAGATCGTGGATGAATCGGGCTCACCGATCGAGGAGGGTCGTGTGGCATTGAACTACGGAGGAGGAAGGGGCTACGTCCCCGATGCGGAGACGGTCCTTGCGATCCGCGGGAGCGCTCCGGTGCGCATCGCTCGCCCCGAAGATCTGGACAGGATCGAAGTCTGGGCCCCGGGCCATGCTCCCGTGCACTTTGCCCCACGGGCCAAGCACGAATACGCACGAGTGCGCTGCGAGGCTTCGCTGTCGGGACGTTTGCGTGTTTCGCTTCCCCCGGGACTCCCCCTCCACGTCTTCGTCGAGGACGACCAGGGCCGGCCTCGCCCGGGCGTGCGCGTCCTCGCGAGGGTCGGCCGAGGGGAGATCGAAGCGAACTCGAACGCGCATCGCACCCTCCTCGGTGCTCTGCCCACGGAACATCCCGGTTGGGTGCGTCTGGTTCGCCTCTCCCGCGAAGCCATCACCGATGGGCGGGGAGAAGTCTGGTTCGAGGACCTCGAGCCGGGGCGCTATAAACTTGCCGCGAGCCTGCCGCTGGAGAAGGATCGCGGCGACACCGTGGCCGATCTCGTGCGGTGGACGTCGCGCGAGGTGGTGTTGCCGCGGCGGGGGGCCGCTGTTCTGAACTTCCCGAGTGTGCGGAGGGTGACCCTCCGTGCGACGGACGGCGCCACGGGACAGGCGGTTCCACGGTTCGAGATTCACAGCGACATCTACCGCGACGCGGTCGAGGTTCCCGGCGGTTTCTGGGACGGCTGGGTCGCCTGCACCGACTCGAGCCTCACCATCACGGCCGACGGGTACGGTGCGGTCGACGTGCCCCTTGCCGTCGGAGAAGAAGACATCTTCCAGGAGGTTCCGTTGTGGAAAGAGCAGGGCGTGCACCTCGACCTGCGCGGCGACCTCGAGGGCCTGGAGGGGGCGACCCTCATCTTTGACCTTTGGTCAAGTCCCGACGCCGAGGGGATGCGCTTCCACCAGGGCGGGGGGGAGTTCGAATTCACGGGTTCGGAAGGCATGGACTTGGATCTCAGCGGGCCTTGCGATGTCTCGATTCGGGATGTGGAGATCGAGGGCGTTCGCTGGTCCTTTGCGCCAAGGTTCCTCGAGTGGTCCCCTGGCCGTGCCTTGACCTTCGCGGCGAGGCGAGACTCCGCACCGGGGAGAGTGCGTTGACCCTGCGGATGGGGGTGTTGCGGGCGTGTGCGAAAACGCACTCGCCAGAGCCGCACTCAGGACGTCCCCGGTCTGCTAGGCTCGCCTGAGCGGGGAAGGAAATGGTGCTCCGGCACGATCGGGGTGCTCCCGTCGCATCGCAACCCCGTGCCCCTCCTCGCTCGGGGTTCCTTTCTCGCTTCGCGGGCCTACCCAGTCCCCTCATTGCTCTTGCCCATGAAAGCTCTCGCGTTCCCCAAGTCGCTATGCGCGCGCCGCCCCCTCGCCCTGGCTCTTCTCACACTCTTGGCAGCGCCTGTTCTCGCACAGGAAACGCGGTCGTCGAGGCATGACAACTGCTCCGCGCAGGAAGAGCTGTTCCGGGAGATCGAAGAAGCGGAATACCGTTTCTCTTCCTTCGAGGCCGGTGTTTGGGTCGCGCCGAACCGATCCCAAGATCTTCGCGGCAGCGTGGATCGCAGCGGACTCGAGCTGCGTCCCCGTGAGGTCTCGGAACGCGACGGTACGCCTTGGGTCGTGCGCATGGCGACGCAATCGTTCGGACGCGTGGGAGCGCCGTCGAGGGTCGAGACGAAGGGTGTCGCGGCTGTCGGCCGGCGTGCGACGCTTGACCACGGAGCGCTGCGCGAATCGTTCGAGAATGCACGGCGAGGCTTTCGCCATCGTTGGGTGTTCGAGGATGCCGTCGAAGGCGCCGAGGCACTCGTGATCGAAGTGCGCGTCGGGGGCGACCTCGAGTTGCGGGAAGATGCGGAGGGGAGAGCGCTCGTCTTGGTGGACGGTGCCGGCCTGTCACAGCTCCGAATCGGTTCCCTCACCGCGCACGATGCGCTCGGTCGCAGTCTTCCCGTGCGATTCGAGGAGACAGGGAACGGATTCCGGGTTCGCATCGCAGCCGGTCGTCGAGCCCTCTACCCCGTGAGTGTCGAGGACACGGTCCAACGGGGGATATGGAGCGTGGAGTCGAACCAGGCGCGGGCACAACTTGGAGCCTCGGTCGCGATCGCGGGCGACGTGAACGGGGATGGCTTCGACGATGTGATCGTCGGTGCGCCGTTCTACGACAACGGCCGCGCCACGAGCGGTCGAGCGTTCTTGTTTCTGGGCTCAGCGGGGGGGCTGGAAACCACGGCCTCCTGGAGTGCCGGGGTCATCCAGGCAGACGCGCGGTTCGGCGCGTCGGTGAGCGCGGCCGGTGACGTGAATGGGGACGGGTTCGGCGACGTGATCGTGGGCATTCCCTACTACGACGATCCGCAGGTGGACGGTGGCCGGGCGCATGTCTACCTGGGTTCCGCGAGTGGCCTCTCGCTGACGCGCTCGTGGTTTGGCGAATCGTCGCGCCAGCACGCCCACTTCGGTGCGTCCGTCGTCGGCGCGGGGGATGTGAACGGGGATGGCTTCGATGATGTCGTGGTCGGCGCCCCGGACTATTCCGGTACGCGGCGCGGCGAAGGGCGTGCCTATCTCTTTCTCGGTTCCGCGGCGGGCGTCGAACTCAATCCGGTCTGGACCGAGGAGTCCGCAAGGGCGGGAGCCCGCTTCGGCGCCGCGGTTGCCGGTGCGGGGGACGTGAACGGCGATGGGTTCGACGACCTTCTGATCGGAGCGCCGAAAGCCTCGCACAACGAAGAGAGGGAAGGGCGGGCTTTCGCGTTCCTCGGGTCTGCCGCGGGGATTTCGACGGCTGAACCCTGGGCGGTCGAGTCGAACGAGGTCGGCGCGAACCTCGGTGCTTCGGTCTCTTCCGCGGGCGATGTGAATGGGGACGGTTTCGCGGATGTTCTCATCGGTGCGCCGAACGGGATCGTCGCGGGTACGCCGCGGGGCAAGGCCCTGCTGTTCCTCGGCTCCACCTCGGGCCTGCAGGTGAAGGCGGCCTGGGAGGTGTCCGGCGGTTCCCAGGTCTTCGAGTTCGGGGCTTCCGTCGCATCCGCGGGCGATCTCGATGGGGATGGCTTCGACGATGTCGTGATCGGGGCTCCGAACCTGGCGGTCCTGCAGAATGGAACAGGGTCCGTGTCTGCCTACC
Organism: Planctomycetota bacterium; assembly: GCA_011053145.1. Taxonomy (GTDB): domain Bacteria; phylum Planctomycetota; class UBA1135; order UBA1135; genus DRLC01. The sequence continues at coordinate 4,544 of DRLC01000059.1, read as the reverse complement.
TCGGTTCGAAGGCCGGCCTCGGGGAGGTTCCCGCCTGGTCGGCCACATCCCCGGTGCTCGGAGACGGCTTTGGCACTTCGGTTTCCGGAGGGGGCGACGTCGATGGAGATGGATCGCCGGACCTCGTGGTCGGATCGCCCCGATATTCGAACGGTCAGACCCTGGAAGGCCGCGTGAATGGCTACACGGGAATCCTGCCGAGCATTCGATCGGCGGTGCTGGCGTTCTACAACGGCCTCGGTTCGAACCCCGTCTGTCTCACGAGCACGCCCGCGACCCTCGGCCGCATCTGGAATTCGAGGATCGATGCAAGCGCACACCCGTCCGCGGTCGTGGCGCTCCTCGTCGTGCGCTCCGAAAAGCAGCTCGGGATCTTTCTTCCCGGCGGGGAGCTGCTCGTCGACCTCGATTCCAAGCGTTTCTTCACGCAACAGACACTCGTCCTCGGCCCCTCTCCGTCCTTCGAGATCCCCGTGCCCGCCGACCCGGCACTCGCTGGCACCCGCGCCACGATCCAGGGGGCGCTCCTGGGAACGGGGTACACGCTCTGCAACGGGTACGACGTGGTCGTCGGGTACTGAGGGGAAGCACCTACGAGGGGCCGGTCTTCCCGTGCTCCTCGAGCGCACGCCTAGCGCGGCGTTCGAGGTCGAGTTCGCTGAAGAGTTCGTTGCGCACCGCGTGGGGGAGTTCCATGCGCAGGGCGAGGAGATCCGCGAGGTGGGAGAGGGGGATCTGGGGGAGCAGGGCGATCGGCTCGTTCGTGCGTTCGAGGATCGCCTTGTGGAGCTCCTGGCGGAGGATGGCCTCGATGTGGGGTGCGGGCTCGATTTCCTCGGCGGGTTCGATCGTGACCTTTCGATAGAGGCGATCGCTTTCGGTTTCGCGGATGCGGACGCGCTTCAGGCCGAGGAGCAGGATCTGGTAGCGGCCGTCGTCCATGTGGTCGTGACGGCCGATCTCGCCGAGGCCGGCGATGTCGTGGACCGGGGGATTGCCCTCCATCTCGTCCTCGTGGCCCTCGAGGACGGTTCCGACGACGAGGCGACCGGCCGAGTCGAGCAGGTCCTCGACCATCTGGACATAGCGCGGCTCGAAGACCTGGAGGGGCAGGATCACGTAGGGGAAGAGCCACACGTTCGGCAGGGCGAACAGCGGCACCTCCTGGTGCGGCGCCGGAGGCCAGGTCTCGGGGATCGGGTCCAAGTGGGGGTCAGGCGAGCTCGGTTCCCCGGGCGATCTCGAGGGCGAGGCGGTGCAACTCGGCCGTTTCCTGGGTCTTGCCGCGCGCCTGCGAGCTCGACATCAAGTTCAGGACGTGACGCTGGAAGAGCTGGCGATCGGTCGCATCGTGGAACCAGTCCGGACGCGGGACGAGGCCGTGCTTGGCGAGGTAGCGGATGCAGTCGGAGCGCGTGCGCGCGCGGCCGCCCTGGAACGGGTCGATCAAGAGAGCGCGCTTGCCCGCGTAGAGGCGCAGGAGCACCCGGCCGGGGAGCGCGACGGGCGCTGCGCGGATTCCCGCGCGGCGAGCGACGAAGAGGTAGATCGCCGTGAGTGTCAGCGGCAAGCCGCACTTGCGCTCGATCGCGCGGTGCAAGTGGATGTTGTCGGGGTGTGTGAGGTCCACCTCGCTGCCGATGAAGCCGAGCTCGTTGCCGAGGTACTGGGAGAGCACCATCGGGCGCGCGAAGGCGTCGCTCTCGCGCGCCGCGCGCTCGGCGACTTCCTCGGCCATCGCGTCGAGGGCGCGCTCATAGGGCCGGGTGTCGAGGTCGGAGCGGTCGAGGCGGCCGAGCAGGAAGAGCGCGCGCTCGAGGTCGATCTCGTCCTTGGCCGCGTACCCGAGGAGGCGGCGCATCGTCGAGCCGCGCTCGCGCCCGGCCAGGATCGCCCTGGCGCGCATCCGCAGCCGCGGGTCGGCGTCCTGTGCGGCGCGGCGCAGCGGCGCTTCGGCCAATCGGCCCGCGTCGAGCAGAGCCGAGCGCACGGTCCTGAGCACGCTCGGGGAGTCGTCCCGCAGGAGGTCGATCAGGGCACCGATTCGATTTCGGGCCTCCTCCTCGGCCTCCGGGATCCCCTGCTCGGTTTCCGCGGACGAGGGGGCCGAGGCCAGCTCCCCGAGATCCGCGACCGGCGCCTCGGGGTCGAGCGGGGGCGTATCCTGTTCCTCGGGGGCGTGGTGCTTGGAATCCATGGGTCGAACGGGCCGAGCATCCTACACGACGCACCCCCCAGACCCCAGCGGCACACCCGTCCCGCAGCTTGCTTCGGGGCCCCCTCGTCACTATCCTGTTTGCCCTTCATGGGCGGCAGAGGGCGCCGTATCGCGCCCTTTCGGGGCCGACTCGGGCCCCCGAACCACGTCTTCGAGAGGGCCGTACCCGCGGCTCCGACCCCGCCCGATCCCCCCCAAAGAGAGAGCCGGCAGGAGGGCCGATGTCCCAACCGAACCCAGGTCCGCGCGAGGTGGTCGTCACACACGCCCTGCGCACGCCCATCGGCAAGTTCCTCGGCGGTCTCGCGAGCCTCAGCTCCGCCGACCTCGGTGTGAGCGTCGTCACCGATCTTCTCGCCCGCTCCGGCATCGATCCGGCCCGGGTCGGGGAGTTCATCTTCGGGAACGGGCGTCAGGCCGGCGGCGGCCCGAACGTGGCCCGCCAGATCTCCATCCGCTCGGGGATTCCGGACACGACACCGGCCTACACGGTCAACATGGCGTGCGCTTCGGGGCTGAAGTCGATCACCCTCGCCGCGGACACGATTCGCGCGGGGCGTGCGGACGTCGCCGTCGCGGGGGGTACCGAGAGCATGAGCGGCCTTCCGTACCTTCTCCGGAAGATGCGCACCGGATACCGGCTCGGCCACGATCGCGTGGTCGACGCGATGTACCAGGACGGCTTCCTGTGTCCGATCTCGGAAATGCTCATGGGGGCGACGGCGGAGAAGCTGGCGGTCGAGTTCGACATCACCCGCGAGGAGCAGGACCGCTACGCCCTCGAGAGCCAGCAGCGCGCCGCGGCCGCCCAGGCCGAGGGTCGTTTCGATGACGAGATTTCGCCGGTCACGGTGCACGGTCGTAAGGGGGACACGATCGTGGACCGCGACGAGCACTTGCGGCCGAACACGACGATGGAAAAACTCGCGAAGCTCCCCGGGGTCTTCGCGGAAAAGGATGGCACGGTCACACCCGGCAACGCTTCGGGGATCACGGACGGCGCCGCGGCGCTGCTCCTGATGGCGCGTGAAACCGCCGAGGAGCTCGGCCTCGAACCGATGGCCACGGTCGGGGAGTTCGCCCAGGTGGGCCTCGACGCCTCGCGCATGGGGCTCGGACCCGTCCCCGCTTGCAGAGAGCTCCAGGAACGCAATGGGCTCGTCGTCGATGCGTACGACTTGATCGAACTCAACGAAGCCTTTGCCGCCCAGGTGCTAGCTTGCCGGCGCGAGCTCCCGTTCCCGATGGAGCGCGTCAATGTCAACGGAGGCGCGATCGCCCTCGGCCACCCGATCGGCGCCACCGGCGCCCGCATTGCCGTCACGCTGTTGCACGAATTCAAACGCCGCGGGGGCGAGAACGCCCTCGCAACCCTGTGTGTGTCGGGCGGCCTGGGGTTCGCGACCGCGTTCCACCGCGCCCAGCAGTAGCCTCGCGACAGGGACACCCCAACACTCGAATCAACCACTTCCCGAATCCTTCGGAAACGAGGAATCCTCCCATGGAAATCAAGAAAGTAGGCGTCGTCGGATGCGGCCTGATGGGCCACGGAATCGTCCAGGTCGCGGCCCAGGCAGGCTGCGAGGTGAAGGTCGTCGAGACCGAGCAGGCGTTCCTCGATCGCGGGCTCGCGCGCATCGACAAGAGCCTCGCGAAGATGGCCGAGAAGGCCGTCAAGAAGGGCAAGGCCACGGAGGAAGAGGCCAAGGCAAACGCGGATGCGACGCGTGCGCGAATCACCGGGACCCTCTCGCGGGCCGATCTCGCTGACTGCGACCTCGTCGTCGAGGCGATCGTCGAAGACCTCGCTGCAAAGAAGACGCTCTTCGCCGAGCTCGGAGGCCTATGCGATGCCAAGACGATCTTCGCCTCGAACACCTCGTCCTTCCCGATCCGTGAGATGGCCGAAGCCTCCGGCCGCCCGTCGCGCTTCGTGGGGCTGCACTTCTTCAACCCCGTCCAGTTGATGAAGCTGGTCGAGGTCGTGCGCACGGACGACACCGACGAAGAAGTCTTCGCGGCCGCGCGTGCGTTCGGAGAGGCCTGCGGCAAGGTCCCCGTCGCGTGCAAGGACACGCCGGGGTTCATCGTGAACCGTCTGCTCGTGCCCTACATGGTGCAGTCGCTCCTGATGCTCGAGCGGGGTGACGCGACCAAGGAGGACATCGACCTCGCGATGCAGTTCGGCTGCGGATACCCGATGGGGCCGATCACACTGACCGACTACGTGGGCCTCGATACGACCCTGCACATCCTCGAGGGTTGGGTCGCCTCCTATCCGGACGAGCCCGCGTTCCAGATCCCGGAGATTCTTCGAACGAAGGTC
>DRLC01000058.1 GCA_011053145.1 Planctomycetota bacterium | reverse complement strand
CGACAAGATCGAGGCGCTTTGTGACGCCACACGCTTTCCCAGCGGTTAATCTCGCCGGCACCATGAGACTCTCCAGGAAGGACCCCGGGCTCGACATCGTGTTCCTCTGTCACGGGTGGTATCCCGACGTCGGCGGCGTCGAGAGCCACACCCGCGATCTCGCGCGCGAACTCTCCCGCCGCGGCCACCGCGTGCGCGCCCTGGCGCTCGACTATTCGGAGCGCGAGCCCTATTCGATCTCGACGGTGACGGTGGACGACGTGGAGGTGAGCCGCATGGCCTACCGCTACCACGACCACCACGGCCTCGCGGACCTCGTGGACAACGAGAAGGCGTCGGAGGTAGCCGCCGAGTGGATCGCGTCGGTCCCCTGCGACATCGTCCACGCGCACCATGTGACGGGCTTCTCGTCGCGGGTCCTGATGAAGATCGCCGAGCGCGGGATTCCGCTCACGATGACCCTGCACGACTACTGGTCTCTGTGCCCGCGGGGGCAGATGCTCGACGTCGACGGCGCCGTGACGCGCACGCCCGAGGGGGTCGCCTGTGCGAGGTGTCTGGCTCGCACGTGGCCGCACCTGATGCCCTCCTCGGGTGGCTCGAAACGTGCCCCCGGTGGTGGTGAGGTCCAGACCGACGAGGAGGCGGCCCAGGCGCGCACCGACTTCGCGATTCGGTGCCTCGCGAGTCCGCAGCGCCTCTTCACGCCGTCGGAGGCGGCAAGGCAGGTCTATGTCGATGCCGGCGTTCCCGCCGAGCGGATCGAGGTCGTGCCCAACGGGATCGACGTGGACGAACTCGCGGCCGAGGTCGCGCGCATGCGCGCGATCCACGTCAGCGACGAGACCTCGGACGAGATCCGGCTCGGGTTGCTCGGGACGCTCCTCCCCTCCAAGGGCTGCCTCGAGTTCATCCGCGCGTTCCAGGAGGCGAACGTCCCGGATCTGATCCTCGACGTGCACGGCAACATGCCGAGCTACCACGGCGACTCGAGTTACCTGGACGCGGTGCGCGAGATCGCGAAGGAGGATCCGCGCATTCGGATCCACGGTCCCTACGACCACGAACGGCTCGGGGAGATTCTCGCCCACCTCGACGGCGTCGTCGCGCCTTCGCGATGGTGCGAAGTCTTCGGTTTGACCGTGCGCGAGGCCCGTGCCGCGGGCCTTCCGGTCCTCGTCAGCGCCGCGGGCGATCTCGGCTCCGTCGCCGCCGGCGGCCAGGCGGGTGTCGTCGTCGACGTGGATGACCATGCGGGTTGGGTGGAGGCCCTGCGAGCCTTCGCCGACTATCGCAACCGCGCGCGCTGGCGGCGCCACACGACGCGCCCGCGCACCGCCTTCGACATGATGCTCCAACTCGAGAAGGCCTACGTGGACACGATCGAGTCGATGGGCAGGGAAGTCCCGGAACTCTCCCACACCCCCGGAGTGGGCGAGGCCCCGAAGAGCATGCCCGACATCGACGCGGTCTGACGCCCACGCAACGACCCGTGGGCGAGGTGGGACCGCCTCCATCACGACCCCTGGCAGGTTCCCCCGGCCCACCGTGGGCTGTTTCGTTCCGGCATTCCCGACCCAGGAGGAACCGGTGGAGTCGCTCGCACGCACCCTGCACCTTTCATTCTCGCTCACGCTCCTCGCCGTGCTCGCACCGGCACAGGAGAGACCCCGTTCCAGTCCGCCTAGCCGCTCCCTGCACTCGCAACCCGCCAGCGCGGGGATCGACCACTTCGGGTGCAATGGAGGACCGGGAGGGGATTTCGACTAGGTGATCCATTCGGGCGAGACGTTCCTGCTCGACACCTCGGGAACTCAGATCCTAGGCGGCCCCGGAGGCGCGCCCGTCTCGACCCAGTCCGTGAAGACCGGTCGGGTGTTCGTTCGGGACCTCACGATCGAGAAGGGCGGCGTCCTGCGCGCGATGGGGCCGTATCCCCTGCGCATCTGCGCGAGCGGAGACGTCACGATCCGCGGACTCCTCAACGCGGACGGCTTCGATGCGCACGACGTCGTGACCCTGAACACCGGCTCCATTCCGGAGCGCGGAGGTCCAGGGGGGCCCGGTGGCGGGCGGGGAGGAGATTCGAGCACCCGCGTCAAGCGGTCGACGCCCGCGGGGTCCTTCGGGCGCGGTCCGATCGAAGGCCAGTACGGCGGCGGCGGAGGAGAGAGCAGCTACGCTCCGGCCGCCCTCGGCAAGGATGCGCGTCGACCCGGCGGCGGAGGGCGCTTCGCCGCGGACGTCGACCCGACCCGCTGGGGCCTCTTCGCCGAGGCCGGGTTCCCCGGGCACTCTCTCGGCACGGGGGCTTTGACGGGCTCCTCACCCGCCCCGGGAGGCGTTGCGGGAACGGGTCCCTTCGTGGACGGCGATCCGGACAACGACTTCTTCGGCATCCGCGCGATCCCCGATCCGGTGACCGGTACCGTCCGCCTCGTCCGGGGCGAGCTGGATCACCTCCAGGGCGGCTATGGCTGCGGCGGCGGGGGAGACGCCATTCCCGCCTCCATGTTTCCGCCGATGAACTGGACCAGTGCACACGATGAGAAGGGAGGCGCCGGAGGAGGGGGCGGTGGCGCCGTCCACATCCGCGCCCTCGGACGGATCGTGTTCGGGAACGAAGGCCGCATCTCCGCAGTGGGGGGCCAGGGCGGACTCGGGGAGAACACGATGCTCCTCGATCACATCGGCGGGACCGGCGGTTCGGGGTCGGGGGGGATGATCGTCCTCGAGACGGCCACCCAAATCGACTTCACCGACGGAGACCCCACCACGACGCCGTCGCGCAAGGCGCTGTTCGCACGCGGAGGTCGGCGCAAGACGGGCGGCTCGAACCCGTTCGGCACCCCGATCCCCCCGAACGTGAGCTACAGCGGCACGGGCGGCCCAGGACTGATCCAGATCCATCTGCCCTTGCGCGGACAGACCCCCAGTTTCACCGACCCGAACGCCGCCCTCGTCCTCCCCGCGGCGGCGATGTTCTCCCCCGACCCGCTCGGTGAGGTGTCGAGCCCGACGGCGATCGAACTCCTGCCGGGAGTCGACGGCTAGCCCGGGCCTTCCCCCTATGCACACGGCTCGACTCGGGAGAGAGGCCCGCGTCGAGCCGTATGCATAGGGGGAGCTTGATTCCGGTGCTGCTCGGGGCGCTCATGGCCTCGGGATCGACAGGGCGGGGATTTGTTCCCAGACCGGGAAATAACTCGCACCTGGCCTGGGGGCGGCCGTGGTTGCGGGACGGAACCAGGCTGTCCTGATCCGCCAGAGGGGGGGTCGGGCTACGGGGAACCCCTGGGTTCGGGCTCGGCATGAGAGTTGCCGAGAACCGCGCGTGATCCGATTTCCGACATGGAGATCGCGTGATCCTCAGATGGCTTTTCAGCGGCTCTTCCTTCGGCTGGGCCCAGGGGTCGCAGCCCCGCGGGGGTCGTGGTTTTCACGTTCCGCCTGCGAAAGACGGTTCCGTTCACAGCCCGTCCAGGTCCCCGGCAGATCGTCGGGCCAAGCAGCACAGGGGTAGGTACCTTGCAGATGCAACAACACGCAATCCCGATTCTGGCCTCCGCGAGCATCTTCCTCGCCTTCTCGGCCTGTTCGAACGGTGGGGGTGGCGGATCCGGAGGTCGTGTCGGGCCCGATGCCACGATCCCGGCCCAGAACGTCGACTTCAGTCTGATCCGGGTCCACGACCCGGAGTCGGAGGAATACGACGACGACTGCATCTCGTGCCATGGAGATCTCATGAACGAGTATGCGAGCGATGGGGTGACCCCCATGGCTCACAGCACGATGGTTCGGCTCCACGGCGGTGGCAATGACCGCTGCATCGGATGCCACGCCGGCGGCGTGGACTTTCTCTCGGGGTCGGCCGGTGAGGTGCGCAAACAGATCGACGTCGAGGACTCGCTCTGCACGGTCTGCCACGGGAAGACCGTCCCGGGCCTGCCGCAGTTCTACGTGCGGTGAAAGCAGGCATGTCAGGCAGTCCATCGGAAACCACCAGAACTCGCCAGTCGGCGTCACAAGGGTTAGAAGCATGAGAGCGAACAAGGCAAAGAACGATCGGTCCACGGCGCCCAGTTGGATCTCCGCGGGAGTCTCGAGGCGGTCCTTCCTCACACTAGCGAGCGCTGCCGCGGTTGGAGCGGGAGCAGGGGGAGGGCTGGTCTTCGGGCAGAGTTCCATCCCCGGAAACTTCGGTGACCCCGTCCCCCCCGAGACCGACTCCAGCGTGGAGATCAAATACAGCGTATGCCTTGCCTGCCACAGTGCATGCGGCATTCGGTGCAAGGTGGTGGATGGGGTGCTCGTCAAGATCGACGGGAATCCCTACCACCCGAACTGTCTCGAACCGCACCTCGACTATTCGACCGATCCGAGCGTGGCTCGGCTCGAGGTCGGGAAGGTCTGCGCCAAGGGCCAGGCGGGTGTTCAGACCCTCTACAACCCGTACCGGATCAAGGAGCCTCTACGGCGGGACGGACCGCGCGGTTCCGGCAGGTGGAAGACGATCTCATGGGATGAGGCTTTCAATGAGATCGCAACGAAGCTCGGCCCTTCGCGGGACCTGGCCACTCCGGTCGACCCGTCGGACCCGGGTCTCGGGCCGGTGGCGAACCGAGTCGTGTTCTGCGGTGGGCGCAATGAACACGGGCAGAAGGAGTTTACCGACCGCTTCTGGGGCAAGAGCTTCGGAACCGTCAACAAGCGCCACGATCACACGAGCATCTGCGAAGCGAGCCACCACATCGGCTACAGCTTCATCACCGGGAAGAGCAAGGGCAGCACGGACCTGCAGAACTGTGAGTTCGTGCTCTGGTTCGGCTCGGACCCGCTGGCTGCCAACTTCCCGTTCGTCGCACAGTCGCGCAAGCTGATCAACATGCGGGAAGCCGGCGGCAAGCTGGCCATCGTCGACCCGCGTTACAACGTTGCTGCGAGCAAGGCCGACTGGTGGCTGCCGGTAAAGCCGGGCACCGACGCTGCGCTCGCCATGGCGATCGGTCGGTACATCATCGACAACTCGCTCTACAACGCGGCCTTCCTCCAGAGACCATACGACGGAGCGGCGAACCCGACCGGTGAGCTCAACTCGACCGATGCCACCCACCTCGTGAAGATCGAGGGAGGCGTCCCGACGAGCTTCCTGAGGGCGGACGAAGCCGGGATTGTCGGGGGCACATCGAACGACTACGTCGTTTGGAGCGGCGGGTCTGCGGTGCAGTACGACTCCGTCGACACCGCGGATCTCTTTCCCGGGGCCGTCACCGTCAACGGCTTCCTCTGCATGACGGCCTTCGAGCTGTACGCGCAGAAAACCAGGGAGAACTCGATCTCCGACTGGTCCGCAATCTGCGGGATCGACGAGACGGTGATCACGGCGATCGCGCAGGAGCTGACGAGTCACGGCCGCAAGGCGTCCGTCGAGCTGTACCGCGGACCGGTCCAGAACACGAACGGGACCTACACCGCGATGTCGATCGTCTGTCTCAACACCCTGATCGGAAACTACAACTGGAAGGGCGGCCACGTGTTCGGTGGCGGGCATTGG
>DRLC01000057.1 GCA_011053145.1 Planctomycetota bacterium | reverse complement strand
ATTCAAGGGATCCAGTGGATCCCTTGAAAGGGGGGCGGGTCGACGAGGACGGCAGGAATCGCAAAGTGCCGTCAGGGGACGAGAGACCGCCGAAGGCGGTCGATTGCGAAGTCTGGCGTGCAGGATCATGAATCACCCGGGCTAGGCCGGACTAGAACCAGCCCGCCCGCCCGGCGAACCAGTACATCGCAACCAGGAACACCAGGGCGGAGACGCCGCGACGCATCGGGGCGGGCACGATTCCGGCCCCCTCCCCGTCCGCCGGAACGCCGCACAATCCGGGTGCAGCGCGGGACCCGGCGAGGAGAACGAGAGACAAACCGACGACGACGGCGAGCTGGCCCACTTCGACGCCCAGGTTGAATCCGAAGAGCGCGGTCGGCACGAGGGTCTCACCGCGCAGGGCGTCGCCGAGGTAGCTCGCGAACCCGAGCCCGTGCAGGAGTCCGAAGCCGAAGGCCTCGGGCCAGGTGTTCTTCGGGCGCGAACGCAGGAGTCCCTCGAAGGCGACGTAGGCGATCGAAAGGGCGATCGCGAGTTCGACGAAGCGGCCCGGGATGCGCGCCAGCGGGCCGTCCGGATCGAGGACCGTCGCGGCGAGGGTGATCGAGTGCGCCAGCGTGAAGGCGGTCACGACGCCGAGCAGGCTCTTCCAGCGCGGCGCCGCGACGAGGAGCGCGAGGAGAAACGCCAGGTGGTCGAAGCCGGAGAGGATGTGCTCGATCCCGAGGCGCAGGAAGAGCCCCAGGACCCCCGGCCTTCGGTCGCTCTCGGGTTCGAAATCGAACCGGCTCGCACGGGCCGCGAAGAGCACCCGCACCTCGTCCTCTCCGTTCCAGACAAGGCCGAGGAAGTCGCGGTGGAACGGATTCGTCTCCAGGAACAGGCGGGAGTCCACGGTGAAGCGTCGTAGCTCGCCCCTTCCCTCGAACCCAAGCCGCGCCTCGGCCCAGCGGAATCCGCCGGCGTGTTCCTCCTCGGGGCGGAGCAGACGCACGCCTTCGAGTCGCCCGACCGCGACCTCCACCGGCGGCTCCACCCCGGTCTCGATCAGTCGCCAGTGCGCGAGCAGGTAGGCACCGAGGTCTTCGGCTCCCGCATCGAGCTCATCGGTCGAGAGCTCCCCGTCCCCGTCCGCGTCGAGATCCGGCAACACCTCGACCGCGCTCTTGGTCTGGAACCGAATCCACACCTCGGCCAACCGCCCGTGGACCTCGACCCGCGTCCGACTGATCGAGTCGGGGTGCGTCGCCCCGCGCGCACGGAGGCCAGGCACGAGGAGCACGAAGAGGAGGAGGTGCCACGGTCCCATGGATCGACCTCAGGCGCGAGGTTCTCCGCGTTCGGCTTCCCGAGCCCCTCCCCCCCACCATGCGTGCGGGTTTCCCACGCGTGGCTTCCCGATGTTCATCTCACGTCGCATGTGCGCCCCCAGCGTATCGTACGACGGCGCCTCGACGGCACGTCCGGAACGGAGCGATTCAGGGGCCGGAGTGCGGCGCCGCCCCTGTGTCAGCGCGCTCCGTTTCCCCTGTGGATCGCGTCCTTCCCGCGGAGCCGGAGCTCCAGGAGTCGAATCGCACCGGCCGGTGCACTGAGCGGATCGACGTACTCCGAGAACTGTCCGATTTCCCCCCCGATCCAGCGTGCGGGAGGATCGCTCCCGGGGAACGTGGAGAGCGGGAGCAGACGGTGCAGACCGGAGAGCGTCCCAAGCCGACGCGTGCCCGAGTAGATGTGCACGCTCGGACCCACGAGGGTGCGCGGGTTCCAGGCGGTCACGGCGAGCTCCTCCCGGCCGTCCCCATCGAGGTCCCCGATCCCATTGACGTACATGCAGTGGTGCTCGTAGGGATAGGTCCCGGTCAAACTCCAGAGCAGCTCCCCCGTCTTCCCCGAGAACACGTGCACGGTTCCGGGACGCGGGAGGTGGTAGTCATGGGCGACGCCCACCGCAAAGTCCGGCGTCCCATCCCCGTCCACATCCCCGGTCCGTCCCAGCACGGGAAACGAGATGCGCTCGATCTCGTCCCCGATCCTGTGCAGGGTCTCCCCGGTTCGCCCGGATACGATGAGCACGTAGCGCGCCGTCTGGCTGTCCTGAAAGGTCCCGATCGCCAGGTCCTCGACACCGTCCCCGTCCAAATCTCCGAGCGCTGCTAGAGACTCGCCCAGGTAGTCGAACTGGTGCCCGGTGCGCTCCCAGATCACGTCCCCTCCGGCGTTGAAGAGCTTCACGATGCCGCCGTCTTGCACCTGCTCCCGGTCGTGCCCGGGAGCTCCGACCGCGAACAGGACCCCGCCCAGCTCGGGAGCGGCCGCGAGACCCGCGCACGCGAAGCCGAACATGTCGCCATCTTGGCTCCCGACGATCGTCCGAATGCGAGCCCCGGTACGTCCGCTCCGAAGCTGCAGCGTGCCTGGGTTCCCCCGCCCCGTACGCGGCGCACCCACGATCCAATCGTCCACTCCGTCGCCGTCCACATCGCCGCCGAGTGCGCTGAGTGAAGCTCCGAAGTCATCGAACGCCTCGTCGCCGCGCACGCGAACGAGGAGACTTGCATCGAAACCGCTATACACGCTCACCGCACCCGCATCCGCCCCTTCCTCCGCGAGGTCGCGGTCCGTCACGAGCAGGTCGGCGATTCCGTCGCCGTCGAAATCCCCTCCGACGACGATCACCTCCCCGAAGCTGGGATCTTTCGTCGACTCGTAGCGTGCCAGTTCCGTCGCATCCACGTGCTCCTCGTTCGCCTCATCCGGTTCCCCGATCGGGAGCGCCCTCAGCTGTTCTGCGAGCGACGCGCCCTCTCCGCCCCCCTCAGGATCGAACATCACCCGACCGATCCGATCCTGGAGGTCGGGCGTGAGTCGATCGAGACGGAGATGGGAGAGATCCAGGGACGCACAGCGCGCGGCGACCGCCGCGAAGCTCTCTCCCACGCCGCTCGCCCCCTCGCGCATCCATCGTTCCTCCTCCGCACGCGCGAGCGCACCAACCTGGAACGGCACCCGGGGCGACCGCCGCACCTCGATCCGCGAGAGCAACGCTCGACTCGCGTCGACCAGGCACGCCAGGCCGAGGAGGGAGCCGTAGCGCTGTAGCTCGCCTCGACAGGCGGACCGCAGGAGCTCCTGACGCTCTCGCTCGGCGAGAGAACTCCAGTAGGCCTGTGCCCCGCGCAGGAGTTCCCTTCGATAGGAAACGTTGCGCGGGTAGGTGTAGACGAGCTGCACGTAATTGCGGACGGCGATCGGCAGGCGACCCTCCGCCTCCGCAAGTTGGCCGCGGCGCAGGTGAGCCGTGAAGTCACTCTGCAGGGGGCCGTAGAGCAGCCAGATATCCCGATCGTTCCCACGTGCCCAGGACAAGTCCGCACGCACGCGCGCGAGCTCGACCGAACCGGGTGGTTGGTCGGCTTCCTGCGCTCGACCGAGCAAGCGTTCGCCGAGCACCTCGTCGCCGCAGCGAATCGCCGCGTCCGAGGCCGCGAGCATCAGCGGCCCCGCCTCGGGGAATGCGGTCGCCGCGCGGAGCAGGCGCGGCAGTGCGAGAACGGGCTCCCCGTCGTAGAGGAGAAGGAGCCCCATCAAGCCTTCGACGAACGGATCGGGCTCCCCACTCCGCTCGAGCTCACGCCAGGCCTCCACCGCTAGTCCGAGGTCGCCCTCCAGGGCCGCGAGGAACCCGAAGGATCGCAGGTCCGCGGGCTGTATGTCGCTCCAGGACGCCGGGGCACTCGGGCGGTCGGGCAGGGCGCGCAGGGCCTCCGCGGTGGCTGGAATCTCCCGCGCCAGATCGGGGGGCAGGTCGCCTCCCGGCTTCGAGACGACCCTCAGGATGGCCGATTCGGCACGCGCGTCCTCGACCCGGGGGTCGAGCAGCAGCGCCTCGCGGTACAGCGCGAGCGCGGCCGAAACATCGAGCGGATCGCTGGCGATGCGAACGCGCCCTCCGCCAGCGTTCGCGGTCATCCAGGCCTGTCCGGCCGCCCGGCGCCCGAGGAGGTCGAGGTGCGCCCGGTGCACCAATTCCCGCGCGCGAAGGGGTAGCTCGCGCCGATGCTCCCACCAGGCGGCGGCGCCGAGGGAGACGACGATCGCACCGACGGCCCCCGCAATCCCCCCCTTGAAGAGGCGCCGGTTGCGACGCGCCCACTGCAGAACGCGCCGGGAACGGCTCGGGGGACGGGCATGGATCGGGCGCAGCGCGAGCACGCGCTCGAGGTCCGCCGCGAAGGCGAGCGCACTCGGATAGCGCCGCTCGCGATCGGATTCCATCGCGGTCCCGAGCACGATCTCGAGGTCCCGCGGCAAGCTCGAATCGAGCGCCCGCAGCGGACGCACCGCGCCGCGCTCGATCCGACGCGAGAGGACCTGCGGGCTCGAGGCATCCACCGGCAGGCGGCCCGTGAGGCCGTGGTAGAGCGTCGCGCCGAGGCTGTACACGTCCGCCCGCGCATCGAGTTCCTCCCCCCGCAGCTGCTCGGGCGACGCATAGGCCGCGGTCCCGAGGAACGCGCCGGTACGTGTGTGCATCGAGACCTCCACGTCGCGTGCGAGACCGAAGTCCGACAGGACCGGGGTCCCGTCTTCGCGCAGGAGAATGTTCGAGGGCTTCACGTCGCGGTGGAGAAGCCCCGCCTCGTGCACGCACGCGAGCGCTTGGCCGATCTGGACCCCGATGCGGCAGAGCGTCCGCACGCGCGTCGCGTCGTCTCGCTCGAGGGATGTCGGAGGTTCCCCCTCGCGTCCGTCACTGTCGGCGATCCACTGTGCGAGGCTCGGGCCCTCGACCCACTCCATCGCATAGGCGGAGAAGCCCGACTCATCGACGACGTCGTGGACCGTCACGATGTTCGGGTGCTTGAGCCGCGCGAGCGTGCGCGCCTCGGCGAGGAAGCGTTCACGCGCCGAGCGCGACAGCCAAGCCGAACGCGCGAGGATCTTCAACGCCACCGGCCGCCCGCCGAGGCGCTCCTGGCGGGCGAGGTAGACGGTGCCGGATGCACCGTGGCCGAGTTCGCGCAACACCTCGTAACCGGCGAGCAGGCGCTTGGGGGCCGCGCGCGCGACCACCGTCCCCCCGGCGAGTTCCACCAGGTTGCGCGCTGCCTCCTCGAGGTGCTCGCGACCGACGAGGCGCTGCGCCAGGTCCACGCTCTGTCCGTCCGTCAACTTGGCGACGAGCTCTTCGAAGAGGTCGTCGAGGAAGCGATCGTCGGCGGGATCCATCGGCATCGATTCTAAGGGGAGCGCGATGCGACTCCCCTGTCATGGAAAAAGAGGGGTCGCGGTCCCCTCCGTTCCGGGATTCCCATCGAAGCTGCTCGAAAGGGGGCGCTGCGGTGGGCGGACGAAAAAGCCTGGAAAGCTCGAACCTGTCCCCCAGGGCCTCCTCTCGTTCGAGGTGAGAGCGCGGATTCTCCGGCTCGACCCAGCTATCTCCAGAAACGCCCCCCCATGAAGATTCTTCGAACCTATCTATCTCTCCTGACACTCACGCTCCTCCCGCTCACGTTCGCCTCTTGCAGCAACAACAACAAGAATGGCGGAGGTGGTGGCGGCGGAGGCGGCGGTTCGAGCACCGCGACGCTCTGCAACGGCGGAATGGTCTGGGACCTCGCCGGCGTCCAGCAGTCGATGAACTCGGCGAACACCGGCGAACTCGCCGTGGTCTCCGTCGACTTCACGAACGGCATCGTCCAGATCCAGGGCAACTACCCCGATAGTATGGGCGTCACCCACTCGCTCGTCCTCAACTTCACGGGCGTGACGGCTCCAGGCCCCCAGATGCTGACCCCGAGCTCGGTGGTCTACACGACGATCGACGCGAATACGGCGACAGTTCTCGAGAGCTACCTCGCGCTCGTTCCCACCAGCTTCGCGACGAACTTCACGGCCCTCGATGTGACCGGTGCGAGCTTCACCTTCGACGGTGGTGCCGTGACGGGTGGGCCGATCGGCGGGGCGACATCGACGCTCCTGATCGAGCACGGCGCCGGGGACCACCAGACCTGCAACTGACCCAGGTGCGTCGGCCGCTCCTCATCGCGATCCTCTCGGGCAGTTCGGCGCTGCTCGGGGGGATCGCGCTCTGCACGCAGGCGGCGAGGAGCGCCGTCCCCACACGAACGGCGCAGTCCCTGTCTCGAAGCTGTGGACCGGAGCCGGGACGGGCACGACTGGCCCGGGGATCCGCGCGTCCTGCTCCGGTCCGTTTCTCCTCGCGCGTGCGGGCCGCAACCCCTCCTCGCGCGTCCTTCGGCTCGCCCGGGCTTCCCCCCCGCGTTCCCTCGCGACCCGGTGGCGATCGCTGCTACACGATCGAAGGACGGCTCGTCGACTCAGCCGGCGCGCCCCTCGCCGGAATCCCCGTGCGCCCGGTCGACGCAGCTAGGAGGGAGCGCGCCTGCGTGGCCTTCGAGCCCTTCCCGGGGCGCTCCGGAGAGTCCGCCCCGGCGACGACGACCGCGGACGACGGGGGGTTCCGGCTGCGCCTGCGCGCCCCCCAACCCGAGCTCGAACTCCTCGCGCGATCCCCGGACGGTCTCCCCTGGATCTCCCCACCCCTGCCGCGGTGCTCGAAGGACTTGGGCACCTTCGTCCTCCCGCGGGGTCGACGCATCCGGGGCCGCGTCACGGACTCCGCGGGGGTCCCCGTCGCCTGCGCGCGCGTGCTCCTGCGGTCGGATTCGGGCGTCTGTTCCGAGAGCTGGACCGACGACCTCGGGGACTTCGAAGACCTCGCTCCGCCGGGCCGCTTCGACCTCCTCGTCACGGCCGCCGGCTTCGAGACCACGAGGGTCTCCGACGCGCCGGACGAAGCGCGGGTGACCCTCCGCCGCGGCGGCGCGATCCGAGGCCAGGTGCGGTGCGCGCGCGAGCTGTCCCTGGAAGCGCTCGAGGTCGTGGCCGCGGAGGCGGGCCCCTGGTGCCGCGCCCCGGTGGCCGCGGACGGCAGCTTTCGCCTCGACGGCTTGAGCGCGGACGGCGAGGTGGCCCTCGAGTTGCGTCCGCGCCGCACCGATCCCGGCGTGCCCCGCGAACTGCTGCGCTTCGTCGATCCCGTGCGCGCCTGCGTCGACGGCGCCCCGGTCGTCCTCTGGATTCCATCCACCGGCGAAGTGCGTGTGCGCCTCGTCGACCGCGCGAGCGGCGCCGCGCTCGCCGCGCAGACGCCCGTGCACGTCTCGATCTCCGCGACGGTGGCGGGGCGTGAACTCTCGCAGGCACTGCCCCCGTTCTTCGGCGCCCACCTCGTGCTACGCGACGTCCCGCTCGAGCGTGCATGCCGGGTCCGGGTCGAGGCCCGAGGCTATCGACCCGAACTCCTCACGCTGCCGGCGCGCCGCGGGCTAACGGGCCCAAGCACCCTCACCGACCTCGCGCTCGTCCCGCTCGATCCGCTCTCCGTGCTGGTCGTCGACGCGACGAGCGGCGCCCCGGTCCCCGATGCCGCGGTCTCGGATGGGCGGGCGAGTGCGCGAGCGGATGCCGACGGGCGTGCGCTGCTCTCCCGGCCGGCAGCGGGTGGAGCGATCGTCGCACACCATCCGGACTTCCTGCCGGCACGGGCATGGCCGCGTGGGGACGAGGACGAGGTGAGGATCCCGCTCGAGCGGGCCGGCCGCATCGATCTGCGCGTCGTCGACGCGACCGGCGATCCCGTCCCGGGGGCGAGGATCGTTGTGGGTCCCGCCTCCGACACGGAAGCGCCCGCGACCCTCTCCGCGCCCGGCCTCGCGCGTCCGGGGCGGGAGCGCACGGACTCCTCGGGCGCGGCGAGCTGGATGGGACTCGCCCCCGGATTGCTCGACGTGCGGGTCTTCGTTCCCCTCTACGCGGGCGGTCCGATCCCACCCGCCTGGCCGAGCGCCCGCGCGCGCGTGCGCCTGCGTGCCGGGGAGCGCCGCGAGCTCACGCTCGAACTCGGTCCGCGCGGGGACGTGTGCTTCGAGGCCCGGACGCCGTCCGGTCCCCTCGTGGAAGCCCGCCTCTCCCTACTTTCGGACGCGCCCGGCGAGGGGGGAAGGCACGGCGATTCCAGCCCTGTCGAGATCCCGCTCGGCACTACCGATCCACGGGGCCGCCTCGCCCTCGAAGGACTCCCGCTCGGCCCCGCGACCCTGCGACTCGTCGCGGACGGCGCGCGGGAGCGCTGCATCGAGACGGTGCTCGCGCCGGGCGGCACGGTCCCACTCGTTCTCGACGCTCGATGAGGTGCGCCTCCGGCCGGCGGTCCCTAGAATCCGCCCGTGCCCGCCGACCCCGACCTTCACTTCGATTCCGATCCCCTCCGGTCCGACTCGCCGGACACCTGGGAGCGGCTCGTCCAGGCGATCGGCCCCGCATCGATGCTGGTCTGCATCGAGAACCGCATGGGAGCGAACCTGCGTCGGCGCTACAGCCCCGAGGACATCTGGCAGGAAACCCTGCTGCACGTCTGGCGGGATCGCTCGCGCTGCACGTGGCAGGGCGTGCGCGCGTTCCGGCGCTGGGTCCTGACGGTGGCCTACAACCGCCTGCGCGATCTGGCGGAGCACGGCGCGGCGGAAAAACGCGGCGGTGGCCGGCCCGACCGCAGCCTCGCCAGCCGAAGCGGCAGCGTACCGCCTCCGGTGCAGTCGACGACGCCCAGCCGCATCGCCAGTGACGCCGAAGAGGCGCGGCTGATGCGCGCGGCGCTCGAGTCACTCCCCGAGGAGCTGCGCGAGGTGGTGCGCCGACGCCTGTTCGAGGAGCAACCGGTCGCCGAAGTGGCCGCCGCGCTCGGGCTCGGTGAGTCCGCGGTCAAGCACCGCTTCCGCAGGGGGGCGGAACTGTACCGCGCACGCCTCGAGGCCCTGATCTCGCAGGCTCCCGAAGAGCGTCGCGGATCCGGGGCCTGAGCTGCCGGACCCTCGAACGAACCCCCGTCCCTCCCGGCGCCGCGGGAACGCGCGTCGACGCGTCACTCCTCGTCGATGCGCGCGAAGGGCTCGATCGCGAGGGGGTCGAGGTCCGCGATCTCGAGCGGCTTCCCGCAGTGCGGACAGTCGAAGACCTCCCCGATCATCAGACGACCCTTCAACGTGAATCCGGCGCCGCAGAGGACGCAGTCCGCTCGGGAGTCGGGCGACCGCCTCGCTCCCCCATCCGCCTTCACTTCCGTTTCCAACGTTTCCGTTCTCCCCTTCAAAAACGCAGAGTCCGATCCAACGCCGCCGCGTGTCGGGGATCCGATACGCCTGCGGAACGCACCGGCGAACATAGCACAGCGCGTCCGGAGATCCCGCGCGGGGCTCCACGATTCGGATGCTCGGCGGAGACTTCGAGTTCCCTCGATTCGGGATTCGACGGCATCGCGGGCCCGCGACCAGAGTGCAAGTTCCTGGCCACGCCAGATTCCGGGGTCCCCGCATCCCCTTCCAGCGGTCGCCCGGGAGGCTTCCCCGGGAGTGAGAAAAGAGCCAGCCCCTAGATTCCCGGTCCGTCGCTAGGATGAGACTCGCTTCTCCCCCTCATTCCTTCCCTCGGAGGTCCCCATGAAACCCAGCTCGCTCCGCCGCTCGTTCTCCGCGGCCCTGTTCGCCCTCTCGTCGCTGCTCCTCGCTCCGTCGAACGCCCAGGGGACCCACACCCCCTCGCTCTCGGCCGACGCGCCCCGCCTCGGGGACGAAATGCGGTTCACGGTCCAGGGCGACCCCCTCACGCCCGGACTCCTCGGCATCGCCCTCGGCCCCTCGCCCACACTCCCCAGGCCCCACACGACATTCGGCGGCCTCGGCACGACGACCCTCGTGCGGGGCTTCACGCTGGATGCGAGTGGGACCGCGAATCGCTCCTTCCTGCTCCCCACCGACAGTTCCCTGGTCGGACTCGACGTGCAGGCCCGCGCCTTCGTGCTCGCCTCCACCGGATTCCAGATCACGAACCAGGTCCGGGCGGAGGCCTTCCCGCCGCGGATCTACTTCCGCACCTTCGGTGACCCGGTCTTCAACCCGAACTCCGTCCTGGTGTCCTTCGACGCCCTCGGCGCCGCGAACGAGTTCACGGCTTCCTACTCCTCGCCGATGACCGATGCGGTCTTCGTCCCGTCTCTCGATCGAATCGCGGTTCTGCTCGAAACGGGGGAGCTGCTCCTCCTCGATCCGAAGACCGGCGCGACGACCCGATCGATCACGATCACCCCGACGCCCTCCTCCCTCGATGATCTTCAGGTCGCTCCCTTCCCGGGGAGGGTTCGAATCCGAAGCACCCAGGCCACGACCCAATCGGGGCTGCGCCTGATCGACCTGCAAACCGGAGAGACGGTGGGGAGCCTCCCCGGCCCCGTCTACCAGGCGACGAACATCCCGGGGACGACACGCGTCGTGGTGCGCGATGCGAACCGTCGCCTCACCGTGCTCGATGACGCCACGGGCCAGATCGTGTGGACCGGAACGCAGATCCCGCTCACGAACGGCTTCCCGGTCGACTGGTTCCTGGACGGCGATCGCCTCGTCGTCTTGCTCGCGGGGACGGCCCTCGTCCAGTCCCCGGCGGAACCGGCGGCCCTGTACCCGATCGACCTGCAGACCGGGGCTCCTCTCGCCCCTGCACCGATCCCGATTCCCTCGCCCGCGGACAAGCGCGCGAACTCCGTCCGGCTCGGTGCCGGTCCCGGCGGAACCGTCGCGGTCGTGACCTTCCACGAGCTGGGAAGCGCGAGCTCGGAGTTCCTCGCCGTCTCCCCGACCACCTTCGCGCCCGTCGCTCCCACGCTGGCCGTCAGCGCGGGGGTCGAGGGACCGTTCGAGATGGTCCCCAGTCCCGGGGGCACCGAATGGCTCGCCCTCTTCCCCGGCGCCACGGTCTTCCAGAAGGACGGCTACCTGCTCGTGGTTGACGCAGCGACCTTCACGCAGACGGGCCTCGTTCCCCTCGGCATCGAGAGCCAGACGGCCCTGCTCACCCTCCCTTCGGACACGCTCCGCCGCGTCTACATCGGGGGAGCCACCTCCCCCAATGCGGGCTCCCAGGGCTTCCTGCTCGAACTCCCGACCGACCCGGTCGTCGGCCCGCCCACGCGACACGCTCTGGGTGAGCCGGTCGGGCTCTTCCAGAACGGATTCGGACCGCGGATCTCGTCGAACGAATAGGAACCCGGCGGCCGCGGGCCGCGCCCTTCAGCTCCCCTCGACCGAATAGACATTCTCGGCCGAGGGGAGCTCGGCCATCGCGATCTCCTGGACCTTGCGTAGGACCGCGGGTTCGTCGGTGGTCGCGAAGACGTAGAACTTCCAGAGGTTGCGGTACGAGCGCTCGAGGTCGGCGAGGCGTGGGACGCGGTCGGTGAAGTCGGAGAGGGGGCGTGGAGCGCTCTCGCCGGGCCAGAGGACGTGGGTGCCGGCCTCCTTGAGCTGCATGTGGGCAGCCGGGCAGACGAGCAGGATCTCGAGTTCGCGGCCGGTGGCGAACCGGACCAGGTCGGCGATGCGTTCCTCGAGATCGACCCGCGCGGCGAGGCGCTCGGCGCTCTTCGGACCGCGACCCGGGAGGGCCAGGGCGACGAGATCGTCCTGGACGGTTTCGTTCGCGTAGAGCGGAAGCACGCAGGCGCGCTTGGGAAGACGGCGCTCGCGGACGCGATCGATCATCGAGCGGATGCGACGAGCGAGGGCGGGTTCGGCGCGGGGCGCGCGCTCGGCGAGCATCGCGAGGAGCGACTCGTCCGTTCGGTCGTAGAAGTCTTCCTCGCGCACGAGGTCGGCGCGCACGGCCAGTTCGACCGCGCGCGAAACCAGCGCGCCCGCCGCCACCTTCGCGTGGTGGTAGTAGACGCGCTCCGAAAAGTAGTAGCGGGCTTCGAGCAGGCGAACGATCTCGCTCAGGATGTCCTCGCGCAGGAGGTCGCGCTTGGCGAGGTCGATGTAGAGGTTCCCGCTCGCGCGGTGGATGCGAAAGTAGTTGCGCACGCGGGCATCCACGCCGAGCCGCAGCCCGGTGAAGTACGCGTCGCGTGCAAGGTAGTCGAGGATGTCGGAGCAGATCGTGTCCGACATGATCTGGCTCCAGTAGGCGGGGACCGCGTCGTCGCCGAGCAGGGTCGCGAGGACGTCACGGCGCAGGCCGAGCTCCTCGAGGCGAGCGCCGAGCCGCGTCTCCGGTGCGAGAGCACGCTCGAAGCGATAGGCCGAGTCGTGTCGGTGGAAGAGACCCGTCTGATCCTCGACGTTGTGACCGAAGGGGATGTGGGTCACGTCGTGGAGCAGCGCCGCCATGCGCACGACGCGCGCCTCGCGCTCCCCCACCGCCAAGGTCCGGCGCGGATCCTCCTCGAAGGAGCGCTGCAGCGCCTCGATCATTCCCGCGGTCATGTGCAAGACGCCGACCGAGTGGTCGAAGCGCGTGTGCACGGCTCCCGGATAGGCGAGGTACGCGGTCCCGAGCTGCTTCACACCGCGCAGGCGCTGCATCTCGGGGGTGTCGAGCACGGACAGCTCTTCGTGGGTCAGGTAGACATCCCCGTGCACGGGGTCGCGCAGAACGGAGAAGCGTTGCTTGGGGGACATCGATGGACCTCAGCCGTGGGGGCGCGCGAACTCCGTTTCCTGGAGCCCTCTTCCCTACCGTGTACGCGAACTGCTCGTCCACGGCCGACCGGTGGTCTTCTCCACGTCACTCGCCGCCTCCTGGACAGCGTATCGTACGGGTCCGTCGGTGGAGTCCAAGATCGCGGGCCGGGCAGCGGACTCGGTTCCGGCCTCTCGCCACGCCGAGCCTTCCGTGGCTCGACGATGCAGACTCACCCACTCGCCTGGGGATGGAGTGCAGCGCAGCAAGTTGCCTCCCGGATCCTACGCACCATGGCCACCGCCTGGATCCTGAAGGGGCGCCTATTCTTGGATCGATCTCTCCTGGAGAGTCCCTCCTGTCCACGGCGCTGCTCGACCACCCCCGCCCCATCCACCGCCATGATCTCCCTCACGCTCTTCCTCTTGGCCGTTCCGCAGTTCTCCCAGAGTCCAGCTCCCCACCGTCTTCTTGCGCGGGGGGACCTGAACTCCGACGGTCGGATGGACCTCTACGTCGCGCACCCGAAGGGTGGCTCGCTCTTCCTCCAGGGTGCCGACGGCTCACTGTTCCCCGCGACCGCGGGTCGCGTTCCACCCGTTCCGGGGCGCGCCTCCCAGTGGCGAGACGTGGATGGTGATGGCGACGCCGACCTGTTGGTCTATGGTGCCGATTCCGGGCACCTGCTCCGCAACGACGGCGGGGTCCTCCATGACGTGACGATCGGGGCCGGGCTCCGGCACACCGGCGGGATCGTGGAAGAGCTGGATTGGGTCGACCTCGACGGTGATGGCCGTGAGGACCTCGTGCTCTGCGCGGAGGACGCCGCGGTCTTCTTCCGCAACCTCGGTGCGGCGACCTTCGAGCCCTTCGGCTTCGAATCGTCGGCACCCGCATCCCGCGGGGCGCGGCGCACGCCCGGCCGACCCTCCGCCCCCGGCCTTCCGCCCATGACGGCGGGCCTCTCCGTCCTAGGGGTCCCGGGGCTCCCGTCCGGGACCGTCATGCTCTGGGACTCCCCCGTCGCGCCCGTGGGCTTCAAGCTGCGAGGTGGTTCCCTGGATCTACTCACGACCACGCCGAGCTGGAGCGTGGGACCAGCGCTCCCCGGCTCGACCGCCTACAGCTACGGCGCGGTCGCCGGGGGCAAGCTGGTCGTGATGGCGGGCGTAACGAGCACGGACACCTGGTCCTTCGACCCCGTGGCAGGGGCGTGGACGACCCTGGCTCCTGCACCGAACGCGGTCGGCAAGGTGGCGACCGCCGCGATCGGACGCTTCATCTACTGCGCCGGCGGCAACAACTTCTCGGGCCCCACCGACGCGCTGTCGATCTACGACACGCAGCTCGACACATGGACGGCCGGAGCCTCTCTCCCACTCGCGATCACCGGGGCGGCGGCCTGTGCCATCGACGGGCAGGTCTACGTCTTCGGTGGGCACGACTTGGGTTCCTCCGGATCCCAGGACGCGATCTACCGGTACGACCCGGGAACGAACTCGTGGAGCACGCTCGGAGCGAAGCTCTCTTTCTCCCGCGACCTAGCGGCGTGCGTCGCCTTCGACGGAAAGGCCTTCCTTTTCGGGGGCGGGTTCTTCTCCGGTTCCGGCGATCAAGTCCTGGAGGTGTACGACCCGGTCGCAGACACTCTCACGTCCCTCGGAAACTCCGCGCTCCCGGGCTCTCTTACCCAAGGCTCGGCCGTCGTCGCCAACAGCGAGATCCACGTCTTCGGGATGAGCACGGCGTTCGGGCACGACATCTACGATCCCCGACGCAACTCCTGGCGCACGGGCTTCCCCATTCCCGACCCCAGCGGCTATGGGGCCGCGGGCTTCCTCGTCGACCGGATCGGCGTCACCAGCCTGAGCGGGAACAGCCTCTCGGAATTCGCTCCGTTCGATCCGCCCCTCTATCTGATCGAAAAGAAGTAGATCCACGCGGGGAGCCGCTTCCCGTCATAGCTCCCGCGCTTGCATCGCTCCTCGAATCACGAAGTCGAAGGCACCTCCGCCGAGACGGAAAGAGAGGGTGGCCTCCCCCTCGCGGCGAAACTCGATTCCCGGGCCGGCGGGGAGGGGCCGTCCCGCATCGAAGATCGTCTTCCCTCCCTCCTCGATCTGAACACTGTTCGATTCCTCGACCGGGATCTCCAGTTCGGCGGTGGTGTTGGTCGGGACTTCGACGTGGAGGAGCACGTCGCGCTCGCGGACCTGCCAGCGCACGCCGATCCTCCCGCGTCCTGTCGGGACGCGCACGTTGCAGCGGGCGAGCTCGGCGAATCCCGGACGCACTCGAAACGAACCGAAGCCCGGGGTCAGGGGCTCGACCCCTGTGAAGGCTCGGGGCAGGATCGAAAGTGGATACGCATTCCAACTGTTGCAGCGGGAAGCACCGGCGAGGGGACGCTGGGGAACGAAGCCGGCCCCGCCGTCCGCGGGCTCGTTTCGAGGCGGGACCTCGGTGAGGTGATGTTCCCAGACCGTCGTCGCCCCATCCTCGAGCATCCGGTGCCAGGGCCCTCTCTCTCTGGTCAAGCTCTCGAGCACCGAGGCCGCGCAGCCTCGCTCCGCCAGGGTTTCGAAGAAGAGGAATGCCGCGGGCGGGGCCTCGGGGACGAGGGGAGCTTCCCCGAGGAAGCGCAGGACCGCCTCTTCGCACTCCGGCGGGGTGACCCCGCAGGCGAGGGCAAGAGCGCTCGATGCGGGATGAAACTGGTTCGAGCCCAGCGAATCGCGATAGCGCGCCTCGCCGTCGAAGAGATGCCGCTGAATTCCCTCGGTGACCCGTTCGCGCAGCACGCGGTACTCCTCGGCGTCCGCCTGGCATCCGAGTTCCTCCGCGATCCTTCCGGCGTCCCGCAGCGCGCCGACGAAGAGGCAGTTGAGCGGTGTCCGGGCCGGTCCGGAAAGATCCAGGCCGACCCAGGGATAGACAGCCCCCGGCACCCGGACCAGCAGGTCCGTCTCCGGCTCGAGGAAGCGCGTCATCGAGACGATCAGGTCCCGGATGAGGGGGGAATACCGCTCGAGGAGCGCGGAATCGCCGGTCAGCATGTACCCCTTCCAGACGGACAGGATCCAGAAGAGGGACCATTCCGGGATCACCTTGCCAGCTCCGCTCGGATACCGATCCCGAAGCGCCACGACGCCCCCCCCGAGCTTCGACTGGGCGAGGTCTCCGAGGAACTTCTCGAGGTGGCGGGGTGACCCCGTCAGGTAGACGACGCTCTGGAACTGGATGTAACCGTCCGCCGCGTACTGGGCATGCTCGCGATGCGCCCCGTCCAGGAGAACGCCCTGGGTCGAGTTCTCCTGGGACCTGCGGCAGATCTCCTCGATGCGGTTCAGGGTCTCGTTCGAGGAAGAGAAGGTGCCGCGCGATCGGGGCAGGCGAGTGACCGGCTGCAGGCGTACGTCCCACGGATTCACGAGGGTCGCGAGCCCCTCGATCTCGAGGTACCGAAAGCCGTTGAAGCCGAAATCCGGCTCGAACACTTCCAGCGCATCCCCCCTCGCCGTGTAGGCGTCCCACTCGTCCGTGACACCGTTCCGGTCGCGCACGATGCGTCCGTCGCGGAGCTCTTCGGAATACCACACACGAACCCTCTGTCCGGACCTCAAGCCCCTCAAGGTCAGGACGGGCCACCCGGTTCGGTTCTCCCCGAAGTCGATCACCTGAATGCGGTCCCCGGCGGGAGTGACGGAAACGGCATCGATCGGGGTAAGAAGCCTGCGTTTCGGGAGGGTCCTCGGAGTAGGGCGAAACCCAGGTTGAAGAACGGTGGCTTCGCTCCAGCTCGAATCGTCGAACCCGGGCTCCTTCCATCCCACCGGCTCCTGGCGCGCATCGAAATCTTCGACGACACTCGCCCGGGCATAGGAAGGGCCGCGGACCGGGGCCGTCTCTCGGTACGGAGTCTCCGCGAGGACACGCCAGCGAGCGTCGGTGAGGATCACTTCCGCCCTCTCGGTCCCGGGATCCAGCTCGGCCTGGAGCAAGAAGGCCGCCGGCGCGGGAACCCTGCAACCGCTGTAAGCGCCCAGGTGGTGCGCGCGCGCCGCCAGCACGTTTTCTCCGGGCTCGAGCAGCGCGGCGATGTCGTAGGTGTCGTAGTAGGCGGTCTGGAACGGATCGCAGGGAACCGGCCCCGACCCGACGGGAACACCGTTCACGAAGAGCTTGTACTCGTCCTGTGCGAAGACGTGTACCCGAGCCACCTCGGGCGCCGCATCCAGCAGGAAGGACCTGCGTAGGTAGCAAAAGTCGTTGACACCACCCTGCGCCTCCCAAATGGCCTGCGCTCTCCATTCTCCACCGAGCGGGCCGACCCAGAACTCGCTCATCTGGCTCCAAGGACCAGCGCGTCCGGACTCGTCGCGCAATCGCACCTTCCAGGAACCATGGAGCGACCCCGACAACGGGCGGCCTTCGTAGGGGATGAACTGCGTCCGGGGCGAGGTCACCCATCCGCTGTCCCAGAGATCCCCCACTTCGCGCATGAGAAGGTCGTGCGAAGAAGCGACGAGGATGCGGTAGCCGTCCTGCACGGATCCCCGAACCGCGTCCACGGGAGTCCAGGAGAAGCGCGGATGGGCAGAGCCCGTTGTAACCGGTCCCCGCCGGCCTTCGATCCGCAGATCGGTGGCCAT
>DRLC01000056.1 GCA_011053145.1 Planctomycetota bacterium | reverse complement strand
GAGTTCGAGTTCGGCGCCGGGCACCGCGTCGGGGCTGCGCCGCACCGCCGAACTCGCGAGCCAGCCCTCGATGCGCTGGAGCTTCGCCCAGGAGAGGGGTTCCGCGGCCCACATCGCGGACACGGGGTCGGTGCGCGCTTCGCCGTACCCGCCCGCGTCCGGAGCGCGGGACGTGCCGGCGCAGCTCAGAAGGGCACCCGGAAGGACGAGGCAGAGGAGGGTGAGCAGGTTTCTTCCGGGCGGCTGAGCGATCATGCTTCCGTGATACGCAAAGGGCTCCGCCCATACAACGGTGGGCCCTCGGGATCCGTCCTGGGAGGTCTCCCGTGAGTGTGCGACACTGGCGCTCCGAACCCCCATGTCGTTCCTGCTCCGATTCCCCGGCGAGTTTCACGTCGCCCTGGTCGCGCTCGCGGTCGCGCTCCCCTCCTCCGGAGAGCCGTTCGCTTCGCACGGCGCGGTTTCCGTGGAGACCTCCGCGCGGCACTGCGGAGAGGATCGCATCACGCTCGAGGACTACGACTTCCTCGACTTCGACCGCCGGCGGGGGAAGCTGCGCGCGCTCGCCGGCGACCTCGAGGAGATCCTCGACGAGACGCCGTCCGATTTCCTCGCCCTTTCCCTGCGCGCTCGCGTGGCCTTCGACCGCTGCGACTATGGGGCGGCGCTCCGGGACGGGAAGGCGGCCTTCGCCGCGGCGCTCCAGGTCGAGGACGCGACGGCCTCCGAGCGCGCCCTCACCGCGCGCAACCTCGCGTGGATGCGCCTGGAACTGGGGCGGGCCCCGAAGGCCCTCGCGGGATTGGAGGAGGCATCGGATGCCCTCGATGTGGACGCTGATCCACGGGATGCCTGGATTCTCGCCCGGGCGCTGCTCGCGAACGGACGCCGCGCCGCGGCCGTCGACACCCTCCGGGCAGGGGCCGAGGCCCAGGGCCGTTTCGACTGGCAGATGCTCCTCGCTCAGGCACGCTGCCAGCAGCGCCTGGGGCGCATCCGTGAGGCGGCGTCGACCCTGGTGGCCGCCGACAAGCTCGCGCGCCGGGGGGAGGGTAGCGAGCCGGACGTGCTCGTCTTCCTCGGCCAGGTCTACTTCGAGGCCTACGGCGAGGTGGACGACAGCATTTCGCGCCAGCACTCCCCGGCCGAACTGTACCGGGAGGCGCTGCGGCTCAACGGCGACCACGAGGGAGCGCGGCTGGGGTTGCTCGAACTCGTGCGTTTCAACTGGCGGCGCACGCGCGAATCGGCGGAGTCGCTGCTCGCGGAGATCTTCCAGGCCCGGCCGCGATCGGTGCGCGGGCTCATCGCGCGCGCGTCGGGAGCGCTCGAGAACGGGGACCTGCGTTCGGCGAGGATCGACCTCGGGGTCCTCGGGGAGTTGGCGCCGGCGCGGCGTGACGTGCGGACTCTCGACGCGGCCCTGGCCTGGGTCGAACACCGCCGCGACGAGGCGCGCGGGATCCTGGCGGAGCTCGCCGCGGTGGACGAGAAGGACGGCGTCCCCGAACGCGAGGTGGGCAAGACCCTGATCGAGCTCTACCGATTCGCCGAGGCGAAGCCGTTCCTCGAGGCTTCCGTGGAGCGCGACCCGACCGACTGGCGGGCCTGGACGCTCCTCGGTCGGGCCCAGGCGAATACCGGTGACGAGGAGGCGGCACGGGCGTCGCTCGGGCGCGCCTCCGACGTGGCGGACGGTCGGCGCGATGCCTGGCGGGACAACATGGCCCTCGTCCTCGAACGGATGGATCGCGAGCTGATTCTCGAGGAGCGGGAGGACCTCTCGTTCCGCTGGATGCCCGATGCGGCGCCGGTGTTCTCGCGGTATCTCATCCCGTTCTACCGCGATGCCCGCGAGGAACTCGCCGCGCGCTACGGCTTCACCCCGGGACCGGTGCGGATCGAGGTCTTCCGCCGCTGGGAGGATTTCTCGGTGCGCTCCACCGGGTTCGAAGGCTTCCCCGCCCTGGGGGTCTGCTTCGGCCCGGTGGTCACCGCGGTTTCGCCGCTCTCCCGGCTGCGCGGGACGTTTTCCTGGGCTCGGACCTCGTACCACGAGTTCACGCACGTGATCCACCTCGGCCTGTCCCACAACCGTTGCCCGCGCTGGGTCACCGAGGGACTCGCGACCTGGGAGGAAGGCCGGCGCTCGGGGGCGTGGTGGCGCAACCTGCGGCGGGAGATGCTCGACGCGCGCGCGAACGGAGCGATCTTCCCGATCCGCCGGCTGAACGGAGCCTTCCGCGGTCCCCGGGTGATCTTCGCGTACTACGAGGGCGGGCTCCTGTGCGAGATGTTGATCGAGGAGCACGGATTCACGCCGATGGTGCGGCTGCTCGAGGCGTTCGATCGAGGAGCCGACCTCGACACCGCGTTCGACGAGGTCTTCGGCAAGACGCCCGAAGAGGTGGACGCGGCCTTCCTCGAGTTCGTGGATGCGAAGCTCGCGGGGCTCCGGATCGAACCGCGCTGGTCGCGCGAGGTGACCTTCCAGCGACGGTTCCAGCTCTCCCGGGAAGCTCCCGAACAGGGGCGGCGAGAGTGGCAGGAGCAGTGGTGCCGCGTGGGGTGGGGTTCGTACT
>DRLC01000055.1 GCA_011053145.1 Planctomycetota bacterium | reverse complement strand
GCTCGCCACCTCGCACACCCCCGCCACGCCGGGGGGCTTCGTGTTCGAGTGGTAGAAGAGCACCCCGTCGCCGACGCGCATCGCGTCGCGCATGAAGTTGCGCGCCTGGTAGTTGCGCACGCCGTCCCACATCGTGGTTCGGTCCTTCGAGGCCAGGAGATCGTCGAACGAGAACGCGTCGGGCTCGCTCTTCACGAGCCAGTACTGCTTCTTCGGGGCCATGGGACGCGCAAAGCCGGGGTCAGAGGAGGCCGCCGCAGCGCTCGTCACGGCGCAGCGCCACCGGGGGGCCGAGGATTTCACTCCAGAGGATCGCATTGCGCAACGAATCGCGCTCGACGACGAGCCGCGGTCTTCGTCGAGACTCCCCCGCGTCCTCGTGCGGCCGCGTCACATCCCCCTGCTCGCGCAGGTGCTCCTCGCGCGCCCCCATCTCGTACGCCCCGGTCGCCACCGCGTAGTTCTCGTCACTCACCGGCAGGACGAGGCCTTCGTCGGGCGGGGTCCTTCGGACCGGCATGGGATCCGGCTCCGGGGAAGACGGCACGACCGCGGGAGGGGGAGCCGGCGCCGCTTCCTCTTCCCCCGCGAGGAGCCTCTTCCAGAGTTCCTTTCCCGGATCGAGATCGATCTCCGCACTCGGGTCGACCCAGCGCTTGCGCGCCTCGGCCTGGGCACGCCGCCGCTGGTTCGAGTCCGCGCCCGCCTTCAGGACCTTCCTGATCGCCTTCACGATCGAAGCCCCGAAGACGATCAGGACCCAGACGACGACCGCGAAGTCGTCGCCCGAGAGCGCGAGGATGCCCGCGGAGAGGGTCACTTCTGCCCCTTCCCGCCCGTGTCCTCGCCACCGAGCGAGCGGCGCATCGTGGTGTCGGCCTGGACGTTCTGCAGGCGGTAGAGGTCCATCAGGCCGAGGTTCCCGCTGCGCAGCGCCTCGGCGGTCGCCTTCGGCACCTCGGCCTCGGCGAGCACGACCTTCGAGCGGTTCTCGACGACCTGCGCCTTGAACTCCTGCTCGGCCGCGACCGCCATCGCGCGTCGCTTCTCGGCCATCGCCTGGGCGACGCGCTTGTCGGCGTCGGCCTGGTCGGCCTGGAGGCGCGCGCCGATGTTCTGGCCAATGTCGACGTCGGCGATGTCGATCGAGACGATCTCGTAGGCGGTCCCGGCGTCGAGGCCGCGCGCGAGCACGGTCTTCGAGATGTGGTCGGGGTTCTCGAGCACCTCCTTGTGGGTCTCCTTGGAGCCGATCGTCGAAACGATGCCCTCGCCGACGCGCGCGATGATCGTCTCGTCGGTGGCGCCGCCGACGAGCCGCGCGATGTTCGTGCGCACGGTCACGCGCGCCTTGGCGAGCACCTGGATCCCGTCCTTCGCGACGGCGGCCACCTCGGTCTTGCCGGAGGCCGGGTTCGGGCAGTCGATCACCTTCGGCGTGACGCTCGTCCGGACCGCGTCGAGCACGTCCCGACCCGCGAGGTCGATGCTCGCCGCGGTGCGAAAATCGAGCGGGATTCCGGCACGGTCGGCAGCGATCAGCGCGCGCACGACGCGCAGCACGTTTCCCCCGGCGAGGAAGTGCGCCTCGAGGTCGCGCTTGTTCACGTCGGTGATGCGCGCCTGCACGAGGTTCACCCGCGCGTTGACGATCGTCGCGGGGCTGACGCGCCTGAGGCTCATCGCGACCATGTCGAACAGCCCCACGCCGGCCTTCGTGAGCACCGAGCGCACGTACAGGTTCGCGTAGCGCAGGAACACGACCAGGAAGGCCAGGAAGAAGATCGCGAGCAGGAAGCCCGCTCCCACCTTCCAGAGGGGCGGATCGCCCGCGGCGAGGACGGGGGTGAGGTTCGAAAGGGTGGCATCCATGGGGATCTCCTCGTTGGTGTCTTCCGTTGTGCACGCCCGCCGGGCGTGCCTGATCTAACCGGGTTGACTCGCGATCGTGCGCATCACGCTTCGCCGTCGCCCGTGTTCTCCGTCGCCGCGACGACGACGCGGTTGCCGCTCACCTCGATCACTTCCACGTCGGCGCCGACGTCGATCCACTCGCCGCGCGTGACGACGTCCACGCGCCGGCCATCGATGCGCGCGACACCCGCGGGCCGGCACTTGGCCTCGACCCGGCCCCGCATCCCGACCAGCCCCAGGTCGCGCCGATCGAGGGAAGCGTCGGCATCGAAGGAGAGCCCGCGCGCGACCATGTGCCTTCCCATCGGGCTCTTCGGAAAAACCTTGAACCCGAGCAGGACGACGAGGGGCGCGAGCACGAGCGTGGACCCGAGGAACCAGAACCCGGTCTCCTGATCCTCGCGGAACGCGAGGATCACCGCGCCGAGGCACGCCAGCGTCGCGAGCACCGACAGGATCCCGAAGCTCGGAAAGAACACTTCGGCGAGGATCAGCGCGAGGCCGAGCGCGAGGAGTCCGAGGGCACCGATCACGCGCGTGCCTCCGCCTCGACGACGAGCCGTCCCGAGGGTTGCACCTCGACGACGACGACCTCACATCCGGCCTCGATCTCCGGACCACTCGCAAGCGCCTCGAACTCCATGCGTTCGTCGTCCACGAGGGAGACCTTGCCCACCGGGCGCAGCGCGGTCAACGCCCGTCCACGCGCTCCGACCCGCGCCACCCGTGCGGCCTTGCCGACCGTGTCCGCCATGGCCGCGCCGCTCACGGGCCCGCCGAGGTCCCGCTCCGGATCCAGGACCATCTTCCCGAACACCGGCGTCTTCGGCAGGAAGCGCGACAGGGCCACCGTGGCCACCATCGCAACGCAGGCGGTGGCGAGCAGCCGCAGCGCTTCGTCCACGAGGATCGAGCGATCGAGGGCGTACTCGAACCCGGTCCCCGCGCCCGCGAACGACCACAGGATCCCGACGAAGACCGAGAAGGCTCCCACGATCCCGAGCCAAAGCGTTCCCGGAGCGAGGAACAGCTCCCCAGCGATCAGCATCACGCCGACGACGAGCAACACGATGTGCGGCACGTCCGCGAGTCCGACCAGCCAGCGCCCGAGGATCACCGCCGTGAAGCAGACGATCGAGAGGATCCCAGCCACGCCGAACCCGGGGATCTTCATCTCCACGTAGGCGAGCACGAACGCGAGGATCAGGAGCAGCGGGCTCCACGTATCGAGCACGCTCGCCCAGTCTTCCGAGCGCGTGCGTTCGAGCACGACGATCTCGTCCGGGTCGACACCGATCGCCGCGGCGAGATCCTCGCGTGAATCGACGATCCCGTCCGCGAGCCCGAGCTCGACCGCCTCACCCGCCCCCAGGTTCAGGAGCTTCCCCTGTTCGACCACGGTGCGCACGAGCCGCGGCACGGTGCCGTCGAGCCGCATGTCGTCATATTCCCTTTCGCTCACGAGCCTCCGCTCTCCGTCCACCTCGATGACGAGCACGCCCACATCCGGATCCACCATCGCCTCGGCCAAGAGCCCCGGTCGCCCGTTCGCCTCGGCCACGACCGCGAACTCTTCCCTGCAATACGAAAGCGTCTTCTCCCGCACCTCCGCATCCGTGCTCACCGGCGCCATTCCCCCCGGCCCGACCGTCACCGGCAGCGCCGACCCGATCGTCGCGGCCGAACGCATGTACACGTTCCGGCACGCCATCGTGAGCATCGACCCCGCCGACGTCGCGCGCTCGTTCACCCACGCCACGGTCTCCACCCCCCGATCCGCCGCCTCGCGCAGCGTCTTCGCAATCTGCCACGTCACCTCGACGCCTCCCCCCGGCGTATCGATGTCGAGCACGAGCACCCGCCCCCCCTCCTCCGCCGCCGCGATCCCCCGCCGCAGGTGCGACTGCGTACTGGCATCGATCGGCCCCCGCACCGGCACCCACACCGCACTCCCCTGGGCCGCCGCCACGGTCGCGGCGAGCAGGAGCCCAAGCACCCCGCTCACCAACCTCTGCATCGTTCGCGCCGCTCCCATGGAACGGCCAGTCTACTCCCCCACGCCGAGGAACTTCACTTCCGCCCCTTTCCGACCCGGCACCCGGAGATGACCCCTTCCGCGACGCACCGGCCCGGGACTCGGGACGACCAGAATCGAGCCCGATCCCAAAGGGGGTCAGACCGGGATGGAATCCAGCGTCAGCGCAGCACCAGGCCCGCTTCGGTCCCCCGGCCTCCGAAGACCTCCACCGTTCCGAGGGACGCTCCGCCGAGCTCCACCGTCACCCCGTAGCGTCCCTCCGGGAGGCCGTCGAAACG
>DRLC01000054.1 GCA_011053145.1 Planctomycetota bacterium | reverse complement strand
CCCCCCACGCTGCGGGTCCTCTCGACCTCCCCCGCCCCCGGCACCCCCCTCGCATCGAACTCGGACCTCGTCGTCCAGCTCTCCGCTCCCCTCGACCCCTCTTCCCTCGCCCCCTCCCGTGTCCGCCTCGTCGATTCCTCCGGGATCGACGTCGGCGCGACGATCCTCCCCTCCGGCGCCACCCTCACCCTCGCCCCTCCGGGGACCGGCTGGCCCGCATCCCAGCTCCGCCTCGAACTCCACGAGGGACTGCGCTCCACCGACGGCGCCCCCCTCGCCGCGACGGCAACGCTGCGCTTCGGCCCCTGACCGGGGCCGCCCCACGCGCACGGGGCCGCCGGCCCCAGGCAACCCTGGAGGCCGACGGCCCCGGAGAAGGACGCGCTGCGTCTACTCGCTGACCGAGAGCGTGCTCGTGTTGCGCGCGACCCAGAGGAACGGGGTGCGGGCCGAGACCGTGACGAGGTCCGGAAGGCTGTCGCCATCGAGATCACCGAGCGAGGCGCCGACGGTGCTCTGTCCGAGGGGAAGCTCCCCCGCGGTCTGGGGAAGGCGGCTCGGGAACCCCCCTTGGCCGTCCCCGAAGAGCACGACGAGCTCCCCTCCCGCGGTCGCCACGACCGCGTCGAGGTGCCCATCGCTGTCGAGGTCCTCGGCCATCACGTTCGCCGGTCCAGGAAGCGCGGTGAGTCGCAGAGCGTTGAACGAGAGCCCGCCCTCGTTCATCAGCAGGAAGAAGTCGCTCGAGTGGGTCGAGGTCTGCCCGACGACGAGGTCCGGGCGCCCGTCCTCGTCGAAGTCCCCCGCCACCATCGACCGGCCGGCGCCGTCGATCTGGTGGCTCTCGTCGATCGCGAGAGCTCCGGAGCCGTCGCCACCGAGGATCACGAGCTGGTAGCCCGAGTTGTCCGCCCCCATCACGGCGATGTCCACGTCCCCATCGAGGTCGAAGTCCATCGCATAGAGACCCTGGGGGGTGACGCCGAGCAGCAGTCCGGCCTGAGGAGCGAAGAGGCCGCCGCCTTGGTTCAGTAGGACCTGGACGGTGTCGGTCGTGCTGTTGGCGACGACCACGTCCGGTTCGAGATCCCCGTCCATGTCACAGACGGCAAGTCCGATCGGACCCCCCTCGACCGAGATGACGTCCGACCCGACCGGATCCGAGAACGAGTCGATCGAACCGGGGTTGCGGTAGATGCGGATCTCGTCGAGCGCGGGGAGGGAAACGACGACGTCGAGGTCCCCGTCGAGGTCCACGTCCGAGGCGACGGCGGAAGCCGGGACCTCGGAGAGCGAGGGGATCAGCGGAAGAGTCGTTTCGAGCAGGAACTCACCCTGCCCATCGCCGCGCAGGAAGGAGATCGCGCGACCTTCCTTGGACACGGTGACCGCGTCGAGGGAGCCATCGTTGTCCAGGTCCGCGAGCAGCACGGACTCGGCACCGGGAGCGCCGATGTCGTAGCCGCGCGCGCCGCGGAACTCGCCATTGCCGATCCCCACCAGGACGGTCAGGTCCTGGGCGTTTCCGCAGAGCAGGTCGGGCGTCGCGTCACCGGGCAAGAGAATCGTGTCGATCGCTCGCGGCACCGGGCCGACGTTGTAGTGCACGGCCTCGCCCCAGGCCATCGGCCCGGTTCCCGGGAGGACCTGGACCGAGTCCTGATGCAACGTCGTCGCGACCGCCTCGGCGTACCCGTCCCCATCGAGGTCGGGGAAGATGAGCGAAGTCGTCGGCGCTCCGAAGTCGAGCAGCACGGCTTGGGAGAGTCCGGAGGCGTCCGCGCGCAGGAGGAAGACCCCGTTGGAGTCGAGTTGGGCGATCGCGATGTCCTCGAACCCGTTCGAGTCCATGTCTCCGGCGTTGTCCACGATCGGGCGGAACAGCGGAGCCA
This sequence comes from Planctomycetota bacterium, assembly GCA_011053145.1. GTDB lineage: Bacteria > Planctomycetota > UBA1135 > UBA1135 > DRLC01. The sequence goes on along the minus strand of DRLC01000054.1, from coordinate 21,950 downwards.
TGACCATCTGGGCCGGACCGAAGGCACCGTTCGTGCGGGGATAGCTGATCACGCGGTCGGACTGGCCGGGCACCCTCTCTTCCCCGACGACGAGGTCGAGTTCGCCATCCGATCCGAGATCCACGACCGCGATGCTGAACGGCCCCCCCGTCTCGCCCAGATTCGAGGACTCGAGCGAGCCCGTCTGGACCAGGGCTCCGCCCTGGAGTTCCACCCGCGCCACCTCGCCGACGTCCCGCAGGCAGAGGAAGATCTCATCGGGACCGGCGATCAGCGCCGGAGCTCCCATCCCGGTCCCCGCCAACCCCGAGGCCGGCGCGGCGGCGAGATCGGTCGGGTTCGTCGCCAGGGTCAGGCGCAGCGGCGCCTGGGTGAACTCACCCGGGGTCGGTCCCTGCAGGAACACGTCGAGGCCGGAAGCGCCGACCCCCCGATAGACATGACTCGCGACGGCGATGTCGACCATCCCATCTCCGTCGAAGTCTCCCTTCGCGAGGCGCCACGCCTTGCCCAGCGTGCTGGGGGTCGCGATCGGCAGGAACGTTCCATCCGGCTGCCCGAGGGCGATCGAGATCTGGCCCGGGAGGAAGTTCGTCTCGACCAGGTCCTCGATCCCGTCGGCGTTCAGATCGACGTGGAGCACGTCGCCGAGGAAACCCGTGCCCAGATCGAAGTCCCGGCGCAGACCGAAGTCCACGGAGAGCGTGGACGCGGCGGGCGGGCCGGAGACTCCGGGGACGCGTGCCTTGCCCCCGGAACCGCCGCAGGAGGCGAGGACCGAGGCCGTGAGGAGGGTCGCGAGACGAGCGGCGCGAAGCCGTTTCGTGACAGGATCGGTGGTGGGTTGCATGACGAGGAATGGTTCGGGTGCGAGCCAGGGGGCGAGGGCGGAGCGGAGGTCCGGGCCGGAGCACCCTGGTACGTAACCCTACCCGTCGATCGGGGGCGGGGCGAAGAGGAGAAAAGGAGTCCGCGTGGACCCGGTCCTCCCTCCTCGACCCTCGGGATAGGGCGTTTTGACCTAATAGGATCCGGCGGGCATGTAGGCGCGAAGTTTCTCGACGTAACCGCGGGCACTCCCGGAAATCATTTCCGCCTCCTCCGGGCTCACCTCCCGAATGATCCGGGCGGGGACCCCGGCCACGAGGGTGCGCTCCGGCACCTCGAACCCCTCGCGGACCACGGCCCCGGCCGCGACGATCGCCCCCTCCCCGACGACCGATCGAGCGAGCAGCACCGCCCCCATGCCGATCATCGTGCGGTCCCCCACCCGCGCTCCGTGCAGGATGCAACGGTGCCCCACGGTGACCTCCTCGCCGATCACGTTCGGAACCCCGGTGTCCGCATGGACCATCGTCAGGTCCTGGATGTTCGTCCGCGCCCCGATCGTGAGCGGCGCATCGTCGCCGCGAAGTACGCAACCGAACCAGATGCCGACGTCCGCGCCGAGGGTCACGTCTCCGGTGAGGATCGCGTCCTTCGCGGCGAAGGCTCCGCCGGGGATGGGCCGAAACAGGCCCTCCTTCGGAAAGTGGGTCATGGGGATGGGTTCGCCAGCACGAGGGCGAGGGTCAGGGCGTTGTGCAGCGCGTGGGCCGACCAGGAGGCGGAAAGGCGTCCGGAGCGAACCTGGAGCCAGCCGAGGAACAGACTGAGGACGAAGATGGGACCGAAGGCCGCCGCACCGTGCAACGACGCGAAGACGATCGAAGCGAAGACGATCCCGGACGATGCGCCGAAGGTGCGAATCAGGAGGCTCTGCAAGAAGCCCCGGAACAGGAGCTCTTCGATGAACGGGACGATCGCGACCGCGAGAACGAGCGCGACCGCGAGGGAAGCCCCGTGCAAGCCGATCACATCGACGAGCACTTCCTGGGGTTCGAACCGGATCCCGAGACTCTCCGCGACCGAGGGCCAGAGCAGGAGCACGGACCAGAGCAGCGGTGCGAACAGCGCGTAGGAGAGCAGGCCCAGGAAGGCGCAGGCCCCGTCCCCGTCCCGCCCGAGCCCCAGGGCGGCGAGGCCGCGGCGGCCGGCGCGCTGAAACGCGGTGGCACTCGCCGTGAATCCCACCGAGCCGAGGAGGAACGCGCTCTGCAGGAGGGCGATCAGGATCAGCGGGCCGGACTTTTCCGTTCCGTCGATCCCGAGCAGGCCGAGGACGAGGCCCGATGCGAGGAAGGCGAGAACGCCCGCACCGAGGATCACGCCGAGATCGACCCCCCGCCACGGCGCGCGCGGGAGCTCGTCCCCGGGAGCCAGCGCGCGCCCGAGCTTCCCGAGCAACGGGAGGATGAGCACGGCCACGACCAGGAGCAGGCCGAACCCGAGCGGGCCCGGCGAGGGCAGCTCGGGAATCTCGGCCCCACCCCCCTCGCTCGCGAGGGCCGAGGTGAGGGATGCGATCAAGCCTGCGTGCTCTTCTCCGGGGACCGCGCGGAGACGGCCCCCTTCCCCCGGGGCGGGCTGGGTTGGACCGTGCCTGCGACCATGCCCTCGGTCGGCGAGGAGGCTGTCGCGTAGAGGCGGCGCGGGATGCGGCCCGCGAGGAACGCCTGGCGGCCCGCACGGCAAGCGTCCCGCATCGCCACCGCCATGCGCAGTGGCTCGCGCGCGTTCGCGATCGCGGTGTTGAGCAGCACCCCGTCAACACCCAGTTCCATCGCGAAGGCGACGTCGCTCGCGGTGCCGACACCGGCGTCGACGATCACGGGAACATCGACGAGCTCGCGGATGATCCGGATCGCGTTCGGGTTCAAGACGCCCTGGCCCGAACCGATCGGCGAACCGGCGGGCATGACCGCGGTGGCTCCGGCCTCCTGGAGCGCGACGGCCAATCGCGCATCGTCCGAGCAGTACACGAGGACCGTGAAGCCGTCGGCGACGAGCTCGCGCGTCGCTTCGAGCGTCGCGACGGGCTCGGGCAGGAGGGTCTTGGTGTCCCCGAGCACCTCGAGCTTCACGAGCGGCGTACCGAGGATTTCACGCGAGAGGCGTGCGGTGCGGACGGCGCTCTGTGCGTCGAAGCAGCCGGCGGTGTTCGGTAGGATCGTGATGCGCTCGCGATCGATCACGTCGAGGAGCGACGGCCCCTTGGAAGGGTCCAGGTTCACCCGCCGCACGGCAACGGTCACGCAATCGGTTTCCGAGAGCTCGATCGCACGCGCGGTCTCTTCGAAGTCCGCATACTTCCCGGTCCCGACCAGGAGTCGGGAGCGCAGGGTGGCTTCACCCAGGACGAGAGGCTCGTCCCCCGCTTCGGTCGCTGTCTCGTTCTTCACGCGGCGCAGGATACCACCTCCCGCTCCCGCTCCGCCCCCCCGCGTTGCGAGGAACGTGGCGACGATCGCTCAACCCCCGCCGACGAGGGTGACCACCTCCAGCTCGTCCCCCTCGGCGAGCGCCGTCGTCGCGTGCTCGGCGCGCGGGACCAACTCGCGATTGCGCTCGACGGCCACCTGCTCGGGTCGCAGATCGAGCGAAGCCACCAGGGTGGCGATCGTGGAGCCCTCGGGGAGCTCTCGGGATTCCCCGTTCAGAAGGATCTTCAACGGCCGACGCGCACGAAGGCGCACTTGAGGTAGTCGGTCTCCGGAAGGTTCGCGAGCACCGGGTGATCCGGGGAGGCCCCGGTGAAGCGCACGATTCTCGCTTCGCGCCCCGCAGCTTCGGAGTCGGGGCCGGCGGCCCTGGCCCCGTCGGCGAGGGCCTTCGTGAAGGTCTGGCGATCGACGTTGTGCGAGCAGGAGGCGCTGACGACGAGGCCACCCGGGGACACCAGGCTCATACCGCGCCGGTTCAGCTCGCGGTAGCCCCGAACGGCCCCGTCCACCTCACGCTTGGAACGCGCGAAGGCGGGCGGATCGAGCACGACGACATCCCAGCTCTCGCCGTCCTCGACACGCCGCCGGAGATCGTCCATCGCCTTCGCGCGTTCGAAGCGAACGCGGTCCGCGACGCCGTTGCACCGCGCGTTTTCGAGGAGCCGCTCGCCCGCCGCCTCGGACTGGTCGATCGCGACGACCTCGCTCGCCCCCGCGAGCGCTGCGCGGATCGCGAAGAGCCCGTCGTAGCTGAAGACGTCGAGGACGCGCTTGCCCCTCGCGTAACGCGCCGCCTCGGCGCGGTTCATGCGCTGATCGAGGTAGTGCCCCGTCTTGTGGCCGTGCTCCACGTCGACGCCATACACCAGGCGCTCCATCCCCGGCCCTTGCTCGACCACCTCGATCCGCTCCGTCGGCGCGGAACCGCGGCGCCATTCCACGCGCGGGTCGAGCCCCTCGTGCTTGCGCACGGAGCTCTCCGAGCGATCGAGGATGGCGCGAATCTCGAACGGCAACACCTCGAGCACGAGCTCCTCGAGGAAAGCCATCATCCGATCGGAGGCCTGGCCCCCGCTCTGCAGCACGAGCACGTCGGCATAGCGATCCACGACGAGCCCGGGAATCCCGTCGGCGTCTGCCGCGATCAGCCGGCAGGCGCCCTCCGGTTCGAGCAGCCCCTCTCCCGCGCGCAGCTCCACCGCGGCGCGCACGCGCTCCAGCCAAAACCCGCGGTCCGGTTGCTTCGCGCTGCGGGTCACGAGCCGCACACAGATCTTCGACTCGCTGCTGAAGAGGCCCCAACCGAGCGGCCCCCCCTCCGGCGCGAAGACCGGCAGGAGTTCACCGGGCTCCCCCTCCCCGCTGTTCACATCGTCCGCATAGATCCAAGGATGCCCGCGCAGGAGCCGCCGCCGACCCCGTCCCGTCACTGTGATTTGTCCCATAGGCGCGGGATCCTAGCCCTGGATCACGGACACAGGTCCCCGAAAACCCCCGAAGGTCCCGCCGCCCGCCTGTTTCCAGGCGAGCGAGCCGACGGCACCCGGCCGCGGCCCGATGGAATGGCCGCGCGGTCCGGAGCCCGCTCAGTCCCCCTCCCCGAGCCCGACGAGCCGCCGGAAAGCGGGGTCATCGCGCAGCGAGGCCAGGTCGGGATCCTTGCGAGCCCACTCCTTCTGGCGCTCCAAGGACCCCTTCGTCGGATGGTTTTCGAGGAACTCGCGCTGCAGGAAGTCCACCGCCTCTCGCGTGTCGCCGAGCAGCGCGTGGGTGCAGGCGATGTTGTAGTAGAGCGCGGGCGCCGGCTCGATCGTTCTCAGCACGGCGCGCGCCTCGGCCTCGTGACCGGAGCGTGCACGGTAGCAGGCCAGGAGGACCTGCATGAAATCGCGCTGGTCCAGCGCGAATGCGCGCTCGAAGTAGGAGAGGGCCCGCTCGGTGTCGTGCATGCCGACGTTCGCGTTCACGGCCAGGGACAAGAGCGCACTGCCGCGCAGGGTACGCAGCTGCTTCACGGTCGCGTCGGTGTCGGGATCGGCACCGTTCGAGATCAAGGTCCCTTCGAGCTCCTCGATGCGGCGCACCGCGCGCAGCTCCAGGCGCTCGGCCTCCTCCGGCTGACCATCGTCCATGTAGGTGGAGCCGAGCAGGAGTTCCACGCGTGCACTCGCCCACTCGACCCACACGTCTCCCGTGCCGGGGTTGCGTGCCTGGAGATCCTCCAGGACGCGCTCGGCCACCTCGCGCGCGTCGGGCGTGCGCCCGTCGTCGCGCAGGGACTGGGCGAGCCGCAGCGCGAACAGCGACGGGCGCGTGACGAGGTCCGCGAGGTCCCGGAAGACCCGAGCCGACTCCTCCGGTCCCATCTCCTCGCCCGGGTGGGCGTCCCGCCAAGCGGACAACGCCGCGGTTTCGCGCTGCCCCATCGCGCTCACGAACGAGAGCTGGTTGAGCAGCGGGCGGCGCTTCGCCTCGATGTCCGGGGAATCGTCGCGCTGCAATCGACCGAGTCGACGACCAAGGGATCCCACCAGGGCGTCGCGGTATTGGAAGAAGCGATCGAGGCGCTCCGCGTCCGTGAAGACGTCCCAGGGCCCCGGCGGCGGGTCCGGGACGGGCTCGAAACCGGGCATCTCGAACCGCGCGACGGTGGCGACGGCTCGCCCCAGCCTCCCGAGCAGTTCGAAACCCCGCCCCTCGGCCCAGAGGGGGAAGCGATTCTCACCGAACAAGAGCGGACCGGGGGCGAGCTCGCGTGTGAGGACTCCCTCGAACGAACCATCCCCGGCCTGGGCGTCCGTGGAGAGGTCGACGACGCGCGTCGAGAGGAGCAGGAGGTGGGCGCGCCGCACCGCCGCGAGCACGCGCGGCGACGCGACCTCCTCGCCCTCGGCGAGACGGGTGCAGGCGATCCAGAGCGCCTCGAGCGCGGCCAGCTCGAGTCGATCGACCATGATGCGTCCCCCCAGGGACTGGACCTCGCGCCGACTGAGGTCGAGGCGCTCCCCGATGAGGGTCTCGAGCAGCGCCTCCGCCTCTTCGAAGCCGGCTCGCGCTCCGGCGAAGTCGCCCGACGCGAAGCGCGCGGCCGCGCGGTAGTGGACGGCGCGCAGACGCCCCATCGCCGCGTCGGCCGCGGTGACGCCCGGGGCTCCACGCACCGCGCTCTCGAGCTCGTCGGCGAGGGACAACGTCCTCTCGACGTCGCCACGGCGCGCGAGGGCGAAGCCGAGGCGGCGGACGAGCGCATCATCGCGCGGCCAGCCCTCTTCCTCGAGCGCCGCGAGAACGCGGTCCGCGCGGTCGAATTCGGAGAACTCGGCGAGGCGCCGCAGGAACTCGGTCAGCGCCCGCTCCGCGCCGACCCGCACCGCGCGCGACGGGTGGCGCCGCCCCGCGACGAACGCGAGGCGGTCGGATGGATCCTCCCCGCCGCGGGGTAGCTCCGCGAGGGCTCGGCCGTATCCACCGAGGAGGATCGAGAGCACCGGCCCCGAGGGCGGACGCATCCGGGAGTTCGACGCGAACGCGGAGCGCACGCGGCCGACGAGGCGAGCCCGGCCGGCGGCGAGTCCGACCAACGCGCGCGCAACCTCCCGCGCGGTCGCCTCGGGCACCCGGTCGAGGAGGACGTCGAGCGAGGCCGCGGCCCCCGGGAGAGCGGAGCTCGAAAGCGCCCGCAGCGCGACGCTGCGCGCGGCCGCGTCCGGGTCGTCGGTCACGGCCGCCTCGAGCGTCGCGATCCGCTCGGCCGCGGCGGCCTCCGCGAGGGCCCGCCGGCCCAGGGCCTCCAGGATGGCCCGGCGCACCTCCGGATCGGGGTCCCTTGCGAGTTCGATCGCGCGACCCACGTCGGCGGCCCCGAGGGCCTCGACCAGAAGGCGCGCCCGGGCCCGCCGGGCGGCGGCGGGGCGAGAGGCGAAGCCTTCGAGGGCCGCGGATGCGGCCTGGGTTCCGCGTTCGGCGAGTTCGGACAGGACCGCTCCGAACGCGGGGCCCCGCGCGCCCTCGAGGCGCGCGATGTCGGGGTCGACCCGCTGTCCCGCCGCGGCGCCCCCCGCGCAGAGAAGCCCCCAGACCAGATAGACGGCGAGCCGCAGTCGTCCGCTCATGGATTCCCGCTCTCGCCCTTGGTCCGGCGGTACTCGAAGGCGCGCCGGGTCAAGCCGACCGCCCGGGCAGCCGCGCTGACGTTGCCGCGGTGCTCCCGATACGAGCGCTCGAGCAGGGCCTGTTCGAGGACCTCGAGGGTGATCCCGTTCGCCAGGGCTTCGTCCGCGAGGCGATCGGCGATCCCGGCGACGGCCTCCTCGAGGAAGTCGAACTCCTCGGGGGCGATTTCGCCCGACGCGCTCGGGCGCGCCAACACGGTCACGCGCTCGAGCGCGTTCTCGAGCTCCCGGATGTTCCCCGGCCAGGGGTGCGCGGCGAGCCGTTCGAGGGCCGACGGGCCGAGCCCCCGCGGCGCGACGCGGAGGCGTTCGGCCACGCGCTCCTCGAGCGCAGCCGCCAGCTCGGGGAGATCGGGGCCGCGCGCCCGCAGCGGAGGAACCTCGATCGGAACGACCCCCAACCGATAGTAGAGGTCCTCTCGGAACTCGCCCGCGGCGACCCGAGCGCGCAGATCGGCGTTCGTGGTCGCGACCACGCGCACGTCCACCGCCACCGGGGTCTCGGCGCCCAGGGGTTCGATCACGCGTTCCTGGAGCGTGCGCAGGAGCTTGCCCTGCAATTGCACGGGCAGGAGATCCACGTCGTCGAGCACGATCGTTCCGCCGTCCGCCCGGGCGAACCAGCCGCGGCGCGAGTGATGGGCGTCGGTGAATGCCCCGCGCTCGTGGCCGAAGAGCGCGGCTTCCACGAGGCTCGGCGTGAGTTCCGCGAGGGGAGCCAGGACGAACGGAGCCTCCGCGCGCGATCCGGCCCCGTGGAGGAGCCGGGCCGCGGTGGTCTTGCCGGTGCCGCTCTCCCCGGTCAGGAGCACCGTGACGTCGCTCGCGGCCGCCGCCTCGAGCTGCTCGAGAAAGGCGCGCAGTGGAGCGGAGGAACCGAGGAAGGGGACGGAGCGGAGCACGGGAGAAGGCGAGGGTCCGGCCCCCGTTCTCCCCCGGGGCCGGGCCCCGGGGGACCCGCCGGCGAGGGCCGCTCGCGGCGCCCCCGGGGGCCTCCGGCGAACGTCGGAGGAGGACGGGAAGCCGCGACGGGGCGGGGGGTTAGCGTTGACTCGTTCCAGGAGATATAGCAGACTCCGGGGCCTTAAAGAATGGACCGAAGGCTACTCGGACGGGGTCGTCGATCGTTCGGAGGAGTGAGCGAACTCGCTCGCCCGAACGGTCCCTAGGCGGCGCTGCGTCTTTTTCGAGCCTCGGTCTCTCCTCCCCAACCCCACCCGTCCATGAACGCCGAAGACCTGCTGAGGATGATCGATGTCCTCCACCGCGATAAGGACATCCCCAAAGAGACCCTCTTTCTCGGTCTCGAGGATGCGATCGCGACCGCCGTCAAGAAGCGTCTAGGCGTCGGCGAAGACCTGGTCGTCCGCGTCGATCGAACCACCGGGGAGATCGAGGTCGAGGACGACGAGGGGGAGTACGAGTTCGAACTCGCCGACCTCGGACGCATCGCGGCCCAGGCCTGCAAGCAGGCGTTCATCCAGAAGGTGCGCGAGGCCGAGCGCGACGTGCTCTACGACGAGTTCGAAACGCGCGTCGGCAGCCTGATCAACGGAACGGTCCAGCGTTTCGACAACGACAACCTGGTCATCAACCTCGGCCGGACCGAAGCCTACCTGCCCCGCGAGGAGCGGGTGCGCGGGGAGACCTTCTCCCCCGGCGACCGGATTCGCGGCATCGTGCTGGAAGTCCGCAAGGACGGACCGCGCGTGCGAATCATCGTCAGCCGCCGCCACCCCGACCTCGTGCGACGCCTGTTCGAACTGGAGGTCCCGGAGATCGCCGACGAGGTCGTGCAGATCAAACGCGTCGTGCGCGAGCCCGGCTACCGGACGAAGATGGCCGTCCTCAGCCTCGACCCGAAGATCGACGGCATCGGCGCCTGCGTGGGCGTACGCGGGTCCCGCATCAAGGCCGTCATCGACGAGCTGCGCGGCGAGCGCATCGACATCATCCGATGGAGCGACTCCCTCGAGACGCTCGTGATGAATGGCCTCAAGCCCGCGACGATCCAGCTCGACCACATCTACTCCGACATCGACAACCGTTCGGTGGTCGTCGTCGCCGACGAAGATCAGCAGTCCCTTGCGATCGGCAAGAAGGGCCAGAACGTGCGCCTTGCCAGCCGTCTCTGTGGATGGGACATCGATATCAAGACCCGGGAGGAGTTCGAGGCCGAGGGATTCGGCACCGCCCCCCCCGCGCCGGCCTCGGAAGAGACCGACGAACCGGAGGAGACGGGCGGGGACGAGATCCCCGCCGCAGAACCGTCCGCTTCGAGCGAGGAGACGATCGACGCCCCGGAGCCGAAGTCCGAAGGCTCGAACGACACCGCCGGAAGCGGCCCCGAAACCCCAATCGCACAGGCCGGAGCCGAAGGCTGACCGGCAAGCGTCTGCGGCGCCCCGAGGGCCCGCGACCAACGATCCTTCCCTCAAGGAGACCGAGTGACCGCGAAGAAACGCGTCTACGACCTCGCCAAGGAGTACGGCATGACCGGCCAAGCGCTGGCGGCCAAGCTCCGAGACATCGGCTTCGTCCAGGTGAAGAGCCATATGACGGCTCTCTCCGAAACGGAGGTGCTAGAGGTCCAGGCCCGCCTCGAGGCCTATGGGATCGTCGGTGAAGCCGGCGCCCAGACCGCCCCCGAGACGATGGGCGGCCTCAAGATCAAACGCCGCAAGAAGAAGAAGCCGGCCCCCGCCGAGGAAGAGGCCCCGGCCCAACCCGAACCGGCCCCGGAGAAATCCGCCGCAGCGGAGGGCGAGCCGGCCGCCCCCGAGGCCGCGCCCCCCGCGCCCGAGGCGGAGACCGAGCCCTCATCGAAGGAGACAGCCGCCCCCGAAGCGGTCGAACCCGAGCCCGAGAAGCCGGCCCCGGTTGCCGGCACCGCCGAGCCCGAGCCCGAGCCCGAACCCACTCCGGAGCCCGAGCCCGAGGACGCGGAAGCGGAAGCCGAGCCCGCCCCCGAGCCGGAGGCGCCCGCAGAACCGGACACCGAGGAGCAGGAGACACCCGCCCCCACCGCGGCTTCCGCATCCGCGGAAACGGCGGAGACAAAGGAGACCGAGGAGGGTTCCTCCGAAGAAGAGGCCGCCCCCGAGGTGGTCCGCCCCTCCTCGCAGCGCCGCACCGGGAAGGTGGTCGGGTTCATCGACCCCTCGAAGTTCGAGCGCAAGGCTCCGCCGAAGTCCCAGTCGCGCAGGCTCCGTTCCAGCGACGACGTGATGCCGAACGTGATGCCCACCTTCGGCCGCTCGCGGCATTCCGGCCAGGTGCGCGGCGACCAGACGCGTGGCTCGATGACGGCCCAGGAGCTACGCGAGCGGGAAGCCGGGCGCTTCCTACGCCGCAGGCGCATCCAGCAGAGCGGTCCCGGAAGTCGCGGCGGGCGCCGCTCCGGGTCGCGCTCGACCACGAGCGCCGGCTCGCCCTACGCCGGTCAGTCGGTGCAGATCAACGCACCGGTCACGATCAAGAAGCTCGCCAACACCCTCGCCGTGAAGGAGAACCAGGTCTTCCGCGTCGCGATGCGCGAGATCGGGTTCGGGATCACGATCAACACGACGATCGACGAGGAGACGGCCGTCCTGCTCGCGAGCGAGTTCGATGTGGACCTCGTCGTCGTCCAGGAGGTCGCCGCCGAGGAGCAACTGCTCGCGGAACTCGAAAAGGAACGCGAGGCCATCGCGGACGAAAAGCTGGTCCAACGCGCTCCCTGCGTCGCGTTCCTCGGCCACGTCGACCACGGCAAGACGACCCTGATCGATACGATCCGCTCCTCCCGCATCGCGAACAAGGAAGCGGGAGGAATCACCCAGCACATCGGTGCCTACCAGGTCTCCACCAAGGGGGGGCACACCCTGACGATCGTCGACACGCCCGGACACGCGGCGTTCACCGCGATGCGCGCCCGCGGTGCCCATGCGGTCGACATCGTCGTCCTGGTCGTGGCCGCGGACGACGGGGTCAAGCCCCAGACCGAGGAGGCGATCAACCATGCGAAGGCGGCCGGAACGCCGATCGTCGTCGCGATGAACAAGATGGACAAGCCCGATGCGAACCCGGAACGGGTGCGCAACGAGCTGGCCGCCCTGGGGTTGACCCCCGAGGAATGGGGTGGCGAGACCGCGATGCTCGAGGTCTCCGGCCTCAAGGGGGACGGCGTCGACGAGCTCCTCGAGCGCGTGTTCCTCGAGAGTGAGGTGCTCGAACTGCGCTCCCACCCCGACGGTCCCGCCTCCGGAATCGTGCTCGAAGCCGAGATCGAGAAGGGCAAGGGGAAGGTCGCGCACCTCCTGATCCAGGACGGCAGCCTGAAGCGCGGCGATGTGATCCTCGCCGGCAAGGGCTACGGGAAGGTGCGCTCGATCCACGACGACCGGGGCAAGCAGATCAAGGAAGCCGGCCCGTCGATGCCGGTCGAGGTCACCGGCCTCAACGAGCTGCCCACGATCGGCGATCGCTTCGTCGTCGTTCCTGCCGGCCTCGATCGCGCGAGCGAGGTGGCCACCGAGCGCGCCCGTGCCGAGCGCATGGCGATGATGGCCGAGAACAGGCCGAAGCTGCAGCGCGACATCCTCGAGGCGGTCGCGGAAGCGGACAAGACCCAGCTCAACTTCATCCTCAAGGGGGACACCCAGGGTTCGGTCGAGGTGCTCAAGCAGCAGATCGAGTCCTTCGAGCACGACGAGATGCAGGTCAAACTCGTGCACTCCGGTGTCGGCGCGGTGCTCGAGAGCGACGTCGACCTGGCGATGAACTCCAACTCGCGCATCCTCGCGTTCCAGACCTCGGCGGACGCGAAGGTGCGCCAGGCTGCGGAGCGCAACGGGGTCGAGATCAAGGTCTACAGCGTGATCTACGAGCTGCTCGACGACATTCGGGCCGCGATGGAGGGCTCGCTCGCACCGGAGATCAAGGAGGAGATCCAAGGCCACGCCGAGATCCGCCGCATCTTCAAGTCCTCGAAGATCGGAAACATCGCGGGCTGCTATGTCCTCGACGGCAAGGTCACGCGCTCCAGCAAGGCGCGCCTCCTCCGTGACGGGCAGGTCGTGTGGACCGGCGAAATCGGCACGCTGCGCCGCGAGTCCGACGACGCCAAGGAAGTCCGCGAGGGCTTCGAGTGCGGTATCGTGCTCTCGAACTTCAACGACATCCGCCTCGAGGACGTCATCGAGGCCTACCGCCTCGTCGAAGTCAAGCGCACCCTGTAGACCTCCCGTCATGGCCAATGCTCGGTCGAGAGCGCGAATCGAAGCTCGAATCCGCGAGCGGGCGGCTTACTGCGTCGAGTTCGAGCTGAACGACCCGCGGGCCGCATTCGTAACCGTCACCCATGTCGAGGTCTCCAGCGACCTGTCGGTCTCGAAGATCTTCTACTCGGTCCTCGGAAACGAAGCCGACAAGAGCAAGGTCGCGCACATGCTCGAGGATGCGACCGGGTTCGTGCGCCGTCAGATCGGGCGCGTCCTGAAGACGAGACGCATCCCGCGGATCACCTGGATCTTCGACGACACGATCGAACTCCAGGCCAAGATGGAGCAGTCGATCGCCGAAGCGCTCGAGCGCGACCGTCAGATCAACCCGCGCGCCCACCTCGAGGATCCGGCCCCGGATGGGGACGATCCCTCCGGAAGAGCGGGGCAAGACGAAGGGGAAGCATGAAGCAGACACAAGGGGAGAGAACCGCGCCGCGCAGGGACCAGGGGCTGGAATGGTTGCTTCGCATCGCCGTGCTCCTCGCGCTCATCGCGTTCCTGATCGCGTTCGGGCGGACGTTCCGGGAGGGTGCCCCCGAGAACTCGCTCCCGAGCCAGCTCGGCTCGGTGGCGGGTGCGCTCGTCTGCATCGGAATCTTCGTTCCCTGGGGGAAACTCCCCTTCCTGAAGGGCCGCGTGTTCACTCCCGACGGATACCTCGGGATCGTCTCACGCCTTCTGACCGCAATCACGCTCGGTTCCCTCCCCTACCTCGTCGCCTCGGGAGAGATCCGCCTGGCGCTGGGAGCGCTCGTCGTCGCGACCCTCTGCATCGGCCTCTTCCTGCGCTGGGCCCCGATCGTCTGGGGCTGGTACGGCTTCGTCGCCGCCGGACTGGTGCTCGCCCTGGGCGACATCTGGGAATCGCTCCACGCCGAATCGACCTCCTTCACCGATGGGATCCGCTTCCTGATCCGCGTGCCGGTCTTCCTGCTCTGGGGCGCCGTGTTGAACGAGCTGATCGCCTGGCAACGCGAGCGCTCGCGCGAAGCCCCCGCGTCCCCGGTGCCAGCCCCCCCCGCCCCCGCGGAGGAACCGCCGGCCGCCGAGAGCCCCGCCGGCGATACGCCCGCCGACTGAAGCTCATGGCTCGCGCCTGGCTTCCCTGGATCCTCGCAGGGACTCTGCTCGCCTCCTGCACCGCCCCCGCATCCATCGGGAGGCCCGGCTCCCAGACCACGATGGCCGTGGAGAACGATTCCCTCGGGCTGCAGGACGGCAACTACACGAACGCTCTCCTGTTCTCGTTCCTCTCTCCCCCGCTCGAACGCGCCGGTGAGCTCGGCCTCCTCGAGCGGCTCGCCGAGGGCGCGCTTCGCGGGCTCGGTGCGCTGCCCGCTTCCGCGCGTCGCTCCTCCAGCACCTTCGCGCACCTCATCTTCACCCCGGAGGACTTGACCGCGAAGAACCCACCACCGGACGCGCATCCCTACGCCGGCATCGTCGCGGTCGACCTCTCTCGGATCGCGGTGGATCCTGATTCCATGGCCGCGGTCACGCTGCGCCTGGGTTTCGTCGGTCCGGCCCTCGACACCGAATCGATCCAGAAGGCCTTCCACCGGAACTTCGGTGCGACCCGGCCCCGAGGTTGGAAGCACGAGATCCCGAACGAGCCGATCCTGAACCTCTCCGTCGAGCGAACGGACAGGTTCGCGCGATCGCGGGTCGGTGGACTCGAATGGGATTGGACCGCCGACCTCGGCGTCGGTCTCGGAACCTACTTCACCGGTGCGCGGGCGGGGACCACGTTGCGCGTCGGGGACACGATCCCGCGGGACTTCGGCCGCGGCGACGTGCGCTCGGGCTTCCTCGCGACGCCCGTCCTCGAAGCCCCTCGCGCGCATCGGGACGCCACCTATGCCTTCCTCGACCTCGTGGGCTACGGGGTCGCCCGCAGCCTTCCCGTGGACGGCGCGTTCTTCTCGGAGAGCCGCAGCGCCGAGCGCCGCGCGGGGGTCGTCGCGGGGACCCTCGGCTTGGCGGTCTCCCGCGGCTCGACGCAGCTCACGTTTTCCTTCACGATCCTCAGCGACACCTATGCGGCCCAGGATCAGCTCGGCGAGTACGGGGCGATTTCCCTGACGCTCGTACCCTGACCCCCCACCGATGCGTATCCCCAGCCTGTTCCTCCTCGCCGCCGCGGGCGCCGCCCTCATCGCCGCATGTTCCGAAGGGGAGCGCGACGCCGCAGGGGCCCCCGCTCCCCCCGCGGACTACGTACGGGATTCGACCTGCGAGCGCTGCCACGCCGAGGAGTTCGCCGCCTGGCTCGGATCCGACCACGACCTCGCGATGCAGGAGGCCCGCGACGACACGGTCCTCGGCGACTTCGATGACGCGAGCTTCGCCGGAACGCGCTTCCATCGGGACGGGGAGCGCTTCCTCGTCGAGACCGAAGGCCCGGGGGGGGAACGCGCCGACTTCGAGGTGCCCTACGTGTTCGGGGTGCGACCGCTCCAGCAGCTCCTCGTCCGCCTCCCGCGCGGACGCCTGCAGTCCTTTCCGATCGCATGGGACACGGAGAACAGGACCTGGTTCTCGCTCTATCCGGATGACGCCTTCGCGCACGACGACCCGCTGCACTGGACCGGCCGCTTCCAACGTTGGAACACGATGTGCGCATCGTGCCACTCGACCGACGTTCGCGTCGGCTACGACCTCGAGACCGACAGCTACGATACGACCTGGAAGGAGATCGACGTCGGCTGCCAGGCTTGCCACGGCCCCGGGAGCCGTCACCTGGAGTGGGCCGCGGCACACCCCGACGGCGGTGCGCGCCGAGGGGAGGACGTGGGACTCGAAACCGAACTCAGGGGTCACAACCAGCGCGGTGAATTCAACGCGTGCGCACCGTGCCACGCACGCCGCTCTCCGCTGACCGACGCGCATCGCCCTTCCGACGCGTTCCTGGACGGCTACCTCCCCGAACGGCTTGGACCGCTGACGTACTTCCCGGACGGACAGATCAAAGACGAGGTCTACGTCTGGGGCTCCTTCGTCCAGAGCAAGATGGCGCGGGCGGGGGTCACGTGCAGCGATTGCCACGACCCCCACGGTCTCGGTCTGCGCGCGGAGGGCAACGCTCTGTGCGCCCAGTGCCACCGGCCCGCGCCCCCGACCGACCGCTTCCCGGCCCTCGCGAGCAAGGACTACGACACGCCCGAGCACCACCACCACGAGCCGGGTTCGCCGGGGGCGAAATGCGTCTCGTGCCATATGCCGGAACGCACCTACATGGTGATCGACCCGCGACGCGATCACTCGATGCGCATCCCGCGGCCGGACCTCCACGATCTCCTCGGCGTCCCCGACGCATGCAGCTCGTGCCATCCCGATGAGGAGGCGGGCTGGGCGGCTCGAAAGGTGGAGGAGTGGTACGGGCCCGAGCGTCCGCTCAGCTTCGGACCGCTCTTCGCGGTCGCACGCGGCGGCGCGAAAGAAGCGCTGGCGCCGCTCTCCGGTCTCGTCGCGAATCCCGAGGTGGCCGGCATCGTGCGCGCCACGGGACTCGAACTCTTGCGTGGGCTCGGGAACGAGGGGATGCAGGCCGCCGCGGCGATGATCGGCGACGAGGATCCGTTGGTACGTTTCGCGGCCGTGGGATCCCTCGACTCCCTCCCCGCCCAGGCGCGCACGACGCTCGTGGACCCGCTCCTCACCGATCCCGTCCGTGCGGTCCGCATCGAGGCCGCGCGCGCCCTCTCCTCGCTCCCCCCGGGCGAGATTCCCGAGGCCGACCGCGCCGCCTACGACGCAGCCTCCGAGGAGTTCATCGCCGCGCAGCTCACCCAGGCCGACCTCCCCGCCCCGCACCTGAACCTCGGGATCTTCTTCGCGGCGCGCGGAGAGAACGAGCGCGCGCGCACCGAATACGAGACGGCCCTACGGCTCGAACCGAGTTTCCTCCCGGCGCGTTTCAACCTCGCGAACCTCTTGAACCGCGCGGGCGACAACGAGGGCGCCGAGGACGTCCTGCGTGGAGGCGTCACCTACGCGCCCCAGGAGCCCGAGCTGCACTTCTCCCTCGGTCTCCTCCTGGCGGAGATGCAGCGCCTCCCCGAGGCCCTCGACGAGATGGAGCTCGCCGCCCGCTTCGGTCCCGACCGGCCCCGCGTCCACTACAACCTCGGCCTCTTGCTGCAGAAGATGGGTCGGCTCGACGAAGCGGACGACGCGCTGGAGGAGGCGATCCGCCGCGCACCACGCGATCCCGATGCGCTCCATGCCCTCGCGCTCCTGCGCACCGACCGGGGTGCGTTCGAGGACGCGCTGCCGGTGGCCGAGCGCCTGTACCAGCTCGTCCCCGGGGACGAGACCGTCTTGAAGCTCCTGGAGCGCATCCACGAGGGGCTCGGGTCGTGATCCACACCGGCTGAATCGAAATCCCACAGCGGGCCGTTCCATGGATAATCTCTCCCCATGAGCACCCCTCCCCGACGCTTCCCGATCCGTGCCCTCCTCGTCGTCCTCGCCCTCGGGGCCGGCGCGGTCCTCTTCCTCCTGTGGCACACGCAGGGGAGTGCTCGCCCGGCTCCGGCGCTCGTGCGTCCCGGCGCCACGGAGCAATCCACCGAGAGCCTCGCCGAGCTCGAACAGGCCGAGCCCGACGCCCGGGAGAGCCGCAGCGCACTCCAGGTCGCCACGCCCGACGAGATCGAGGAGGCCCTGGCCCGGAGCGACCGCGGTGACCTGCACGTCCTCACCGAGAGCGCCTTCCTCGCGCGCCTCGGTTCCCTCGGGGTGCGCGGCGGAACCGGGGCGTTCGAGCGCATCCACGGCCAGAAGGCCGAGCTCGGCGCGGTGTTCGTCCTCGTGACCGACGGCGAGAACAACGTCGTCCCCGGCGCACGTGTCTTCCTCGACCCGGCGACCCCCGAAGCCCTCGCCTCCCACGTCGGCAGCGGCTCCTACTCGGACGCGGTGCGTTCGGCGACGAGCGACGCGAGCGGGGTCGCGCTCTTCTCGAACGTCGACCCGATCGAACACCTGCTCGCGGTGGAGCACACGTCCTACCTGACCCGCTTCTTCGGCACGCTTCTGCCGGTGGCCGGCGAGCGAACGTTCGTCGAAGCCGAACTCGAAAAGGCGGTGGACACGATTGCGGGCACCGTCCGGACCGAGAACGGCACACCGCTCTCCGGAGTCATGGTCTCCGCGTCGCATTACACCGAAGGCGGCGTCCCCTTCGTCTCGACGATGCTCACCCAGAACGACGGTCGGTTCGAGCTCGGCGTGGTGACCGGATCCGAGAACGTCGTCGTGGCCCGCAAGTTCGGGTTCGCGGATGCACGCCTCGAGCACGTGCGAGCGGGCACGAAGGACCAGCGCATCACGATGGAGCCTGCCGACACGGTCCGCGTGAGCGGCTTCGTCACCAAGGGCACCTCGATGGATCCGGTCACCGCATTCCGCGTGGACGGGAAGCCCTTCCAGGACGCGGGCGGGCGTTTTCAGGTCGAGCGCAACGTCCAGGCCGCGCCCCAGGTGCTGCTCTTCGAGGCACCGGGCTACGACTCGCGCACGGTGTCGGTCACGCTCGACACGCCGCGGGACCTCGACCTCGGTCAGGTCTCACTCTTCGGCAAGCGCGAGCTCAACGGAATCGTGCTCCTCGACGACGGCGATGGAAACCTCGCCCCGATCGAAGCCGCGAACGTGAGCGTCGCATCCGACACGGGCTGGAGCGCGTCGCAGGTCACCGCGGCCGACGGACTGTTCTCCTTCCGAGACGTCGTCGCCGAGGAGGTCACCCTCTCCGCGTCGGCCGCGGGCACGGGCCGTTACCAGAGCCAGGTCCAGCTCCAGGGCGACGCACCGACCTATGTGGAGGTGCGTCTCTCGCCGGGGACCTGGCGCGCGGCCGGACGCGTCCTCGACGACGAGACCGGCGATCCGATCGAAGGCGCGGGCGTCGAGGTCGTCGAGCGTCCGTACCTCACCGCCCTGACCGACGCGAGCGGTTCCTTCGAGCTGACCGGAATCCCGATCCAGAGCTTTTCCCTGCGCGCGTCGCACTCGGGGTACTCGGACGCAACCTCCCCGATGCTCGACGCGGGGGACGGCGAGGCTTCCTGGGAGGCGCGCCTGAAGGCGAGCGGTCTGCGCTTCCGGCTCCTCGCCGCCGGCGCCCCGGTTCCCGCCGGCGTCCGGGTCACGCTCTGGAAGCGCATCCAGCCGACCCTCGCGGCCGCCCTCGCCGCCCAGCAGTCGATCGATTCCTACCGCTTCTTCGCCCAGACCGACGCCAAGGGCGAGGTCACCTTCGACGTCGAAGACGGCGACTGGTACGTCCAGGTGGAGGCCTATCGCCTCGATCCGATGTTGGTGCGGGCGAACAGCCAGGCCGCCCAGTGGATCACCCTCGACCTTCCCGGGGTCACGCGGCTCGACGGCACGATCCGCTACGCCGACGGGAGTCCGGTCGCGAGCACGAGCCTGTGGCTGCACTCGGGCGACCAGGACTACTCGACGATGTCGCTCTTCCACACCGACGCGCTCGGCAACTATCGGATCCCGAACCTCGGCCCCCACCCCTATGCCCTCTCGATCGTGAAGAGCGTCGCCGACCAGTCCGCACAGCACGTCATCGAGTTCGTCGGGAGCGGCGCCTCGACCCAGCGTTTCGACGTCACCTTCCCTCCCCTCACCTCGTCGATCCACGGGCGCCTCACCGACGAGAACGGCGTCGGCAAACCCGGTGTCTGGATCGGCGTGGAGTACCTCGACGCGCCGCACCGCTCGATCCTCGCGGGTTGGGTCGGAACCGATGCCGCCGGCAACTTCCTCGTCCCTCGCCTCGAACCGGGCCGCCACATCGTGCGCACCGCCTGGACCGCGGAAGAGACGGTCTTCTCCGACATCGTCACGCTCGCCGCGGGCGAGGACCGCGAAGTGAACCTCGTCGCGCCGAACGTCCCGGGCCTCCACATCACAGGGACGATGATCGCCAGTGACGGCGGCCCCCTGGGCGGCAACTTCGTGTTCGCAACCGACGCGGACGGCCACCAGAACGGCAACTACTTCTCGCGCATGGACTGGGGCTACACCGGCTCCTTCGACTGCGGCGGTCTGCGCCCGAGCACCTACCAGCTCACCCTGACCGCGATGGGCTGCATGAAGCAGACCCGAACGGTCGGGCTCGCGAGCTCGGTGAACGGCCTCGTGATCCCGATGGTCCGGGAGGGAACGAACTGACCCCACCTCCTCCCCGAGGAGCCAGGGGCCGCCATCCTTCGCGCAGTCTGGGTCCTGGGACCGTGGTGCCTCTCCGGAGGCCCCGCCTGGATGCAAAAGCGCCGGAGAGAACGTTCTCCTGCCTGCGGATCGGACGCGACCATCTAGCATCCCCGCCGGGTTCCCTCCCGTTCGTATCGTCCTGTGGGAGGGGCCTGCACGGACAAGTTCGCAGGAATGGTGAGGTGCCCCTTCCGACGTTGCCCCACGACAGACGGAGGTTCCCTTGAGAGGCTATGGTCTTGCCGCCCTAGTTCTGATTCCGTGCTCGTTGTCCTTGCGGCGTTGGATTCTTCGCGGGCGGATCGAGCGAGGACTCCCCGGCCACGAGGGCGAACTGCAAAGCAGTGGTGCTTCCGGGTATCGTCTGGGGTTCCAGGGTCTGCTCGCCGGCCTGCCGGGTAGCCGGCCCATGTCATCCGCACGGCCCCCCGACGTCCCTTTTGTCTCTCTTCCAGGCTGCCCGTAGAGGATCACAGTTGGCGCTCCAAGGTTTTCTAGTCGTTCTGGCACTCGCCTCTGCGCAGGATGGAATGCAACGGTGCTACCAGGAGGTCTCCGGGCTACAAGACCGCCTGCCGAACGGGCAATGGACTGCGGTGCTCGAGACGACCACCCACGCGGTGTCGGACTCGCTCGCAGAAGACCACCTCGACTATCTGCGGAACTGCAACTGTTCGCCCCTGGCAGGCAACGCTGCCGAATACGACCTGACGGACCACTCGCCCCCGGCACCGGGAGGGCTCCCGTCCAGAGACGGGGAGTATCATGAGCGGGCGGATTGGACGATCGCGCCCAACGGGTACTACGGGGTAACCGTCATCGATTCCATGACCCCCCCACTGGTGACCCACACGCAGCGCATTGGTGATGAACTGCGGCGCTGGGAGGTCCGGGACGGGATCGTCAGTTCCCTGCAGCGCTTCACGGTGCCGGACGAAAGCGACTCTTTCTCCGGTGCCGCACTCGTTTGCTGCCGGGCAACCAGCATGGCCCAGAACCTCCTCAGAGTCGCTCGCGTGCGTGGGAGCACGCGGGCAGAAGACGATGGTCACATCGTCATCAATCTGCCGCTCACTCCGTCACTGAGATCAGAGTTCATCGACTTCGAGCACGGAAAATACCTACTCCCGGCGAACGGCTACCAAGAGATCGCGGGCATGGTGCGCATCGACTATTCCTCGATGAGTGGCCTCCGAGAACTCGAGATTCAGTGGCTCGACTGTAACGGAGCACTCGTCTCGGATTACCTCCTGCGCTGGCGTCCTGGAGAATCTATTCCATCTAGAGTCGCTGAAGATCACTACCTCGTGGGCACTGGGTTTCTGCACACAAGACGTGAAGCAACGATGCAGCGCATCTACACGGAAGCAGCTGCCTTGAGTCCTGTCCAAGCTCAACCCGGGCAGGTCGTGATCGACCGGCGCTTCGGGCTGCCCAAAGAGTACGTTGCCAGTCCTGCGGGTGAACTGCCGTCCGAGGACACCGCTGCGAGATCTGTGGAGTTGAACTCCACTCGGCTCGCCACGCAGGGGGTATCTCAGATGAATGTGTCCAATCCTGTCCTGGCATATCCCGCCGCACCATCGAACGGAGGCGAGCCTCCGCTAACATCCCCTGAATCCCCAGGACGAAGTTCCCACTTGCTGGCCTGGCGCGTAGCTTCCCTGTTGTTTGTCTGCTTGCTCGGGCTCGGTGTTTGGAGGAAGTCGCGTCGATGAAGTTGCCCTGGGGGTCCTTGCCACTCTTCCCCCTGCTCGTAGCCGCTGGGTTCGAGATACGCGCTCGACCGTCGGTACGCCCGCGCTTCGAACGGTCGCCGACTGCCTCTTCTGGCAGCGGCCCGTCCACGATCCGCGTTCATGTCGCCATCCCACGCGCTCAGTAAGTCCCGTCATCCCGGACCACCCATGCTTCGACACCAGCGGTTTCGGCTTCGGCCTTGGATCCTTGCCCTG